>JAYQBP010000046.1:0-12762 GCA_038137385.1 Opitutales bacterium | reverse complement strand
GTCAAGGCCATCGCGGACATACCCAACTCAACCGCTCGATCCATCAAACGATCCATTCGACAGCAACCATCAAGCAGGCTGTAATCTGAATGAACATGCAAATGAACAAAATCTTTGTCTTGTTTAGCCAATTAAATATAGGGGTTATCCTCTTTCATTTCGAAACCCACCCAACCTTTCAAGGTAATCTTGCGCACAAAAAACCCGTAACCACCCAAGAAAATCAATCGACCAAGGGATGATTTGATTCAAGCAGGTAGGTATTTTTTTCTTAGTAACCGCCAAAAAACGGTCAAAAAAGCGGTGAGCGGGATTCCTAAAATCATCCCAAGTAGACCATCAAACGCAGTGCCCCAGAAAAAGACGGAGGCAATAATAACCACCGGATGTAAACCTGTTCGATCTCCCATAACTCGGGGGCTCAAAACATAGCTTTCCAAAATTTGCACGATGGCAAAGGTAAGACCACAACCCAAAAGTATATTCCACTGACCGGTTTCAAGAATACCATCGGATTGTAAATAGGAAACGGCAAGGACGGTTAAAAAACCCAGAACAGAACCCAAAAAGGGCACGATATTAAGAAGCCCAAAAACCAACCCTAAAGCGATGGCAAATTTCAACCCGGACAGATAGAACCCTAATGTATACCCAATTCCCATAAGTAGACCGATGATTAATTGCCCCCTAAAAAACACCTCCAGTATTTGCTTAAACTGATGAGTTAAAAAAGTTAAGTCTTGCCGTATATCGCTGCGTATAAAACCAAGCTGCCCAACTAATTCTGAGAGATAATCTCGTCTGGAACTAAGGAAGTAGAATAAGTAAATTGGAACAATGGCAAACAACATGAAAAAAGATAGAAAGGACCGAACTCCAGACCATGCATCCTGAAAAGCACGGGCTGAAGTTTGAGAGATTTCGGGCACGCCATGCAGAAGATCACTCAATCCTTGCTTCCAATCCTTTTTTAATTGATGAACCTTTTCGGAAATGGCTTCCCAGGTTGCCGGGCTCAAGGATTGCTTGATTTTTTGTTCCATTCTATCCGGCCAATCAATCGAGGAATCAATCAATTCTCTGGATTGCTTGATGACTTCTCCTCCCACTCCCCAGAGAGCAAAAAATCCAAATCCTAGAACAAGAATATAGAGAAGCAGAATCGAAAGAGACTGGTTTAATCTAAATCTTTGCTCGATCCATTGGACGAGTGGTCGTAAAAGAATAGCGAGGATTGAAGCGATCGCCAGGGGCCAAAGAACATTTGAAAAATAGGCAAGAAAGCATCCAAGATAGTGAATCGTACAAGCACTCAAAGCAAACAGTATGGCCATACAAACCACGCTCAAGGTAACTCCCATTAGCTTTTGCTGCCCGGAAGATAATAAAACCTTTCTGTTTTTCTCTTCTTTCAATTGATTCTGGTAAGTTGATTCTTGCCTTTAGTTGAGGGTAAGGGCAAGAACCTCTTTTTACCAACTGCCACGCTTGAATGGACGATTTCACTTTTTGGCAACGCTTCGAATCCCATGTTAAAATTAAAAAAAATCCACCTCTGTATTTTCTTGTTTCTACTTCCCCGCTGGATTCTTGCTGGAAATGAACCCATGGTGCTTAGCGACCAAGTCAACTCAGTTTACAAAGCTATTGTCAGAATAGAGGTTGTTTCCGAAAGAGGATCCAATGGAAGAATGCAAAAGTCAGGATCATCTGGTAGTGGGGTAATCATTGATAACTCCGGGCTCGTGGTTACCAATCATCATGTCGCGGGAAAAGCCACCCGGCTGAACTGTAGGTTACACGATGGCGAAGAAGTCGGGGCAGACTTGATTGGAGCTGATGCATTGACTGACCTCGCCGTCCTCCGTCTTCGTTTAAAGGATCGAGCCAACAATGCGGCCCCTTTGAAAACCGCCTCTTTTGCGGACTCTGATTTGGTAAGAGTGGGAGATACCTGCTTCGCAATGGGAAGCCCAGCCGGTTTATCTCAATCCGTGACCCGTGGAATTATTTCCAACCTTGCCCTGATCTCCAATCGTTCATCTTCCTTCCGGCTGGATGGTGAGAATGTAGGAGAGTTAGTTCGTTGGTTGGGCCATGATGCCATCATTTTCCCCGGCAATAGCGGTGGCCCACTGGTCAATCAAAGGGGAGAAATCATTGGGATCAATGAAGTGGCCATTGCCAGCCTGGGGGGGGCTATTCCATCCAACTTGGCCAAACGCGTGGCCCTTGAACTCGCCGAAAAGGGATACATTGAACGATCATGGATCGGTTTAGAATGCCAACCCTCATTGAAGGATTCAACTGCAGGCATTTTAATTTCCGGAATTATCGATGGATCTCCCGCTGAGTCTGCCGGGTTTTTGCCTGGAGATATAATTACTTCTCTTCAAGGCCAAAAGGTAAATGCAAGAATTCCAGAAGACCTCCCGCCTTTTCATCAAATCATTTCTTCCCTTCCTCCAGGAAAACAGGTGAGCTTAACTGGCTATCGAGGTACAAAAAATATGAAATGGAAATTGGTGACTGAAAAACGCCAACCTGCTTATCAACCAGAAAAAGAGATCAAACAATGGGGACTGACCGTTCGAGACTTTACCCTGCTCTCTTCTCTTGAAGCAAGGAGGGGCAGCCAAAAAGGGGTGCAAATACATAGCGTGGCTCAAGGCGGACCATCTTTCAGTGCCAAACCTAGGCTTATTGGAAATGATGTAATTACGGAAATCAATGGGATAAAAATAGACCGAACCCTAGATCTTCAGGAGGTAACCCGAAAGGTCACCAAAGATCAATCGTCACCGGTTGCCGTATTGGTCAAATTTGAACGCAATTTAGCTACCTACCTAACGGTTATAAAAATTGGCCCAGAAGCAGACGAAAAAAGACCTCTCGAGGCATGGAAGCCATGGTTGGGGGTTAGCACCCAAGTATTAACCAATGATTTAGCCGAAGCCTTGGGCTTGAAAAAATCAAGTCGAGGAGTAAGGTTATCACAAATATTCCCTGATACACCGGCTGAAAAAGCAGGTCTTTTGACCGGTGATTTAATCTTTCGTATCGATGGTCAAATCATTCAAGCCTACCGACCCGAGGATGTCGAAGTGTTTGGAAATATGATCAAACAATACCGGGTAGATTCCAAAGTAAAGTTGGAGGTATGGAGAGAGGGGGAAAAAGTAGAAATCATCGCCCAATTAGAAAAACGGCCAACCCCGTCTAAAGAGCTACCTGAATTCGAAGATGAAGACCTCGAATACACCGCCCGCACTCTCTCCTTCGCGGATCGTGTGTTTCTTAGAATGAATCCATCTGAGCATGGTTTATTGGTTGAGAATGTAGAATCTGCTGGATGGGCCGCTCTGGGTGGGCTACGACAAGGCGATCTTCTCCTAAAGATCAATGGGAATCGACTATCCAACACCGATGAACTGGCGAGGTTGATGACTCAGATGAAAGAAAAAAAAACTAATCAGGTTATCTTTTTTATTCAAAGAGGAATCCATACCTTATTTTTAGAAATTCAACCCGAATGGGACCCATCATGAAAATTTTTTTTAATCCATTCTCCTGCTTTCTTTGGACGATGTTTTTTTGTGCCGGGACAGGCTATGCTGGCTCAGAAAAAACCAAGTTATTGACTTGGCGAAAACTTCTTGAAGAAAAATCAAACTCGGTAACTTGGGTTTCAGCAACCGTGCGCATCGAGATCAGTGCGGGTGGTAGAAGTTTTCCTCCTTCGGAAAGAAAACTAGAAGCTCTCGGAACCATCATTGGGAAGGATGGCCTGACGGTTTTGTCATTGAATGATATCGACCCGACAGACTCCATCCTTGCCAGAATGAGAGGGGGTGCCGATATCAATGTAAACTATACGGAAGTTCTGATCTTACAACCAGATGGCTCGGAGGTTCCTGCAGATTTTTTACTTAAAGATGAGGACTTGGACCTCGCCTTTATACGACCTCAAAATAAAGGGCCAAAAAATTCAAATTTACCCATATTTGAAGAAATTGACTACGACCCCAAACAAAGACTCGAAATTCAGATTCTAGATGAAGTGGTTTCCCTAGGCAAACTGGGAAGAAATCTGTATAGAAAATCTACCCTACAGCGGGGTTGGGTAAATGCAGTAATTGATAAACCCAGAGATTATTATGTGATCGAGAATGTGACTCCAGGAACTCCCGTTTTTGATCAGTCTGCTGCTTGGATCGGAATTACCGCATTCCGCAAAGAAGGTGGTAAACCATCAGGCGTAATCACGGTACCAGCCAAGGATGTTATGGAAGTCGCCAGACAGGTAAGGGAACGACTTGAATAAATTTTCCATTGCCCAAAACTTTCATGAAAGTATAGGTAAAAATAGCGTGCTTCACCATTCAAACAGGCATTTTTCTTGGTCCGTTCTTCCATTCCTCACCGCGGGAGTTTTGTTTTGGTTCCTTGGTTGTTCAAGTGAAGAACATATTTCTACCCAATTCCTCGAATATCGGTTAGATGCAGATGGGACTTCAAGGATCTACAAAGCAGGAGATGACGAACCTATCGGAAAGTGGAAATATGCTCGGGTCTCGGAAAACCACCCAAATGGGAATAAAAGATTTGAAATCGGATTCGTCGATGGTCTCAAACATGGTGCCTTCTTCTTTTGGCAATCCAACGGACTAAGAAAACTGGTTGGTTCGTTTGACAAAGGAAATCGTGAAGGAACCTTTTCCTCCTTTGGAAGAGCGGGTGAATTACTTTACGAGAAAAACTATTTTGAAAATGAATTGGAGGGTAATTTCTCGATTTATTATCCAATGTCCAATGCCGAAGTCTTTCGTTACTTTGAAAAAACTAGGAAAGAAGGGCTTAATCTTGGCGACATTCCTGTAAAAAATAATATCCGATTAGAGGCCACTTTTTCCAAAGGCATCCCTGTGGGACCTTACCGAACCTATTTTCACCCACGTGGACAAAATCACTTAACCAAGGAGGAACTGCTCGAGGAGGAAGGAAGGTTTGATGAGAACGGTCAACTGATGGGAAATCAAGTTTGCTATTATCCGAGAACCGAGGGTTTAGTGGTCTATGTTCTGGAAAATGAATCATCCGAAAACATCCATCCAGCCTCACCCATTGGTTTAGCAGAAGCCATAGACGAATGCTACCAAGCCATTCAAGCAATCCCAGGTTTATTGCGTGGACCGAAGAAGTAACCGTATAACCCCAGTTTGGTCCTCGGATATCCATGAATTAGCTATAAGAAATTTTGACGGAAATATCCTCAATGAACGATACCAACCGTCTTTTGAGAGTTACCAGAAAGAGGCCTTGGTTAAAGCAAAGGAACTTTCCTTATCTAAGGAAATATCCCTCTCCTCCAAACCTTTGCCCACTAAAAATTCTGGTGCAGTTGAAATCATCGCTCTTAATAAGAATGGTGAAATTCACGATATTCTTTGGAGTGAAATGACGGGGACTGGAGTCATTAATTTGGAGGATCGTATTTCAAGTAAAAGGAAGCGTATTCACCGGTCTTGGCAATCGGGTAAGGCTTTATCATCCGAATGGTCCATTTCCAATGGTTTAAATCTCATTATCCAAAACCAAAAGGGTGAAAATGAATTGAATCCCCCTAGCCTTTTTTTACCCAACTCCAGCCAATATATTGATAGATCAATCTTCCGATAGATCAAAAGGGTTTCTTTTCTGATTGGTAGGATTTTCAACCGCCTTGCTACCCGGCGTTATTCCCTCTTGATCTTTAAGTTCCGGGTTTTCAAAGGGATTAGACATGGATTCCCCACTGCCTCCGGCTTGCTCAAAAGGACCGCCTCCGGCCTGCTCAAAAGGACTGCCTCCGGCCTGCTCAAAAGGACTGCCTCCGGTCTGCTCGAAGGGACTGCCCCCGGCTTGCTCGAAAGGACTGCCCCCGGCTTGCTCGAAAGGGCTGCCTCCGGTCTGCTCAAAAGGACTGCCCACGGTCTGCTCGAAGGGACTGCCTCCGGCCTGCTCGAAAGGACTGCCCCCGGCTTGCTCGAAAGGGCTGCCGTCAGAAGAAAGTTTTTCATTTTTTCCAGTATCTGGTGCAAGGGCAGACCTTTTACTTGGAATTCTTCGAGGTTGAATTTTTTTTCCTACCCAAAAAGGTAAAGTCAAATCAGTAAGATTCTCAAACACCGAGACCACGGTAGGTCGATCATAGTAAGCCCAGGAAAATCTAATGGGATCCGTAGGTTCGTGCTTTTTGAATTCATCAAGAACTTTCTGGTCATATCCGCCTCCTTGATGAGGCAGCCCACCAACCCAAGGTAAATAAAACCTCCAGGGTTTGCCTTCATCTATATTTTGAATGTCAACCCACCGGTTACTCATGTTTACAATGTATCCAACAAACTCACCTTGGCGTTTGTTAGGATGGAGAATCTCGGCATCGACCATTCGTAAAAAGCCATCATAGAACCACTCCACCTCAACCCGGTTGCCAACTACAATTTCGTTAATCAATTGGAGGGTTTCTTGATTAAAGTGCCCCCCGTTAGCAGGTCCTTTCCCGTGCCACTGAGGAATAAACCTATGCAACTGATTGGCATCATTTAAAACTTCAATCCAGGAATCTCCTTTCGATGAAAGGATACCCTCCATTTTGCCTTGCCTTGCAGCACAGACCAAACCAAACAGGGCAAAGCCAACCAGGAATATTAATCGATAAAGATTGGAAGGATAAAAGAGTCGGGGAATCATGGATGATAATCTCACATTGCTTTCTACCCATGTTCATTGAATTGAATCAAGCAGATCTGCGTTGTCTTCGCACAAACGTATGAATTAAAATTTTTATGTGGAAGTGATAATCAAGCATTGGCGGGTCGCCCTTCATCAGATCCTTGATCTTTATGAACGCAGAAGTGGACCCATCCAAGTTTTTTTTCCTATTCTTTTTGGGTTTTTCATTTTTTTGAATGTTTCCTGTTACTGGTGGGCAATCTACACCGCATTTCCTCAATACATGATGACCCATGAGGCGGCACATTACATGAAGCTTCAAATTCCAGTCGGTTTACTAGGAGCCCTTTTTGATAGCCTGTCGTTTTTTGTAACAATCTGGATTATCCGGCGTGCCTTGGCCACCACCCAAACATCTGAATATATTTTTCATCTTTCCCTCGATTTAGTCATCGCCATCCTCGCCACTTTTTGGGTCTTGTTTGTTTTCACATTCGGAGGTTGGATGATTAGTTTATGGGAATCTGCTCCCGAAGAGTTGGCGGAAAGAGGAACCAAATATACCAACCGAGCGATCCAGGCGATTCAGGACCCAACCGGTCGGGAAAATGCCAAGAATATTTACTTTGGTCTGATTATGGGCGTATCTGCCGCATTGCCAACATTTATGCATATTGGATTATTTTTTGTCTCCTTTGCCCAAAGTATTTTTTCCTCGAAAAGCGAACAAGACTCTTCGGCTTTGGAAGATAACTAATTCCTCTATGAGCAAAGTTGGTATTGCCGGGCTGCCTCCAAAAAAAGATCGGTAAATGCATTCACCGTAGAATCGATAGGGTTAGAGTAACCTCCTCCCATAAAAATGAGAAGGGGTAATTCATTTCTCTTTCTCCACTCAAAAACCATTTGGTTACGTAACTGCATGCCTTCTCTGGTTAGGTTGAGTAACCCAAGGGCATCCTCTTTTAAACCATCCACTCCAGCCTGAAAGAAAACCAGATCAAAATGAAGATCACTCATTTGATTAAGGGTTTGCTCCAATCCCAGTAGAAACTCTTCATCTCCAGTTCCCTTGGGAAAACCAAGGTCAAAATCGCTGTTCTTCTTACGGAAGGGAAAGTTATCCTGACCATGAAGTGAGACGGTGTACACCCGGTCATCTTCCTCAAAGATCGAGGCGGTACCATCTCCCTGGTGAACATCAAGATCCAGAATCAGAATATGTTTTGCCTGAGCCCGGCGAAGGGCAACCTCAGCACAAATTGCGAGATCATTGAATATGCAATATCCAGCTCCCTCTTTTCGAAATGCATGATGAGTACCCCCGGCCATATTTCCGGCAATCTTCTCACCCTGATCCAGTAAATCCAGCCCATCAAGTGCCCCACCAACCAAACGCATGGTACGTTCCACAATTTCGGGTTTCCATGGGCGCAAACCAATCCTACGAATTTCATCTTCCTCTAAATTCTGAGACAAAAAACGATCAACAAAGTGAGAATCATGAGTGTACAAAACTTCCTCCCGTCTAGCTAGACGGGGTTGTTTTATCTCAATCAATTGATCTTTGTCGAAGCGTTGAATACGATCGGCAATAAGAGAATATCGATCAACGGGGAAACGGGCCGTTCGGTCCAGCCCGGATGAATAAATCTCATCGTAGAACAAGGTCATTCCCATATCTTAAAAAGATAGTTTCATAAGATGGTAATTTGTCCATCCCACAATCCCAGTTAGTTTGTTATGTAATGAGCTTACAAAATTCGTTTCTAGGATCTCTCGTTGGGGATGCCATCGCCATGCCTGTACACTGGTATTACGACCGGAATGCCTTAGATTTGGATTACGGAGATTTTGATGACTATCTCCCCCCGAAAAACCCTCACCCAAACAGTATTCTTTGGAGGTCCCATTACGAGCCGATCGGACCGAAGGCCGATATTTTGCACCATCAAAAAAAATACTGGGGAAGAAAAGATGTTCATTATCACCAATTCCTAAAAGCTGGGGAAAATACCCTGAATTTAAAATTATCCGTCGAATTATACCGATGGATCATTCTTAATGGGAAGTACGACTTGGATGAATGGCTCCGCAGGTATGTCGATCTTATGCTTACACCCGACTGGCATAGCGACACTTATGCTGAAGAATACCACAGGAATTTTTTCACCCAATACGCGAGGGGGAAATCATTTTCATCCTGTTCCAGTGCAGACTACCATATCGGTGCACTCAGCCTCATCCCCGGATTACTGGCCGGATTGGAAGCCATTGAGATTACTCATCCATCCACATTGATTGACTATGCTGTAGCTTTGGTTCGTGCCACTCATGATCATGAGCTCGCCTTGCGAGCGGCAGCTGATTTCACCCGCATTCTTATCCATGTTTCTGCGGGTTCTCCAATACATAAAGTTCTCACCGAACTTCCCATTCCAGGACTTTCTGTATCTAGGTTTATGAATTGGATTGATATACCCGATCGAGTGGTGGTTGGTGAGAAACTTTCCTCGGCATGTTACCTGCCAGAATCTTTTATCTCCTCTTTATATTTTACTTGGAAATACCATGACGATTTTTCCCTCGCTCTTTTGCAAAATGCCAAGGCTGGGGGAGATAATTGCCATCGGGCTGTAGTCGTGGGCGGAGTTCTAGGAATGGGCTGTGGGGTTCCTCGAAAATGGCTTCGTGGATTAAGGTCCATGGAAGACTTACGATGCGACCTGCGCAGTGTAAGTGGCCTTAGTCTTTGAAAAAAGCCATCTGTTCTTCCTTTTTTTTCGTCTTCTTCCTTGGATTCATTCGCTTGGTCGAGCCGTGCTTTTGTAACATTTGCTGGCTGGAGCTCCTGCCCTCCATACTCTTACGGATAGAAAAGATTTGGTCTTTCATTTTCTTGGCCTGCTCTTTGAGCATCACCCAGGGTGCGGTGTACCCTCTCAAATTCAGTTCCTCAGCATGGGCGATTTCCACAGCTGTATAATTCTGCAGTTCAGGCACCCATTTTTTAACAAAATGACAATCGGGATCGTGATCCAAGAGTTGCTTGGATGGGCTGTAGACACGAATTGCATTGATTCCGGTAATTCCAGCCTGCATCTGTAACTGTGAACGGTGAATACCTGGTTCGTAATCGAAAAACAATCGGGCGAGAGACCCGTGAATTGTCTTCCATGATAGGTGCAGACCGAAGCAGGCAAAGCTTACCACCATTGCCCGCATTCTAAAATTCAGGAAGCCAGTGTGTTGTAGGCATCGCATACAAGCATCGATTAATGGATACCCAGTACGCCCTGCTATCCAACAAGCAAGATCGTTTGAGTCATCCCTATATTCGATTGAATTGTATACTGGATTGATGGAAGAAAACTCCATCGCGGGAAATCCTTCCAACCGTTGAATAAAATGATCACGCCAGTGGAGACGTGATTCAAATGCACGAAGACTTCTCTTCCAGGCACCCGGATTGGGGCATGCAGACAGTTCATCCCTTCTTTGGTCCAGGGCAAGGAAAACGCTGCCCGAACTGATGGTTCCCCAAGCAAGGTGGGGAGAAAGCCTGGATCCAGCCGAAAAAGCGGTATTGGGGGAAGAGATTCCCCCAGAATAAGCTAAGCCGCGCTCTTCAAGAAAGCTATCAAGTGTTTGCCATGCAGATCTCTCGTTGACGGTTTGCAAACTCGAACAAAGGGGGCTTCCCCTGAACTTATTGAACCTTGCACACAGATCTTTCCATTCAATAGGATCCGAGAAAAGATCGATTGATTTTGGCGGAGATAAATGATTGGGAACAGGTAAAACTTCCAACCTTCCCCGAGGACCCTTGCCCAAAACTTTTCTTTTTTGCTCGGCATTCATTCCACGCACCACAGTGGAACCGATCGATTCTTTCCAGGCAACACCACGGGAACGGCACCATGCCCGAACCGCTAAATCCCTTTGGTAGGTAACCGTATTCCCAGTCTCTTGATAGGATCGTAAACATTGAAAGGGATGCTTTTGGTAAAGAGCTTCCAATTGCTCCACCACCATTCCGCTACACTCGTACAGACCCGAGCCCCTTCTATGTAAACTTGCGGAAAGCCCCCTGAGTGCCTGCCACTGAGCTTGAAGATGAAAAACTCCATAATCCCCAGCTTCCAAGACATGGGGTTCCCAGCAGAAGAAAGGGATCACCTCTTTTGATGAATGAACGGCGAGATAGAGGCAGTGATTATCCGTTACCCGAAAGTCCCGCTTAATCCACCACACTGTAGTGGAGAAAGAATCACGGGTTATCCTTTGGTCCGTCTGCATTTTTCTGAACAATAAAGAATTTGATTCCAAATCCCACGGATAATCCATTTTTTCCGATTACGGAAGGGGCGTCCGCACCGGATACATTCTTTTTCCTCCAACTTTAATTTTTGATGGCTCATTAATACTGTAACCACGAACAAACCAAGCACCCAAACCATGCGAATGCACGCCACAAGTTGGTGTCTATCAATCGATCGACCAAATCTTTTTTCTTACCTTCTTTCATCAGCTTACGGTGACAGGGAGCCGATACAAAAAAGGTAACAAACCAAGCCACTAAAACGAAAATAAATCGTGCCCAAGCCAAATCATTACCGATAAAGAAACACGAAGAAAGAGCATCCAGTAGTTGGGCAAACATTAAGGGCAAAACAAACCAACCTATCTGATTGCAATACCTGGCATGCCAAATTGGAAAGCGATCATTGGGGATTTCACGAAAAACCGGATAGACGATCACTTGGACCATACCTATAAGAATAAACATGCCAAAATCTATGCTTAAAGCGTGTTCATTAAGAAATTCGAGAACTATACTCATCGGTGAAAATTAAATGGAATATTTTACTAATTAATTATGTTTAGAACCCTTCAATGGGCAAACCTTTGGATCACTGCCGTAAGCTTGCTTCTCTTTTGTAATTGTGCCCAAGAAGAACCCGATAGCCTACAGGTGGATAGCTTTTCCAAGAATGAGGCTTTGCATACCCCAACCTTCCGAATCCTCATTTTAGGGGACTCATTGACCGAGGGTTATGGAATCGCCCCAAGCGAGGCCTATCCCTTCCTTCTTGAAAAAAAATTAATTACCGAATTCGTAGGAAAAAATCTTAGATATGAAGTTATCAATGGTGGGGTGACTGGATCCACCACAAGTGGAGGTGCCTCGCGCATCAACTGGTATCTTCAGTCGCCTCCAAATTTTTTAATTGTTGCCCTGGGAGGAAATGATGGACTGCGGGGCATAAGCCCAGAGGACTCCAAGGAAAACTTGAAAAGAATTATCCTAAAAGCTCTCGATAAAAAAGTTTCTGTCCTCCTGGCTGGGATGAAAATTCCACCCAATTATGGAATCCAATATTTCGAAAATTTCCAAAATATATTTCCCCAACTCGCCGATGAATTAAATGTTCCTTTGCTCCCCTTTTTACTCGAAGGTGTCGGAGGAAAGCCCCACATGAATCTCCCCGACCGTATTCACCCTAACCCTGAAGGACACCGGAAAATTTGCGAAAATGTTTACCGGCACTTGATCCAATACCTTCCACAATGAACCCGATCATCCAAGTTTCCAAGATAAGTAAGTCATTCACCCAAGGAGACCGGCAGGTCAAGGTGCTGACCCAAGTTGAACTGGAAGTATTCCGGGCAGAAAAAATTGCCATTCTTGGCCAGAGCGGCAGCGGAAAATCCACCCTGCTTTCCCTCCTGGGTGGACTGGATAGTCCCGACTCAGGATCCATTGAGTTGGACGGAGAGAACCTCCACAATATGAGCGAGGATAAACGTTCTCGCACCCGATCAGAAAAGCTGGGAATTGTTTTTCAACAATATCACTTAATGCGTAACTTAACCGCACTTGAAAATGTCGGACTTCCCTTGGAAATTCTTGGTACTCCAAGCCATGCAAGCCGGGCGTCCTCTCTTCTTACAGAAGTGGGCCTTGCTCATCGGAAAACCCACGCAAGTTCCTGTCGGTGAAGATCGTTAATCTGATCGCCCTTAAGTTTGACTCCAGACTCGAAT
>JAYQBP010000045.1:0-12781 GCA_038137385.1 Opitutales bacterium | reverse complement strand
ACTATGAGGTGAGAGGATTAAGATTCTTTTTTTGGTATTAAATAACATTTTATCTTCTATATACTATTATAAAAAGATTATTAATTCTTTTATATATCATTGTAGTGGTTACTAACTTCCAGATAAGTATGGAAACTTCCGTTAATTGAATATAATTTCTTTTTTAAATCTAAAAATAAAGAGTTATTTAGATCATAAAATGAGACATCGTAAGGGTGCATTACTAGACCTAAAAATATATCTCTATTAAGTTTTTCGGATAATTGTTTAGCTTCTA
The DNA here is from genome assembly GCA_038137385.1 of Opitutales bacterium. Taxonomy (GTDB): domain Bacteria; phylum Verrucomicrobiota; class Verrucomicrobiia; order Opitutales; family Seribacteraceae; genus Chordibacter. The sequence continues at coordinate 12,504 of JAYQBP010000045.1, read as the reverse complement.
AAAACAAATTCTTATAATATTCTATTATATCAGAATAAGTTGTTGGAGGAATTTCATATAAATCTGTACTTGAGTTTTGAGAAAAAGCTGTATCTTGCCAACCAATCGATGGAATCTCTAATAATCCATTTTCATAACGATAAGGCTGCCTTATGTTTCCATCTTCAGAAATTAATTTGGGATGTAATGATTCATTAGCATCTCTCAAATCAGAACTTATGTAATTTATTTTTAAATCTTTGAATACATTTAACAGCTTAAACTCACCCCTTAAGCCGTATTTATGTCCTAAAGGCGTCCTGTAACCACGATTTTCAATATTCATACCATCGAAATACTTACTGAACAAAATTGTATTTGTTTGGAACTCCTCTCTTATTTCACTGAAAGTTGCTGGGACTTTATCTGGACGAGTTTTAATCGATTTTACCGTTTTATGTGAAAAAGAGTGGTCTGCGATTTCCACTAAAGAACCGCAAGCTTTGAAAGCATTTTTTAAACGAGATAGGCCAAAGTGATGGACCATACTTTCAATAAAATTTCCGCAAATAAAAAATGTTCTGGGTATTTTTTCTTTTTCTAATGTCTCACTGATATTTTCAAGAGATGTAATTTTTCGTCTCGCCATTAACTGCCCTTCTTTTGATGCAATAAAAGAACCCCTAGGTCTATCACAATCAAATCCTATCATTACTCTCACAGAAGGTGTTTTGTGAGGTTTTATAAAGGGCTTTGGCTCATTTTTATGGCCATCAAACGGCGGGAAGTGAAGTGCTCTTTTAAATCGTTCTTTTTTTCCCGAATCCCATAATGGATCTACATAACCACCGTAGGGATATCCTCTTGGGTGGTATGACGCATTATTTTCATTTTGAGGATGAAGTTTAAATTTCCATTCTTTGATTGAAGGCAGAACTTCTTGAAAAAGCTCGAGACCAGACTTAGTAACTTTATCATAGAGTGACTTTCCCGTTTCATTTACATCAATAAATACTTTTTTTTGTCGTATTATGGGCCCATTATCTACTCCATTAGCCATTTTATGAAAGGTAATACCGGCAAATTCCTCTCCATTAATTATGGGCCAAGCCATCGGGAATGATCCTCTGTCTCTTGGCAAATATGCAGTGTGGAGATTATAAAATCCGAATTTCGAAAGATTCAAAATCCTTTCCTTGATAATTTCTCCCCAAAAAACGCCTATTGCAAAATCTATATTTTGTTCAGTAAAAACATTTTCAAATTCATTTGAATTAATTGATACATATTCATAGACTGGGATACCTAAAGAAGAAGCTTCTTGTTTTAGAGACATATGATTTAATTTTTCATGCCATACCTTCATGTTTGGCTCATTTTCTCTAGTTAAAACTCCCTTTATTTTAAAGTTATTTTTATATAATTCTTTCAGTACATAAACTGATAAATTTTTACTACCAAAAAGAAATACATTCATAATCTAATAGTATTATTAATGATAATTAAGTATGTTTGAATATATTTTATTACGAATAAAATTTTATACATCAAAGCTCTTTTATTATGAGAGTCAGATTCAGAAGAAACCAACAAGTAGAAATTTCATTGTTCGTCATTAAAAAAAGTGAATCATTTCCTTGTTTTATACCCAATAATTCACTTAACAATGCTTCATTATTATCAATGTTTTGTTTAAAACTTTTATGAAAATGCTGATTATCCATCCATAGATCGAGAGGTGCATTAATACCAATTTTATGCTTTCTCCATGTAATCTCTGGAGGCATATGACCATCCATTGTTTTGCGTAGTATGTATTTTGTATATCCGCGATTGATTTTATGTCTCAGGGGTAAATTAGAGCAAAATTCAACTAATCGATAGTCGAGAAAGGGTGCTCGGATTTCAACTCCCGAAAACATTGAAGCCTTATCAAAATTTCTGAGAATCAAGGGAAGTCGTTCCAGTTCAAGAGCGGCTTTATGAATACCAAAAAAAGACTTTTTCATTTCTCTTCTGCGTTCTCTGTACTCTTTTACTATATCCGGAACTCTGAAATCTTCTTTGCTTAAAGTGGCACATGTTGTTTGTTCGATTGGGTTGGATAATCTGCCCTTGGTTTTTAATCCGGCCATTTTTTTAATTTTACCAATAGCAATTTTAACTTTAGCAACAAAAGGCACATGGTGTTTTGGGGTGTATGCTGGGTTTTTAAGCATATCTTCCAAAGTAGTTTGGAGGGATGCCTGTTCTTTTGGAGTAGCAATTTTGATGGCCGCCTCGATCATATCAGGATAACCCATTAGGCATTCATCTCCTCCGTGACCATCAAGAGAGATTTTAAAACTATCAGCAGAAATCTTTCTGTATAAAGGAGAAATGCAGGATAAGGGTGTAACAGAAAAATCTGCGAAATTACCAGTTAACAATGACAATTCATTCCATAAATTTTCAGATTTGATAGAAACAAAATTACATGTCTGTTTAAGGTAGGATGCGATTGATTCTGCAAATACATGTTCGCTGTCCAATGAGTTTTCAAAAGCCATATTGTAGCATGACCTATGATTACCAGGGCAGAATCTAGATGCATCCGTTTCGACTTCGTTTACCTTTGTGTATACTGCAGATGAGTCGAGTCCTCCACTTAATGCTGTTGCTAATGGTGCATCGCTACGAAGTCTGATTTTACAAGCCTCATCGAATAGGCGGCTAAATTCTGATGCAATTATTTCATCAGAATCGTCGATTTCATTCTCAGTTAAATTCCACCACTTGAAGGGGCTGCAGGAATTGATATTTTTATCTATGACCAAGGAGTGCCCAGCGGGCAAAAGATGCAGGTTGTCGTATGGTGTGAGACCCAGTGGATCTAAGCAAGATGGTTCATGAAGCAATGCAAGTACATGTTCCTTATTTAACGATAGATCAAAATATGAAGATTTGAACGCATGAATTTCAGATGCAAAAGTAAAACATTTTTCTTTGAAAAATTGGTAATACAAAGGCTTAACCCCGAACCTGTCTCTGCTAAGAAACAATTTTTTTTCTAGGTTATCCCAAATAGCAAACGCCCACATCCCATTGAATCGATGAACGCAATCATGCCCCCATTCTGCAAAAGCTGCTAAAATGACTTCAGTGTCAGATTGAGATTTAAAAATATAACCCTTAGAAATTAGTTCCTGCCGGAGTTCTAGGAAATTATAAATTGCACCGTTAAAGGTTATGGAGAAGCGATCCATGTACTGCATAGGTTGTTTCCCGAGTTCAGATAAATCAAATATCGATAAACGGGTGTGTCCCAATGCCAATAAATTGTGGTTGGAAGTATAAGTTCCGTTCCCATCTGGGCCCCGATGTTCTAAATTGGAAATCATAGAATCAACCACCAGCTTCGGATTGAGCAATTCACTGTTCCTCGATTGGCATCCACAAATTCCACACATATCAGAATGATATCAATTTTGGGAAAGTCTGTTTTGTAAGAGCATTGCAGCGAATTCACCAGCTTTACCACAGTTAGGCTCGAAGAACTCTTTATATTTTGCTTTTCTTTTTTTGGCGTCTAATTCCCAAAGAGTATTGTTAGTAAGCAATTCTTTGATATGTTCATAGACGGGTTCTTGAATTGTCGTAAAATCCTCTCGCAGTCCGACCTCAGGTGATTCCTGACAGAAATTTTTCGTATCTTGCTCGGGGTTGTCAGGAGATAAGAATAAGAAAGGCGTGTTTGTGTACAATGCACCGAAAGCGGACCCTCCATAGTCACAAAAAACAAAGTCGGCTATCTTATAATAAGAAGCACTATCGGAATCCCGCACAAGTATGATCCCGGTTGCCTCTATATCTTCCAATAAAGCGTAGTCTTCTTGAGGGTGGGGCTTTAACACCACATTGTAGTCTTTGCATAATCTTGCAATTGCTCTCCGGTACTTGGGCACAGAGGATAAGGGGCCTTTAGTCGGTAGCCAAAGAATGGTCTTTAATTCAGGGTTGATTAACTTTTTACAAGATAGCTCACGATCAGGCATGTTAAAGTAGTCATCAAATTTTGGATAACCAACTTTGAAAACACTAATTTTGTTGTCAAAAGCTTTTCGATAAAGCTGTTCCTCATAGTTGCCATAAACAAACATTGAATCATAGTGGGCCATCACTTCAGATGTGTTCCAAGGCAAGGCACCAAGAGAATATACCATACGTAAATTTTCATCAGCTAATGCCCTAAAAAAAGACTTTGAGACCGTTTGCTCGTCTTGACCTTTTGAAAAAACGGTTAGAGCCCATGGCGGAGCCATCATATAAAGAGATACGAGTGTTTTAAACTTTTTGCCTGCAGATAATATTTTTAAGTCCGTGGTAATTTTATAATCCTTGTCACAAAGATAATCGGGTATTGGCAGGCTTCCAGAAACGACAATTTCATAATGATTTTTCGGAAGATGCCTAAAAATAGGTTCCAGATGTGCGAGATGATTTTTGCTGTAAATGTAAAACCCAATCTTGTTTAAGGATTTTTGTGCCCTATTTTCACCAACTATTCTTTGCGACACTTTTTTGACTGCACAACGCCTTTTGCTTTCTTGAAGATGGAACTCAAAAGTAAAGTAAATATCACGCAGATGAAAGTAACGATTTTTGAGAGTCTGATACATCAAAAGTTTTTCATCAGGAAATATTCTTAAGGTCATTCATCGAATCAAATTCGTACCACTCGTCTGATGTTGCAATAGTTCGAATTGGTACATTTCTTTCAATTAATTTAGAAAGAAGAGAGGTCATATCCAATCGATCGAAACTCTCTGGCAAATGTGCTAAAAAATCTTCAACTTGTCCCCATCCCTTTGGACTAAATTGAAGAATGCCCATGTATTGCCCTTTAATTTGATCAAGCGACTTCGGTTGTCCGCCTATTTCTGTAAGCCAGCCATTCTCTTGATTAAAAGTTTCGGCATCCTCCAAAGGGTCAGCAAATCTCTTGGACCATTGATCCAGCCAATTTGGGTCATAAGTAATGGAGATATCAGATTTTTTATTTAATAAAGGGATAATTGCAGCTTCGGTGTAAAAAATATCAGAATAAGCGACGATACAGTCATCTGAGAGCAGCCAATTTCTTGCTTGATAAAGAGAATAGAGCATATTTGTCTCCGACCATTTTTCGTTATGGAAGCAGGATAAACCGAAAGATTCAGTGATTTCTTTTTTATATCCGGTAACGATTCCAATTTCACAAATCCCTGACTTGTTAAGACTGGCAAGTTGCCATTCGATCAATGGTTTACCGCGAAACTCTAGCATGCATTTCGGTACTTCATCAGTCAGGTTTTTCATCCGGCTTCCTCTACCTGCTGCCAAAATGATTGCTCTCAATTAATTAGAAATTTCTCCCATCAAAAGACGCTGGGTTCGCGCTAACTGCAATTCGCAAAAATTAGCTTCCCTTTCAGGATGCCACATCCAACCTTCCCAGGGTAAGTAATCGTGTTTAATCCCTTCGATACTGCCGTCTGTCGAGCAAGTTGCGAAAACTTTAAAACTAGTTGGACAACTTTCAATTGCGAAGTCGTGAAAACTGTTCACTTCCCAACTTACTTCACCATCCAACCGGTGTCTTTTTCTTACATGTCCCGTCAAAGGTACAAGGGTAGCACCATGATAATGAGCGATCATTTGCATGCCCCTGCAAATTCCAAGAAGCGGTAGCTTTTCACTTGATGCGTAACGAATAAGTGCACCCTCGGTTTTGTCTCTGCTTGTGAAGTCGCCAATGTTGTTTCCTCCAGATAAAACAATTGCTTGAGGTTTAATTTCTTGAAGCCACAACTTGAGTAATTCACCGTTTTGCAATTCCACTAATGAGTTGGGTACTGGGTAGGTCAGAAAGCCAATCTCAACGAAGAATTGAACTAATTTTTGATCAAGGGCGTCCCTCGCTTCTGCTCGATTTTCGACAACATCTACTCTCTGGCTGACAACGATTCTTTTCAACTAAGAACCTCGATTCTTTTACCTTTGCAATCCAAGTGCACCCTGCCTGCACCGCTTACCCTCTTGAAGGTAGTTTCTCCTACGCCTATGGCCGCTGGCAGGGAGAGTTCTCCAGCTCGAATTGCCATGTGTGAATTTGCTCCTCCCCAAGTTGTGACCAACCCAGAAATGGAACGAGAAAAGAGCCAGTCAAATCCAGGGTCAGCATTGGGAATACAAACGATTTTTCCATTGAGTGCGTTTTTGTCTTTAATGTCAGAAACTTCGGCAATTACTTCTTTTTGAGTAATGAAATTGGGAGATGCTTCGGGCCATTTAAATCCCCATAAATCATTTGGAGACGCAATCAGGGGAGGTAATGAAAGTTTGCAGGTGTGATCATGCAAAGCTTTACCGAACTCAATACTGCTGAGGAGCATTTCTTTAGGGTCATTCGATGAAATATACATTTCTTGAAAAACATTTATGTCACAGAATGATAGATCCTCCTTATCGATATCCATATTTTTCCCGATCTCGGAAATCAAAGACAATGCGTCGGAAAGATTACGGGTAAAATGAAATTTTGCGGATTCCCTAGCTTCTATAGCAGACTGCATGAAATCGAATAACCCAAATGCATCCATTTCCAATCCATGCTCTTTTAGGAGTCCTTCAATCTTCCTTAACTGATCTATTCTAAGGGCAAAAGAAATATCTTTATTTAATGAAGGGGTGGGGGAAGCCCAGTCAAAATACGAGTCAGGGTCTTCATCATAGCGGGGCGATGTTATTTCGTAAGTCCCAGGCCTCAAATGACCATAATGGTTCAAGAAAGTGGTTTTGTCCAAAGCGAATCGATCACGAGTCATCTGTCCGCTGATAGTCGAAAGGCTGGCCATAAAAAGATCTTTTTCAGCTTCCGTAATCGCACCAACTGTGACGAGAGAATTAAGCATCTGTACGGCCACGAAGCCTGCTCTCGCAAGTCCGGCAAAGGGTAGGGTGCCATATCTCTTACAATCTTCGATTAGCCAATAGACTCGTTCAACAGGATTAGTGTTTGAGTTTAGAAGTGAGTCTCTTCTCTCCTTCAAAGTCTTGAGGCGCTCTTGATCCTTAAGCCAAAGTCCGTGCTTGTTGTCGACAATCCGGTTCGTGAGACTTCTTAGACTATTCGAAAGATGATCAGTTTCTGCCTCTGAAAAGTTGGTATGTTCAAGTTTTTTTAAGCGATCCTTTAGATCGAGTGTGTAACAGGAAAATACGATCTCAAACTCGATCTTATCGTGAAGATTGGGCTCTGAAAGTAACCGATCGATGTAATAATCAACTAATCGATTAGCGAGATTTGTATCTAAATCAGCAGGTATGAAGGAGTTGAAGGAAACTCGTACATCGATGTAGGGAAGTCCTAGAAAATGAGGCATGAGTGGAAAACTCCGCAAATTTCTGTACCCGTAATTATGGCGCTGGTATGCCCAAATAGAATCGGTAATCAAGTCACGATACAAGGAAAGGGCGAGAGGCTTGGGTCTGACTCCAATAATCTCGGCAGGATTCCAGTCGGGCATAATTCCCCAGACGGTTCTTTTGCCCATCAAGAAAGGGTGAGGTTTTAGACCCTGTTGAATTTTTTCCTCGATCAGCTTAAGTCTTTCGACCTGTTTCTCATCTGCCTCTGGTTTATTTGCCATTATCAGAGGTCGAGCTTGGAGTAGCCACAATTTTTCCTTTTTTCCTTTGTTTGTAAATGCGAATTCGAGATCAACTGCTTGTCCGCCAAACAAAACTAGTAATTCTTCGATAAGCTGAATTACTTGTTTAATTTTCGGGGGAGTACTTGGGCATCCACTGGCAGCTTGCTGCCAGGTCTCGCCTTGTTTTCCTCCGGTTATGCTCGAGGTGTCCGAACCCTCCGACCAATTGATTACACGATATGGCGAGCAGGTGTTTGGATCGTGACTGAATGCGACGCCAGAAAAATTAACACCTTCAAGCATGGGTTGAACAAGCACTTCATCCGCGTTGTTTGGTTTTCCATAAGAGGAAATAACTTCCTCAACTGCGGATTCAAGGTTAGGCTTTGTGACATTTATAACTGAAGTAAAAGCCCCAGCGTTTGACTGCTGAAGACAATCCTCGTTATTGGAACTTGATCGTACGATATAAGGGCCATTGCCCAGAGTTGAAAGAACGGATTTTATACAACCTTCTTTTCCCTCTTCCCAATCCTTGACGCTGAAGAATTTGATGGGAGCAATGCTCGCACAACTAATAACCTCTCTAAGATTGAGAAGGGTTTTAGCTTTTGTTGAAAATTCGATTTGAGATTTTATTTTTTTAGGGCTGACCATGCCCTGGTTAAGTATGTTGCTTCAATAAATTCTACTTTTGAGATTTTATTTTCTACAAAGGATAGGAATGATTTAAATTTTTTTGGTCCTAGTTGAACTTGTAAGTCATTTACAGATTCCCACGCACCCATGTATCGGTCTTTTGACATTTTGATAACATGCTTTCCTTCCAAATAAATCACATCTTCAAATAAACCTGATTCTTCGAGCATCAAAGTAAGTTTCTCAGTGATTCCAGACCTTCCCGAGGAGACACGCTTAATATTTGGTCTCAATTCCCTGAGGTGGTTCTCGATCTCAACAAGCAAGGGATTTACTTCAATTAACCTAGGATTCCATAAGGCTGTGAATCTTCCATTTTTTCTAAGAACTCTATGAAATTCTTTTACGGTTATATCAAATTGAGTCCAATGGAAGCTTGATGCCATTGTTATCCAATCCATTGATTCATTGCCAAGAGTAGTTTGTTCAGCAGGTGCATTAATCCATGAAATTTGATAATCCTTAGAGTCATTTTTACCATGACTATACATATCAATATTTGGCTCAACTGCGGTTACTGAATGTAAATTTTTAGCTGTTACCATTCGGGTCCAAATGCCGGTACCTGCACCTACATCAGCAAAATCAATTTCTGATTTAGGCTTATTTAAAAGTCCAAGCAGGCAATCTAAAACAGATGAGCAATAATTGGGTCGGTTTTGAGAATATGCAGATGCTAATCCGCTAAAATCTCCTGCTAAGGTAACTTTTTTATTAATTTTCATTATGTGAACATCTAGTTTTGACTTCGGAAACAATTTTTGAGCCCAAGGATTGAACTGATTTATCGGGGTCAAATGGTACTAATAGGTCTGGGGAATTCGGTTGGTCCACTTCAATGTCTAGTCCAGCAACATTGGAAATTTCATTTCCAAAAAAGCGACTGTAGATTTTCTTGGAATCCCTTTTTCTTAACTCTTCAATAGGGGTATCCAGAAATACTTCATAGTAATTTTGGAAATTTTTACGGTTCCAATCATGAACCTCCTTAAAAAGAGAGATAGTGGCGACAATAACCCAAAAGCCCTGCTCAGAAAGAAGCCGGGCTAGGCCAGAATATTTCAAAGCCAAAGTTAATCGAGATGAACGATCGTGAGCGGAGATAGCTTGATTAGTGGAATCAATAAAAATTTCCCGTAATTGATCTCCATCTAATAAAATAGGCTCTTTGTTCTCAGTAGCTAACTGGCGGACTATCTCTTTCGCGAGGGTGGTTTTACCAGCACCCGAAAGACCAGTGATCCAGATTACCATTTTAGTTTAGCGAGATTTTTAACCAATTAAATTTGCTCAAAAGTAAAATCATTGAAGATTTTGTCCAAGCCTGGGTGTTGCCTTCTACCAGTGCCCCAATAATCGCAATCCGGCATATCGATGGACAGGCAATTCAGAAGATAATCGACTGGTTGATCTCCGGGGTTCAGTTGAATCATGAAATCGAGGGTATATTGCCCTGTGGTTAATCTTGATGTATCAATTTCCCACTTGAGAGTCATTCCGTTTTGAAGTGGGACTTTTTGTTCTTTCCACATTGTGGATATGGTAAACAAACGAGTGCCATCGTGATGGATAACAAGACTTAGGAAACCATTTAGCGGGTAATCTTTTTCCCTACATGAGATTTGAGTGGTTATGACCCAACTCCGCTTTTTCTCATTGGTTTGATTTTCGATAAGTTTAATTTCTTCTAACTTGGCTTCACCAGAACCAGTTCGATCCGTTCTTAGACCCGCTTTCTGATAGGAGGAAGTAATATTTTCTTCTAAATAGCGACTGATGGCCGAATCGGTGGTTCCAGAGTAATGGATTTTTCCGTTTTTCAGCAAAATCGCTCGGTCGCAGAGATTGGAGACAGCCTGCATTTGATGGCTAACGAATAGAACTGTTCTTCCAGACTGTGAGACATCTTTCATCTTGCCGATACATCTTTTTTGAAAATTAGCATCTCCTACTGCCAAAACCTCATCGACTATCAAAATCTCAGGTTGTAAGTGAGCTGCGACTGAAAAAGCGAGTCTAACAAACATACCACTCGAATATCGCTTAACAGGTGTGTCGATGAATTTTTCAACCTCTGCAAATTCGACGATTGAATCAAACTGAGCTTTAATTTCTGAACGCGTTAATCCATAGAGTGTGCCATTAAGAAAAACATTTTCCCGACCTGTCATATCACCATGAAATCCCGTACCAACTTCAAGAAGGGAACCAACCCTGCCACTTAACTTTGCTATACCCGAACTAGGTTCGGTTATTCTGCTTAGTATTTTTAACAAGGTCGATTTCCCTGCACCATTGGCACCTATGATTCCTAGAACCTCTCCTTCCTCTACCCTAAAGCTTACATCGTCTAAAGCAGTGAAGGTGTTATTGGTTTTGATTTCTTTGAGTGGAAGGCCGATGGATCGACCAAATCTAGCAAAATCTTGTAAAAAGGAAGTAGCTCCAATACTACCCAATCGATAATGCTTGGAAAGGTTTTCTACTTCAATAACTGCCACAGGCTTAAACGTAGTCGACGTAAGTTCTCTGAGTTTTGTTGTAAAGAATTAGACCAATAAAGAAGACTACTACAGTTAATCCCACTGATGGGAGAGCGAATTCAAGGGTGATGTCAGAAGAATGTCCGAGTAAAATTTTTCGATATGATTCGATTATAAAAACGAGGGGATTCCATGCCATGAAAGCTTGATATTTTTCTGGAATCTCTGAAATTGGATAGATAACAGGAGATGCATATAATATAAATTGAGTAGCCATGCCGGCTACTCTGGAAAGGTCTCTGTATTTAACAGATAATGCGGAGATAAAGAAACCAATGCCAAGACCAAGTGCTATTGACTGCAAAAGCAAGAGGGGAATAAATATTAGCCCAATTAAATGAAGGGGGAGAACCGAAGAGGTTGTTTTTTGGTAAATAACAAAAGCAATAAAAAACACAGCTAATTGGATGAGGAAATTGAATATTGCAAATATTGCTTGTCCAACGGGGGGGATCAATCGAGGGAAATAAACCTTGGAAAAAAGCATTAAGTTTGATTGGAGGGCATTACATCCAACACCGTAGACAGATGCGAAATATTGCCACCCGAGCATACCGCTTAAATAAAAGAGAAACGCTGGATGCCCATCTGTTGAAAGATTGGCAATCTTGCCGAAAATGATAGTGAAGATCGCACTTCCTAAAAGAGCCTGAGCAATCACCCAAAATGGCCCAAGGATGGTTTGCTTATAACTAGTTACAAAGTCTCTGCGGATTAATAAAAAAAGAAGATCTTTGTACTTCAAAAAGTCAACAAACTCTAAATCAAACCATGAGCGTTTGGCTTTAATAATAGTTATATCAAAATTTTTATTCATTACCTCTAAGTGAAACTAAGTTTTTGTATAGAAGAAAAGTCCACATACCGTGCACCCCCCTAGGCAAGACTAAAGGATTCTTTGGTGAAATGCTTCAAGGCCCATTGCCACATTTCCCAAGTACCTAAATTCATGATCTTGCGAAGTTATTCCTGATCATTGACTTCCTCTGGGATTTTCCACCAAATAAGTAGTTTGCAGTAGTATTTTCTTTAATCGGTTTGATTGGCAGTGGCTAAAGTTGGTTCATTGAACTTCCTTATTTCCAAAGCTTAGCCGTTGATTTGCCAGAGCCTGGAGTTTGTTGATCGCAGTTTGCGGGGAATCGACATTGGCTAGGGCTAGGGCAAGCATGGTCCCTCCCACATTACGGCGTCCTTCGAGGGCTGAGTTGATTCGGCCATCGAAACTATACCCTTCACGGGGAAATAGATTGGGTTGCCCTGGAGAAAGTTTCTTCGGCCAAAAGCAACGAAAGACAAAGAGTTTTCGGTAATTTCTGGTAAATTCATAGGCTTCGAAAATTACATCTTGACCATCTACTTTTACCGAAATGAGCAGAGGATCCTCTCCGGGTACGGGAGAAATCTGGGTGAGCCCGGTTAAGGGCAGACAGGATTCAGGAGAGTGGGTCGATAAAACGGCTGTACAGGCACCCCCGGAATCCCAATTGGCTTCGAAGGCCTGCCAGTACTCGTCGTTGGGATTGATCATCTGTTGACCAAAATTATTGAAGACTGTACGAAAGCGATCCTGCCACTGAATGGAGCTTGCTTCCTCGTAATGCAACTGG
>JAYQBP010000044.1:0-12810 GCA_038137385.1 Opitutales bacterium | reverse complement strand
TTCCCGTATTCTAAGACCTTATTCATTCCGCACATCGGATTAAAGGCTGACTGTACACTCGGAGGAATAATGTAGTAACTAATTCCTTCAATAACCGCCCTGCATTGATTATAAGATGGAACTTCTTGATCGGCCCGAAAAGGTTTTTGCAATAGCTTCTCTGCGATAATGATTAAGTCCGCCTCAATACCTAAGTTTTTCATCGTTTCTAGAAGCGATTCATTGCCTTTAAGATCGATCCCATCGACCCGATTCAAGGTTAGCCTAAAAAAATCTGGCATTAGGGATAAATAAGCTTCAAAATTTTCTTCCGCATAATACTTTTTGGCAAGTCTGTTCAACTCATCGGTAGTGGATAATTCAGTCCAGGATGAGAACCAGTTGACCTCGATCCACTGGTCTTCTTCGAGAGGAACTTCAATAATTCTTTCACCCGATAAACTATACAAAGTCATCTTGTCCCGGGCAGGAGAAATTTCCACTTGTTCATCTCCAATACCGTAATATGCGAGAAGTGCTTCCACGCCGAGGGTGTAGATCCTCTCATGGTTATGTAAGGGCACTTCATTAGGTAGTGAATTAACAAGCATGGAAGAACTGTTACCCTCGCCTGGCAACTGCTTGTAAACCAACCGCAGAGTTGAATTCACTTCCACTAACTCTGTTTCTGCATCACCTTGAAGTCTCGATAATAGAACTTCGCACTCCTTTATTCCCCCTTCAAGAGTTGAGTGTTTCTCTCTCATTTCACTCAAGACAGATGCACTCTGAGCAAACTGAGAGAATACTGGTTCCTGCTGTTTTTTCATCGCTAAGACTTCATCGGTCAATAACTTATAAGCCTTGCTTAAATCAGCATCTGTAATCTCCAAGTTCATCGCCTCAATCCATTCATTTAGTTGATCTCGCCTAATGATCCGCTTTTCCAACTGGGGTTTAACGATCGCGGACAAGGTAGGATTGGCCTGCAAAGTGATTCGGAAGTTCCCAATTGCTTCCTCCAGTTCCGCAAATTCATTCTTTAACTGGTCCACCGAATAGAACTGATCTTCCCCACTTCCCTTCATCATAAAGACCTGATAACACCAGTGAGAAATCTGTTTTTGTCGATTAGCAATCTGAGTATTCAATGTGGTTGCAAGCGCAGGTGCTGCCTCAAGTGTGCCCTTCAAGGTATTGACTTCCTCCTCCAGTCCTTGAAGTTGCGTTAGTACGCCCTGATACATTTCAGTCCGTTGGTTTATGACCTCCTTCTTTTCTGTCCATCCGGCCAAATCTGTAGTTGCCTTGGCAATATCGGCTAAAAGCCGTTCTTTCTTGTTTACGAGCAATTCGTAATTTTTTTTCTGGTTAAGAATTTCTACTTGATTTTGGTTGAATAATTCAAATTTAAGAGCTTCCTTCTTCCCCCCCAGCAAATTGTATGCATGAGCTTTTCCGCCCCCAGGGTACCAGAGTGGAACCCATCGCGGAATTTCATCGAGGGCACGGAAAGGAGGCACGGAGAACGATCCCAAACGTCCCATGTAATTTCCATTTTTAAAATTAATGAGCGGGTAGGTTGGTGCTTCGGGATAAGCAAAGTTTTCACCATCCGAACGGAAGCCTTCATAAAAAAAGGGGGGCATTGCGCTCACATTGGAAGGTTTTACAAAACGAGTTTGCACCCCAGAATACAGGCAACCCAGCACAACCTGATTGGGGAATTGCTCCACCAGTTCCCCCATCGCAAAATCGCTTCGGAAGGAGTTTTCAGGAGGCACCATCCGAGACATGCTTTTGGGAGTAAACCCAAAGTCGAAAGCAATGGACCGTGCCCCTCCTTTTTCCAGTAAGGTCATTGCAGTATCCCTAAAAAAAGCACGGTCCCAAGGGCGTTCCCCTACTCCATCCATCGCCAAAGTGGCAGCATCAAAATTAACATAGGTAACTTTGGGAATTTTGGGAAGGGTACGGTTTCCTTCTACCTTTACAAATTCCAATGAATTATCGCCTAAATTTTGTGGCAACTCCCCCCGAAATTGCTTTCTCAAATCGACTGACTTGACTTTCAAATAGTCCAGATAACCAAAATGGTTAAGCCCGATCCAAATTAACGGTATAACAAGAAGGGAAAAAAAGGTGTATCTGGATTCTTTGCTTAATTTAATCATAACTTATACTGATTTTGTTTTGAAATCATCGTAAACCCAGTTGTCTTAGCCAAGCCGAAAAACATCTTTTGAATGAATGATCTTTTCCCTTGGACAAATTAATCCATCCGCTACGCTTTCGTTTTTTTAGTTATGATCCAAAACAAGTCCACACCCCCGTCTCCTGAAGAACAAGAGAAAATAAAGAGCGAATCTTCCTGGGTATCCCTTCTCACCCAGGAAATCGGCCAAATTATCATCGGCCAAAAGTACTTGGTCGACCGTCTTATCCTTGGACTTTTAACCAACGGTCATGTTCTCTTGGAAGGGATGCCCGGGCTTGCTAAAACGCTCGCTGTTAAAACCCTTTCGGACTGTATCACCACCGAATTCAAAAGGATTCAGTTCACTCCCGACCTACTCCCTGCAGATGTAGTTGGCACATTGATTTACAATCCCAAAGAAGGCAATTTTCACATTGAGAAAGGCCCTATATTTACCAACCTTTTATTGGCTGACGAAATAAACCGTGCTCCCGCTAAGGTACAAAGTGCCCTGCTCGAAGGCATGCAAGAAAAACAAGTAACCATAGGTGACCAGTCTTACCCTTTACCTGAACCCTTCATGGTTCTTGCGACTGAAAATCCCATTGATCAGGAAGGAACCTATTCTCTTCCCGAAGCCCAAATGGACCGTTTTATCTTCAAACTCCTCGTTAACTATCCCAGTCGAGATGAAGAACTGCAAATACTGAATGCCAATGCAAATGTATCGGCTCAACAGGTGGTTAATCAAGTAGTTGATATCGAGACCATCCTTCGCTCGCGCAAACTTGTGGATCAGATTTACATCGATAACAAACTTAAAGAGTATGTCGTCGACCTCGTCCTCGCCAGTCGAAAACCTGGTGAACATGGAGCCACTGACCTAGAGGCATTCATTCGCTCTGGTGCTTCCCCTCGGGCAACGATCAGCCTGGCTTTGGCGGGCAAAGCTCTAGCTTTTATGCAGGGAAGAAGTTTTGTTACCCCCCAGGATATCAAAGATGTTGCCCCCGATGTTCTGCGGCATCGGATTATCACAAGTTATGAAGCCGAGGCAGAAGAGATAAGCAGTGATCAAATCATCGCCAAGATCCTAGACAGCGTACCTGTTCCCTAATTCTCCCTTTTCTTTTAATTCCCCTTTATTGCGGGATATTTGTATTGATGAAAGAACCAGATCCGAATTTTACCCGGGAAATCTTGCGAAAAGTAAAGCAGATTGAAATTCGCTCTAATCGACTCGTCTCAGAAGCACTTGCCGGTTCTTACCACAGTGCTTTCAAGGGGCAAGGAATCGATTTTGAAGAAGTCCGCGAGTATCAACCTGGCGACGAAGCCCGATCCATTGATTGGAAAGTTACAGCAAAAATGGGGGTACCTTTTGTCAAACAATACCGTGAAGAAAGGGAACTCACCATCTTACTGGCTGTCGACATCTCACGGAGCACTTCTTTTGGTTCGCAATCGCAAAGCAAGCGCGAGAAGTTAGCCGAACTAGCAGCCCTTTTAGCCTTTTCAGCATCCAAAAATGGAGACAAGGTCGGGTTGCTTTTATTTAGTGATTCTGTGGAACTTTACCTTCCACCGGGAAAGGAACAAAAACATGTGCTTAGAATACTGCGTGAAATTCTCTTCCGAGAAAATTCGGGCAACGGCACGAACCCAACCGAGGCCGTTCGCTTTGCAAATCAGGTGCTCAAAAGACGATCGGTCATTTTTCTTCTTTCTGACTTCATTTTAGCTCAAAATAAAAAAAACGAAGAATCAAACGATCGTATTTTTTTACATCAAATATCCACGATCCGCAGAAAACATGATTTGGTGTGTGGACGGATATACGATCCGGTAGAAACAAAACTTCCTTCCGTAGGGTTGGTGGATTTCGAAGATTCTGAAACGGGACAACTGATCACTTTAGACACATCCCAAGAACCCTTGCGCCTAGCTTACGGGCAGATGATCGAGCACAAGAATAATGCCTTCACCCGCGAACTTAGGAGAAGAGGCATTGACTCCTTCGACTTCTCCAGCTCCACCGATTACCTCAGTGCTCTACAACATTTTTTTCAAATGCGTCAAAAAAGGAGAATTAAATAATAAAAACTCACGATTTTAATTACCCTTCTTATGGAGCTTTTAAACGACAGAGAGATTAATGAATTGGAGGAATATCTGCTTGATTTCTTCCAACTCATACAAGCTTATCCTTGGGTCTTTGCTGGTGTGGTTCTTTTATCTGCACTTGGTGCTTTTCTGTGGTTTTGGAAAAACAAAAAGAGACCTGAGGAAACGAGGGCTATCATCGCCCCTCCAATTGACGCTTACGAAGAAGCCATTAATTCAATCGAATCGCTTGAAAAGCAAGTTCCTCGACCCGCACCTAAGCCCTTCGTCTTTTCTCTTTCTGAAATCCTGCGCCTCTATGTCGAGCGAAGGTTCAAGATTAATGCGTTGGAAAAAACGGGCGACGAGTTCCTGCATGAAGTCATGCTTCACCCCTTTTTACGAGATGAATTTGAGCAGACACTTCGCAAATTTATATCCCTCGGAGATCAAGTGAAATATTCATCTCACCCCTTCGGTGATCAAGAAACGAATGCCTTGCTTCGTTCCGCTCGTGAATTTATTAAAAATGCGGAATCTAAATCCAAGGATCAATACCCTCAGAATGATCCTGCAAAAAAAGAATCCAATTAATGGAAACTTTGAATAGTCTGACTTTGTCTGAACCAGGATGGGCTTCGCTTCTTTTTCTTCTTCCATTAGCAGCTTGGCTAGTAAATCGGAAAAAAACAATTCGACCTGCCATTCTTTTCCCTACCATATCGCTTACTGAAGATGTCCTTAGGCACCGAATGTACAGCAAGTGGCTCTGGTTCCCCAACCTTCTCCGATACCTAAGCCTATCGCTCCTTGTCCTTGCCCTCTGCAGACCCCAGATCGATCGGAGCACCCGCTCCATACTTTCAAGCGGGGTGGATGTTATTCTCGCTGTCGATTTATCTGGATCCATGCTTGCCCTCGACATGAGTGAATCCAAAGGGAGTGAGGTTACGCGTCTGGATGTGGTCAAGGAAGTACTTGAGGATTTTATCCAAAAGAGACTGCATGACCGAATTGGACTAGTCGCTTTTGCTGAGCAGTCCTATCTGGTTAGTGCACTTACTTTGGACAAGGATCACTTATTGAGAAACCTACTGCGTATGCGAGTTGGTCTTACTGAAAAAACGGGCACCAATATCGGATCCGCTTTAGCTGAAGGAATCAATCGCTTACGACCCCTAGAATCCAAGTCCAAGGTGATCATTCTTCTTACCGATGGAAAAGATGAGCCAACCCCGACCATAAGCCCCCTGACCCTGTCTAACGGTGCTCAAAAGGACGGTATTAAGGTACACACTATTTCTATAGGTTCCAGCAACATAACCAGAACCTATACCCTGGATCCTGAAACACGGGATATTAGGAAAGAAGGAGGGCGCCCCGTTATTCGAAACGCAGAATACCCTGTTGATGAGAAGATCCTCGCAAAGATAGCCCAATCAACCGGAGGTAAATTTTTTCGCGCACGGGATGAAGCTTCGCTTCGTTCCATCTACGAGGAGATCGACCGATTGGAAAAATCGGATGTGGAAATGCAAATTAATGCATTATTTGAAGACATCTATATCTGGCCCCTAGGGTTTGCATCGGTTTTGCTGATCCTAGAGTTTCTCCTCTCTCGTACATTTTTCCTAAGAATTCCATGAATTTATTTCTTAGGCCAGAGGTTCTTCCTTTAATCCTGATTGTAGCAGCAATCTTATACATTGTTTTTTTGAAGAGCCGAAAAACTGCATTGGCCAGACTTGACAAGTTGGTTGCCAGAAAGCTTAAGCAACAGCTAATCCCTAGGCTTTCGAGCAGGCATTCCCTGGTAAATTTTCTCTTTTTTCTCTTAGCATTCGTCTTCATTTTGCTGGGAATTGCAGGGCCGAACTGGGGAACTATGCAAAGAACACTATCCTACAAAAGTAATGATGTGCTGTTCGCGATTGATCTTTCCAGAAGCATGCTGGCAGATGACATTTCGCCAAATCGATTGGAAAAAGTAAAAAGGGCGTTATCAAACCGGTTGCACGAATTTGCCGGTTGTAGACTTGGCCTCATTGGGTTCTCAAATCAATCTTTCACTTTTTGCCCTCTTACTTTAGATCACTTAGCCTTTGAAAAGGCCTTGGCGAGCCTGGAAGTGGGAAACCTTTCACCTCTGGGTACTGATTTAAGCAAGCCCATCGAAGAAGCTTCTCGGATTTTTTTGGGCAAGGACAGTCATAAGACCCTTATCCTTATATCTGATGGGGAAGATTTGGAAGGTAAGGGACTAATGCAAGCTAAAGTCTCCCACAAGAACGGCTTAAAAATATACACCCTTGGAGTTGGCACAGATGTCGGAAGTAAAATTCCTACCGGCTCTGGCAATTATCACAAAGATCAACGTGGTGAAGAAGTCCTCACCCGACTGGATGAAAGCATTCTTCGCGAAATTTCCAATTTCACCAAAGGAGAATATTCTCCTTTAGGTAGTACGGGACAAGGTATCTCTCATCTCCTCAGCATTATCAACCGCTCCGTCCAAAAAACGGAATTTCAGGAATTGACTTCGGAAATACCGATTGATCGATATCAGGCATTTATTTTAGTCGCATTTATTGTCCTACTCTTTGATGCCATGGGTGGGGTCTCCAAGTTGCGTTTTAAAAATATCGCTAGAAGCGGGGGACTCATCTACGCACTTCTGTTGATGGGATTTTTCAAGCCAACGAATGTACAAAAGGCAGAGCAGGCAATGGAGGACGGCAAACCAGACCTGGCCGCTAAATATTACATTGCTGAGATTGATTCGATCACCGCCCAAGGCGATCTACCGGACGCCAGACTTTTACTGAATGCCGGGCTGGCCTATTCCCTTGCTGGCTCTTGGGATAAGGCAAAGTCCTTCCTTCATTCTAGCATCGATCAATCGGATAACCCGAGCATTCACTCAAAGGCCCTAAATTCTTTGGGCAACTTACATTATCAGGAAGCAGATTTTTATTTACGTAATCAGGATGTTATCGAAGCTCGAAAAGCTTGGAAAATGGCTGCGGAAAAATACCGTATGGCTGCCCAACTAGATGCCAATCCCCAAGCCCTTGCAAATTTGGAATCTCTAGAGAACCAAATCCGGGAAAGAATCGAAGAACAAATATCCCGTTTTCAGGGGGTCGTATGGAGGGATATTGATGGAAATGGAAAGCAGGATAAAAATGAACCCACTCTGAGGTCGGTTATTTTTTGGGATAAAGACGGTAATGGTGAGCACAATGCCTCGGTTGAACCTGCTATTTCTAGTCAGGAAAATGGCATATTTGGTTTCGAGTGGATTGCCAAAAGTTATCCTAATGAAATAAGGCTTGCTTCCCATCTCGTGGAGTCCAACCAAAGCAAAAGCTCCCCCCCACTGCTTCCACTCTTCCCTCCGCCACCTCCCCCACTTGATATTTCTCAGTCGAGAAACCATCATCTTCAAATCGAAAAACCAGGTACTTTTTTTGTTCCTATGCCCTGGAGAGCTGCTCCTGTAATCCGGGGTAAGGTTTGGAATGACCTCGATCAGGATGGGGAAGAGGACCTCAATGAATCTGGGCTTCCCGGGGCAACCATTTTTATCGATCTCAATGGCAATCTCACCCTTGATGAAAATGAAACAACTTTCCTGACTGAGAAAGATGGATCCTTTGCACAGGTCGTCCCACCCGGTCAGCACTCGGTTGCCATCGCCACTCAAAGTGAAGCTGCCGTTGTTACCTTCCCCATTGAAGAAACTAAGGCATATTTAACTTGGGCAGATTTTGAGAAACCTTCTGAAAAATTAATGTTTGGAGTTTTCAACGAAGAACCAAGTAACGAATCATCACAATCTGAACAAAGCGAACAACAGGAAGAACAGCCTGAACAAAGTGAACAAGAAGAAGTGAAATCAGAAGATCGGGAGGAAAATTCAGGCGAGGAGAATGAAGTTAATCAGCAGGAATTGTCTGAACCAGAAGCTTCTCCTGAAATCAACGCAGCATACGAAAGATATCTGCAAGATACAGAAAACCTCAGTAAGCCTCTACCCATGGACTCCAAGCATGCCGAGAATAGCATGCGTTCCTCTGGTCGGGATTGGTAGAGATCATGGCCATGAACAGAAATGTCTTCTTTTTCCTTGCTTGCATGATGCCTTGCCTTGTCTGCTTGGGTAATCAAGCCTTACGGGTCGAAGCCCGCTTTGAGCCCTCCACAATATCCTTAACTAACATAACCACTTATAAGGTTGTAGTTCATGGATCTCAGGAACCTCCTGTAGGTTCCATTCCCGCCCTTCCCGGTTTAAGGTTTTCCCCTAACCCTAGAACTTTCCGCTCCGCTTCCTTTATTAATGGAGTCCCTTCGATCCGTTTTGAGCTTACTTTTCAAGTAACGCCAGAACATGAAGGAACTTTTGATTTCCCCTCCTGGTCCATGAGGGTGGGTAAACATACTTCTACCGCTCCTTCTGCCCGATTAAATGTACTCCCCCCCAACCAGTCGGATCGAATCAGACAAGCTGCTGAGAAACAACAGCAGCAGGATCTCCGCGAAGCCGCATTTATTGAGCTCAACTGCCCCCGTACCTTTCTTTACGAGGGAGAAACTACCGAAGCTCAGATTTCTTTGTTTCTGTGGGAACGACTCCCTGTTACCCGAATCGAACAAATTCCGACCAAAACAGGAGTCGGCATTTCTATGACGGAGCTCGGCCAACCCAACGAACAAAGAAACCTAAGGCTTAAAAATAAAACATACACTTCTTATTCATGGACTGTTGGCCTGACAGGCACGATGAAAGGTGTACAAAATTTCTCCTTATCCTCCATCCTACGGGTGCGGGTAAAAGCTCAGCGAAACTCTCCGCTACAAAGCCCCTTTTTCAATGATCCCTTTTTTGGGTTTGGAAGGGAGCAGGGCTTGGAAGTAAAGACGGATAACATCAGCATGGAAGTGCGGCCGCTCCCCCAAAAAGGCAGACCGGAAAACTTTAACGGTGCGATTGGTTCATTCACATTCGACACATCGGTTGATAAGAATCGCGTATCTTTAGGAGACCCTGTTCGCCTCACCTTGAAAATAAAGGGGAAAGGTAATTTTTCGGCCATGCCCGCCCCTGAGCTTTCTCTTGGTCCAAACTTCAGGAGCGGTCCCCCTGCCTTTCATTTTGATGGAGCATCATCCACTATGTATGGGGGGGAGCAAAGTTTCGATTATGTGATCACTCCGCTCATTTCTGGGTTACTGGAAATCCCCACGATTGAGTTTTCCTTTTTTGACCCTGAACTGGAAACTTACGAAACACTCCATTCCTCGACCCATTCCGTGCGGGTCGACCCAAGCGATGATTGGGTCAAGCCAGAGGTTCTAAATACTGCGGATAATTCGGGTCAAACCACACGCCCCACCCCTAGCCTTTTCCAAACTGAGCAAGAACCTGGCCAGTGGGTGTCCCGTATTAACATCCCTAATCCTTTATACTCCCAACTTTTTTGGATCATAAACATTATAGGTTTTACACTCTTTGTCTTTCTTCTTTTCCGGAAAATGAGAAACAAAGACCCGTGGCTTGAAAAACTTAAACTCAACGATAAAGCCCTTCAAGTAAGACTCAAGGATTGTGTCAAGTTAACGGATAGAGATGGCTTTTACCAATCTCTTAAAAGAATGATTCGGTTAAGAATAACCATGATCTTCCCCAAGACCAACATATCTGCTTTATCCACCTCTGAATTGATCAATTTACTTCACACCCAAGGATTCCCACCGAATGTAACCGATGAAATTTCTCAACTCCTTCATCTTTGTGAGACCAAAGAATATGCAGGTTCTGACCGCTCCGACGAATCTTTAGATTCCCTCTTTTCTCGAGCAAGGCAAATTATTCGACAGATCAAATGAACCAACGAATTCAGCGAATATTGATTGGGATATTAAGTTTTACTTTGTACCCTTCTCTTTGTGCCGAATCACAAGATCGACAGTTTTATGATGCCGTAAGAGCGGAAGCATCAGGGGACCTACAACTCGCCGCATCTCTTTACGAAGAAATCTTGCTCCAACATCAATCTGCAAATTTGCACGCCAACCTGGGGAATATCTACTACGGACTTTCGGACCTTGGACGGGCAATTTTACACCTTAGAAAGTCTCTCCTGTTGAACCCCGACAATCGGGAATGCCGTTCAAGCTTGGCAAGTGCATTGAAGAAAAGCGGACTTCAAGCAATGCCAGACCGCACTAACCCCTTGTTTGCCGAAAACTTACAAATCCTTTGGGGATCATCTTTTGCGGTTCTATTCTGGTTTGGGTTACTATCCTTATTATGGATATTTCCCTGGAATATCCGTAGTTCTTCTTTCTGGATCTACGCAGTAGCTTGGAAAGCGAGCCTATTTTTTCTCGCTTGGGGGTGGATGGATTGCCACCAGCAAGGCACCCTGTTAAAACGGGAGGTTATTGTACTTTCCTCACCGCCCTCTCCATCTAACCCACCGGAAAAGATTCCCCTACGTCGATTTGCTAGTGAAGATAGCGATCCTAACACGATGCTTACCACTGGGACGAGTTTATTGATCGATATGAACAACGCGGGCAATCCAAGAATTCACCAAAGTCCAGATGGCACTATATGGTACCTCGTGCGCAGCCTTGATGGGTTTGATAAAGGATGGTTAATTGAAAAAGAATTTCGAAAGATAATCGAATAAACTAACGATTTTCTGGAAAGCTCAGATTAATTTATCCGGATCAATTCTTTCGATAGCTGCATATTCTCCTTTAAAATCATTCTCTACAATTTGCCTGATCTCAGCAGGCAAGTTTTGCACCTTTGTAAGAATCTGATCGGGATCTTCCGTACGCAAAGGATTTTCTTGGGGTTTCGATAAGTCTGGAACTTTTTGGGTTTTATTTCCTACCTTCGAATCCTCCACTACCTGCAAAACTGAATACTCTTCGGATTGCTCCTGAAGTGCAATCTCTTCAACCGAGTTGGTCACTGACTCTTCCGATACCGCTTCCGCGGTATGAGGGGAAGATTCTTCGGTAATGGGAGTGACCGGTTCTAGGTCGCCCAAAGGGTTTGCTTCGGTAGGGGAAACTTTGGTCAGCTTAGGTGATGGACTTTTTTTTTTGACTCCTTCGGGAAAACTTTGAGAAATGCGCCGAATCACTTGATCGATGGACTTGGTTCGCCCTGCCTCTACCCCACGGAATAAAGTGACTTCAAAATTTGCCTTCTCCGATAGACCAAGCTTGACCAAACTTTCTCCCTCCTGCAAAGCATCCAAAATGCGAGTGATCTGCTCCGGATATAGATGCAAGGAGTCCCCCTCCGTCTCTAGTGTAGTAAGTAACTTGCCACGGAAATATTCTGATAGGTCAAGAAGGGCACGATAAAAATCGAGCCCAGACTCTGCAAAACGGTCGGTCGTCGAAAGTAGACTTTGGTAATCAGCCGATAAAACAGCATTAGCCAGCAACTCAATATCATGGGCCGATGCCAAACCATAGACCTCAAGAACATCCTTCGGACCAATCCTTTTTCCACAAAAAGAAATCATCTGGTCTAGGATACTTTGGGCATCTCGCATTCCTCCCATTGCCATCCGGGCGATCGCCTCGAGAGCTTCCGTATCCGCCTCAATGCCTTCCACCTTACAAATCTCCTGTAATTTGCCCACAATCAAATGAGTGGGAATAGAGCGAAATTCAAATCGCTGACACCGAGATACGATGGTGGGCAGAACTTTTTGAGACTCCGTTGTAGCGAAGACAAATTTTACATGCGGGGGTGGTTCCTCCAAGGTTTTTAGGAGAGCATTAAAGGCCTGCTGACTTAGCATGTGGACTTCATCGATTACATAAATCTTAAAACGACACTGCGAAGGTGCGTATTGGCATTCGTCCCTAAGATCCCTAACCTGTTCTACGGAATTGTTAGACGCACCATCAATTTCAATCACATCAAGACACCTGCCATCCATAATGGATTGTCCAATTTCTGAATTCTCTGGCACCTCGAGAGAAGGTCCTTTTTCCCAATTTAGGGATTTTGCAAATAAACGAGCGGATGTGGTCTTCCCTGTACCCCGTGGGCCCACGAACAAATAAGCATGAGCAATTCTACCAAGTTCTATAGCATTACCCAGGGTGCGAACAACATGATCCTGCCCTACCAGTTCAGAAAATTGCTTGGGGCGCCATCTACGGGCAATTACTTGGTAGGACGATTTAGTCATTATTTCGAATCTCTACTCCTTGATTCCCAGATGGATTTGAGCAAGTGAAAGAATGAATGAATATGAAGCATGATATATTGAAGTAAATAAAAGAGGTCAGGCACCCCACAGCACACAACGATCGCGAATACCGCTGCTTCCTTCCGGACCTGACGGGGTTCTTCCAAAGGTTGTCGCATGGGACCCGACCTCAATCCTTCTTCTCATCGATTAAATGGATCAAAGCAATCCATTTTTTTTTTATTTCAAATTCCCCTCATTCCAGAAGCTTTTCTTTTGCTTTTTCTCCTCAAAAAT
>JAYQBP010000043.1:12257-13119 GCA_038137385.1 Opitutales bacterium | reverse complement strand
CATTATGGGTGACCAATACCACGCTTATACTTTGCTGCTTCGCCAAATGTTTTAGCAATTCAAACACCGATTCAGAATTCTTACTATCCAGGTTACCAGTTGGTTCATCCGCCAGGATATAGCGGGGTGAATTAGCTAAGGACCGAGCAATTGCGACCCGTTGCTGCTCTCCACCAGAAAGTTTAAATACCGGTCTTAAAGATTTATTCTTCAAGCCAAGCTCGCTGATTAAATCCAACGATTTTTCATCCGCAACCTCACGCTTAATTCCATTTTTCAATAAGGGAAGTCTGACATTTTCAAGCACAGTAAGTTCTTTAATCAAAAAGTGAAACTGAAAAACAAAACCGACCATTTGGCTACGCTTCAAGGTGCGCTCTCGGTCATTTAGGTTCTGCATTTCCACTCCATCCATTAAAATTTTACCGGAATCAGCTCGATCCAACAACCCCATGAGATATAACAAGGTACTTTTTCCGCTACCGGAGGCTCCAGTAACCGCAGTCACCTCTCCACTTAATGCTTCAAGGGATACGCCTCTTAACACATTCACGACCGAGCCATTTACAGAAAAAGAATGATGCAGGTTCTCCACAGATATTGAACCATTCTTCTTTGGACTATTTTCACTTGGAAGCATTATAAAGTTTCTCTAATTATTTTTGCTGGTTCGATACGGGATGCTCTGCGGGCGGGTATCCAAGTTGCCAGTGAAACAAAAAATAGAGCAATGCAACCTGCCCAGAAATAATGATCAATATCCCAATTTACTAGAAAACTATCTGTAGAAAAAATCCCTCGAATGCGTAAAGGGATAATGGAAATAAGGTAAGTCGATAAAAAAGCAAAAAGTGAACCGAAA
>JAYQBP010000043.1:1778-12247 GCA_038137385.1 Opitutales bacterium | reverse complement strand
GATCGCTCCTTGCCATAAAAAAATTGCAGAAACATCATTTGGCGAAAAGCCGATCGATCTCAAAATTGCAATATCTCTTGTTTTCTCAATTACTAAAATTGCGAATACATTAAAAATACCAAGACCGGAGAGCAAAAGAATGCATGACACCGTAATCGCCGAAGAAACCCGAAGAGCCTTAAAAACATCCAGCCAAACCTTCTCTCTCTCCTGCCAACTTACCACACGATGATTAAGCACAGATTGCAATTGAATGGATAAATCTGGAGCTAGATCAGGATTTTTAAGCGCTACTTGAAAAACGGTACCCGCCGTGGACCGCCCAATGAACGAGCGAGCTGTCCCTAAATGTAGATAAATTCGATTTTTATCGATTTGACTCACCCCAGTCTCAAATACACCGGATACTCGCAAATGTAGATTGCCTGTACTCCCCAAAAGTCGAATTCGATCCCCTATTTTCAAATTTAATTGGTTAAAAATTCTAAACCCAAGTAAAACTCCCATGGGGTCGGAAGCAAAATCATCAACAGACCCCAGAACTAATTGATCGCCTAGATTCGAAGCTTTCATGTGATCGAGCCATCGAATGCCGTGAAATTGGACAGGTTTTCTCCTCGACCCTGTATTCAGTGTACCACTGCCCTCTAAAACTTCTGATACTCCAGAAATATCATCGTATTGCAATAATGCATCCCGAACTAAGCTTGGTTGATTGACTCCTTCTCGATAAAACGCACCTTCTCGAGAATTAAACCGAAATTTCACGACTCCATCTTGATCAACTTTTTCCACGGTTCCCAATGAATCCTGGAAATGATCGGAAATACGAATGGCTCCATTCGTTCCTAAAATAGTTTGAATAAAAAACTTCTCAAAGCCGGAAGTCTGGGCTTGCGTTACAACAAAGAAAGTAACCCCAAACACAATCCCTAAAAGGGACAAAAACATGGGTCTTTTGCGAGCAAGAACAAACTTCCAAGCTAGTTCAATGCACAACATAAAGCTACAACACAAATTACGATTACTCTTTTTTTAAGAGAACAGATTGAATGCGTTCACCATTTTTCAATAAATGAGGAGTTTCAATAACCACACGCTCACCTTCCTCTAAACCTTCAAGAATCTCGATCATTTGAAGATTTCTAGCCCCAACAACGACCTTACGAAACTCAACTATTCCAGCTCTTTCAACAACAACATAGTCCCCGATTAAAGATTTACTAGGCACGAATAAAGCTTGGTTTTTTTTAGATTTAATAATTTCAGCACGCCCCGAACTTCCAACCGGAATAGAAAGCCGATCATCTTTCATTTTAAGAAAAAGTTTACGCATGCCAGTAACCGGATCCACGGAAGCAGACAAGGCGCTTACTTCCGCTTCAAAAATTTGATTAGCATGAGAAAAAAAGGTTACTCCAGCCGAAAGACCTACATTCAAGCCGTCAAACTCTTCTTCATTGAGTACTACTTCTATGATTCTAGTTTTTGAAAATACCCGACCAACGATGTTTCCTGAGAAGACCTGGTTACCAGGAGAGACAAGACATGAGGAAAAATCTCCAGCAATTGGACTTTTTATCGACCTCTTATCAATCTCAGCTTCGAGGCTCGCCATCGAAAAATTGAAGTTTTCATGAAAATGATCTCTGGATAATTTCTCTAGATTAACTTCTGTGATTAAACGATCGACTTCATTGGTCAAAAGTTTGAGATCGTAGGAGGATACCTTGTCATTTTTGGCTAACTCAGCGGTTGTGGATAGTTCAAGTTTTTTTATTTCAAGAAGCTTTTCTGCGGTAGAGCCAACCTCAGTCCGTTCATTGAATTGTTTTTTATCGAGAAACAAACGTTGCAAACGACGATCTAAGTCATCTTGAACAAATTTAATTAAACTTTGGTTTTCTTCTACAGAAATAGTTCCACCTAAAGGGGGCAGAGCAACCCAGTCGACACGGGCATTCACTTCTGCCCTAAGATCGTAAGTTGCAGATGCATGAACTTTTAAGTTTCCAGTAACGGAATCACGAATTGCACCACGCTCAACCTGAGCAACCATAAATGAAGCCTTTGAATCTAAATAGAGGAAATAAACCGATATGAAAATTCCTCCCAAAAGAAAGAACAATAGGAAAAACGATTTCTTCTCCATACTAAGAAATAATCAAAACTTGCTTAAGCCCCATCATTCACCAGTTGATCGAACTGATCAAGTAAGATCATAAAATCACAGGAAACCTGCAGTAGGTTGAGTTTAGCTTGGTCTAGGTCAACTTTGACTGAAAAGTGATCAGTATCTGAAATGCGATTTAATTTCAACTCGATCTTGCTTTTCTCGAACCTGCTTTGAGCAAGCAAGATCAATTTCCTAGCTAAACGCATCCTTTCCTTCAATGAACTCAATTCGCTTACCATCGAATTGTAATCCTTCCTGAGTTCACGAATCTGATTTTCAATCAAATGCTCCACTCTGGTTTTTCTCGCAAGAGAAGCTTTTTTTGTCGCAGCACTTTTGTGACTGTCCCATAGGGCCCAATTCGCTTCAATGCCGACCACAAAATTGTTGCGATCCAAATTCTTGCCACGATCAGCCACATCAATTTGGTCCTGAAAAAAGGAACTGGTTAGATTCAATTTAGGTTTCAGTTCAGCCTCTGCTGCAATGACTTTTTGATCTTCAATTTTAACTTGGGTTCTCAACCTTGAAAGGCTCTCAGAATTGAGAAAGCCAACAAGCTTTGGGAAACTCATGTTATGATCATATGAATTACAGTATTCCCAGAACTCATCAGATATATCCAAATTAAGTTCGGACTCGCTACCGCACAGGGAGGTAAAATCAGCCCTCTTTCTTTGCAATAAACTCTTTAATTCAGAAAGGGAGATTTCTTTACTGAGTTCTTCCGTTTTGGCTTCATCTAGAGATAGAGGAGTCACCAGTCCGAGCTTGAGACGCTGTTGATTTGCACTTGAGACTTCGCTTGCCAAAACTAGCTGTTCTTGAGCTAATTCTGTACGAAAGTTAAGGATCACTAATTCTAGAAAAACCGCCCTTAACTCGCCCGATAAAAGCCTTGTTTGAAAGGCTAAATTATCCTGAGTCCATCTCTTATTCAAACTTGCGATCTCTTCTTGTGCTTTAAGTGCACCCCAATGATAAAGCGGTTTCTTTAGGTAAACTTGGTTAACCAAACGGTATCGATGGTAAAAACTTTCTTTAGGTCTATCTTCATGAATCGACTGTGCGTAAAGGTTTACCCCGAAACGAACCCCTTGATCGGCTTTTGCAATGGTTTGCTCAGCAGAAGCAATTTCTACATCAAATTCCTCGTTCTTTAAAGAAGGAGAAAGGGTGTCAAATTCGCTCAAGGCATTAGCCAAGTCGTTGAAAAAGTACTCGGGGCGACAATCATCTGAGAGTTCAAAGGCATGTAAGCTTAAAGAACCCAATGACAGAAGTCCCAAAAAGATTTCAAATAACCTTATCATGAAGTAGAAAGATCATATGGAGTAAAGCTTACCCCAATGAAGGTAATCAAGTTATTTGCCAAAAGAGTCTGCAAACATTGATTTTAGCTCATCACCAATCCATTGATCCTGCTTAGCAGAATTCGCCGCACGGATCTCGGCAACTAAATCCTCAGACACTTCCGAAGCAACATTCCCCCATGCCTGCCTAACATAGGTTGACACATTGGCAATTTCGCGGTCTGAAATAGGAACAGCAGCCATGTTGACTGCTGCAGAAGAGCCATACTTAACTCCGTTTACCAAAATTTCACCCTTGAGGCCCTTAAGAATAATGTTCGTAATAACAGCGGGATCTGCACTCACCCATTCAGAATCAGCAAGGGGGGGGAATTGACCGGCAATCCCGAGGCCATTAGCCTGATGGCAAGAAGCACATCGGGCCGTAAAAATTTTCTCTCCGGAAATAATTTTTCTTTCCAATCGAAGAGCTTCCTTTTCTTCATCAGTCAACTCTACAACATCAACTGGAGGATGTAATTGAAATGAATTGGTGGAATGAGCCAGTTGGATGGAACACACAAAGATCAAACAGCCAAAAACAAATACAAAAACCAAGGGAGCCAAAAGAAAATTCTTAGTCGGTTCATGCTTCGTTTTTGAAAGTTCAACATGGGACTTAACCAAATCTTCATCGTTAAACTCGGAGTTGCCCGATGGGTTGTCTTGTTTTTGGGAATCTTCGCTCATTGTACAGGAGAGGAAAGTTCAGCTGATGTAAACATTTGCATGGGAGCACGACCCTTTAGAGATGCACGCACACTGGCGACCTCTTCGGGAGAAATGGCAGAAGCTGAATTGCCCCATTCGTTACGGATATAAGTCAAAACATTAGCGATTTGCTCATCGGTTAAACTTCCTGGAGGTATGCCTGGAGGTGCCATAACATTGTTATACTTGACTCCATTTACTTCAATTTCCCCCATTAAACCATACATGGAAATCTTGATCAGTCTTGATTTATCACCCAGCACCCAGTCCGAATTGGCCAGCGGGGGAAACTGACCCGCCAAACCTTCACCATTAATCTGGTGACAAGTGAAGCACATACCGCCACCAGTAGCCGCCTTCATGTAAACCTCTTTTCCTTTAGAAATTTGGTCTTCTAGCCATTTAGGTGTGGTGGACGACATGTCCTCAGATTCAGTTTGAACCACTTCCTCTTCTGCATCGGACTCCTCTTTCTCGATAAAGGATACTTCGGGCAACTCATAATCCTGCTTGAGGGAGCTTAGGTATGCGACTAAACGTTTCGCCCTGATAGAGGGTCGTATAATTCTAGAATCTAAACCATCTTCACTTGAAATCGTAATATCTGAGGATGATGCATTTTCGATTTGTTGGTAAAGAAAAGGACTGGGAGGACACAGGGAACTAGGGATGATCGTTTGGGGCTCAAAAAGGTGTTGATGGAACCACTCATCGGAATGCCCCCTGGAGCCCAAGTTAGCTAAATCTGGACCTATTCTTGAATTTCCCAGTAAAACCTGTTTTTGCAAAACATAATCACGAGGAACCGAAGGGCGGTTTCCCCAACCACGCTCAACATCAAAACCGGTATCTTCTCTACGAACTTGTTGAGTGTGGCATGTAACGCAACCCAAGGCGGCATACTCTTCGGCACCCTGCTGAGCGATACCAGATAAAGCAATTGGGTGAAGGTCGGAATCAACGGGAATATTTCCGTCCTCATCCAAGGAAGATGCGGTAGGTGAAAGGTCTCCATATTGCGATCGGGCACCTACCACAAACGCCAACCAGGCTAAACCAAGGGTTATGAAGATACCCGAGATAAACTTAGCAAGGTTGTTCATGCTTCAACCTCCTTTTTACAAGCAAGAAGCCAAACCAATGGGTTTGGAAAAATCACACGCCAAACATTAAAAACAAAATCAATTTGGGAAAAGGCAAGAATGACGAAGGCGAATTTGGTAATGATGAAATACGGTTGTACTGATTGAATTACCGACGAAGACCAAGGCAAACTAGGTTGCCCAGCAAGAACACCATGGGTAAGTCCACCAATTAGATAAGCCATCAGCAGAAGTAAGACACCAAAGGTAGATGTCCAAAAGTGGAATGATTTCGCAATTTTGGGGATCTCGCGACCCGTGATACGGGGAAGGGCAAAATAGACTGCACCAAAAATAATCATACTGAAAAATCCGTAAACCCGCTGATTAAAATGAAACTCATTAATAATGGTAAACTGAGTAATTTTCGCAACTGCGGGCAGAGAGAAAACCACGCCGATATAACTAGAAACCGTGTAGGATAAAGTGCCAAATATGACAAACCTCAGAGGCAAACTATCCCAGACTTTACCGATATCTAAAAAAGCGGTGGCATGAAAATTAGTTGAAGCCACGGCAATGGGAAAAACCATAGCAATGCTCATAACGGTGCCGATAGCAGGTATCCACATAGGTACCGGCCCTCCCTCTAAGTGGTGAACAACAGACCAGGGTGCCAAAGCTGCGATACACCAAAATCCAAAAATAGCTAGGTAGTATTTGTCAATAGTTCGACCAAGTATGGCAGGAATTAAGTAATAAGCAGCCCCGAGGGCTACTGGAGTCAACCAAAGCCAAATGAGACTTTGACCATACCACATGGAGAGGACTGTTTGAAGGGTACCTCTTGCAGGATTGATTTCCATCCCGTTCCAAGCAATTAAGAAAAGAGCGGGAAACCAGAGAAGGGCTGCCAGGATAAACCATTGTGGAGCGATCGTTTCTTTGATTATGCGTGAACGATGAATAACCAAAATTAGCAAAGTAATTAAGAGGTAAGAAATGAGCATAGCCGGCCAAACCTCAGTGGGCATTTCAAGCATCTCGTGACCACTCATGTGACCATCTAAAATACCAAGAATTCCAAAGGTGATCGCCAGATTCCAAATAACGCCAGCAAATACAAGAAAGATAGGGCCACGCACCTCGGCTTGGGCAAGGCGGGCCAAGATCCAAATAGAAACTGCAAAAATTGCATTCCCTCCCCAACCATAAACAAAGGCGTTTGCTTGAGCTACTTTAATTTTGCCATAAGTCAATAATTCACAGGAGGAAAGAAAGAAAGGGTCCGTTAATTTAGCCGCGGCAAGGTAAGCAAAAAGAGCCGCGACAAGTAACCAAAGACCAGCGGATGAGATAAAGAAGGAAAAGACCCACTTGGCTGAGCGATCAATTATCTTTTCTGAGGAATCGGAAGACATTGGAAACTACTTGGTTTGGTTTTGTGGGGAACGAAGTGAGGATTTGTATTTAGAAAGAGTAGAATGCATGGAATCCTCAAGTGTACTGTTTCGTTCTTTGTGAAATTGATCAATCGCACTCACGAATGCATCACTTTGAACACGATGATCGGCTACTTTAGCCCGACGCATAGAATCCACCGCTTGGGTTACAGGAGCAGGAGACTCTGGCTCAAAGAACTTATGGGCAACATAGAAAACCGAAAGAAGAACACCTAAGATGATAATGGTAAAAAAGACGCTACAACCGTCTGCACGCTGATTACTTGGATCACTCATGATGATTAATAGAATCTACGATGCGAGGGTCACGAATGGGGATGATTTCCGCCTGCCCTGACCCAAAACTTCGAATGACGGACCATGCACACAAGCAACCAACTCCAATTAAAGAAAAGATTCCCCATAAAAAATGAGTACCCCAAACAGGACGTGCCTCAAATCCAACAAAGGCACCCGGTACAACCTCCCGGCCAGGAATGATGTTCCAATAAAGATCCAGTAGGTGAAAAACTAAAATCCAGCAAACAATGAAGATGAGTTTGGGGGAATCAACTTTATTCCTGTAAAACAAAAGATAAAGAAAGGGAAAAAAGAAGTGGCCGAATATTAACCCCATACTTACCCAAAACCATCCAGAAACTTGACCGGTGTTGGGATCAATCTCACGAATTGTATACCAAAAAGTTTCTTCCGGTATATTGGCACTGTAAATAAGAAAATACTGGGAGAAACTCACATATGCCCAGAAGATGGTAAAAGTTAGGGACAGGCAAGCAAGGTCGTACTTGTGGGCCTTATTAAACAAGCCCTTGAGGGTGCCTTTAGAGACTAAGAAAAGACAGATCAAAATAGTAATCGCTAATGCGGCACGGATTCCAGAAGCGAAAAACCAAACACCATACATAGTCGAAAACCACTGGTACTCCAAGCTCATGAATAAATCAAAAGCACCAAAAGTAAGGGCAAGTGCAGCAGCTGGGATACCTATCGCAGAAACTTTTGTGCCAAGGTGAGTCCAATTGGGGTCCCCATCCTTGTCTTGCATAAAGGAAACTTTTCTAAGCCAATGACTTAATCCACAAAAGATTCCGAAATATAAAAGCAAACGGAAACTAAAGAAATTTAGGTTTAGGTAACCTGCCTTTTTTTGATGCAAAACATCATCCCCAACAGTGATGACGCTACTAACTTCAATCGTTTGACTATCCGCATTAAGCCATGACCAAAGAATGCCTGACTGATCCTTTCCAAACCACGCAACGAGAAGAAGGGGTAAAAAACACAGAGCAAGCCAGGGAAATGCGGATAGGGCATGTTCTTGTTGACGCCTAACAACAGGAGACCAGCGGGAATTAAAGACCCGAAAAATCATAATTAACATAAGCATGCCTATCGCTATGCTCATCCAAAAAGAACATCCCCAAAGCCAACCAAGAAAGGGGGCTTTATCACCCGTGTTTAATCCTTGGAATAAACCAACAAGTCCAACACTTAGACCAATAATGGCACCAGCGAGAAGTTTTGCATCAAGTGAGAATTTAGGTGACTCAGTATCTGCGTTATGGCTCACAAATCACCTCCTTTGTTAGATCGAGTGGCTTGTCCTACATAATCCTGAAGGGCACGAAGATAGAGTACGATAGACCACCTCTCTTTTGGAGAAAGTCTATCCTTTAAACCGAGCATAATTCCTGAAGCTGAGCCATTCGTAATGGCATTGTAAATCTGACCATCAGACCAGGGTGCAGCAGCTTCTAAATAGGTTCCTGAATGGGAAGGATCTGCCAAATTTCTGGGGTTTAATCCAAACTTGGAAAGCACGCCAAGACCATTGCCGTAAATGCCGTGGCAAGAGGAGCAATGAATCTCATATTTTTCTTTTCCTAAGCGCATTGTAGCCATGCTTAAATCAACTTGTTCGGGAACTTGCTGGACCCACTCGGTATTAGACAGCTTTCCTGAATCGAAACTTGACAAGTGGTAGGATGGTTTAACCGAAAAGACATTCCTTTTATCTAAAGCCGTTCCTCGCAACACCGATCCTTTAACGGGGAGACGATCAGCGGAAGAATCGTTAAAAAATGAGTTCGTTGTCTGGGCTTTGAACTTGGCTTGTCGATCCATATCAGGAAACACTTCAATGGGAGTGTTTTTTGAGAAATCCCCGCGAAAACCAAGGATTGAAACTAATGTCACAATCAACACGGCAAATAATGGAATGAAGTATCTCACTTTATCTAATCAATAGGTTCGCGTATGATCTGAACGGAATCTCCACCCAATTCCTTAAGAAATTCAAGCGTCTCGGAATCGTCAAATAAAGGATCATCTACCTCGATCACGATCATATATTTATCATCTCCGGTCAGACCAAAGTCTGGATGCTCAAAAACAGGATGATTGTGCCTTGGTAAACGATTCAAGAAAAACATTCCAAACAGGGTACCAAAAGCAGCAAATAAGATCGTGAGTTCGTAGAAGACAGGGAAGGGATAGATCGGGCTAAAGTAAGGTTTGCCGCCAACGATGAGAGGATAATCAAACTCGTTCATGAACCAAACAATGAACATACCAGTGATAAAGCCAGTTACGCCACCGGCCAAAGTAAACCGAGGAACCTTCGACCTAGGGTAACCCATCTGGGCATCAAGTCCGTGGACAGGGATTGGAGAAAAACATTCCCAACTGGTAAAACCCTTTTCCTTAACCTTACCAGCAGCATCGTACAGAGACTTGGCTGAAGAAAAAGTGGCTGCAGCGGCATACTTGATATCCATAGTTTCGCTCATGATCAATGGTCCGCGTGAGGATTAGCTTGAGGCATAACAGATTTTACCTCGCACATTGGCATTAAAGGAAGGAAGCGAAGGAATAAAAGAAAAAGTACGGAAAAGAATCCAAAAGTTCCGAAAAAGGTAAAGATATCAACGACCGTAGGAGAATAATATCCCCAGGATGAAGGTAAGAAATCTCGAGATAAGGTCGTGTTGGCAATGACAAACCTCTCAAACCACATACCTACATTTACAAAAATTGAGATAATCCAAACTAAAGGTGTATTCTCCCGGATTTTTTTGAACCAGAAAAGTTGAGGGCAAATTACATTGCAAGAAACCATGATCCAGTAGGACCACCAGTAATTCCCGAAGGCACGGTTAATAAAGGCAAAACCCTCGTAGGAGTTGGCACCATACCAAGCTATAAAAAACTCCATCGCGTAAGCATAACCCACTAAACTACCTGTTGCTAAAGTAATCATGCACATATTATCGATGTGTTTTTGAGTGATTAAATCGCGCAATCCAAAAACTGCACGAACAGGCAACAAAAGAGTTAAAACCATCCCAAAACCAGAGAAAATGGCACCGGCAACGAAGTAAGGAGGAAAGATTGTCGTGTGCCAACCGGGAAGATTCGCAACCGCAAAGTCAAACGAAACAATGGTATGAACTGAAAGAACCAGAGGAGTGGAAAGACCTGCGAGGAGTAAATAGGCCATCTCAAAATTACGCCAGTGGTTGTTAGCATTACGCCAGCCCATAGCAAAAAAACCATAAAAATATTTACGCCAGGTTTCTTTGGCTCTGTCCCGTAGAACGGCCATATCAGGTATCATACCCATATACCAGAATAGAACCGATACTGTAGCATAGGTAGACACAGCAAATACATCCCACTCTAAAGG
>JAYQBP010000043.1:0-1768 GCA_038137385.1 Opitutales bacterium | reverse complement strand
TAAAGGACTGCGAAATTGAGGCCAAATCGCGTTTGAATTAGGAAGCGGAAATAACCACCAAGCAAACCAAACTCTTCCAACATGAAACAATGGAAAAATACCTGCACAAAGCACCGCAAATACAGTCATCGCTTCAGAAGCACGATTAATGGATGTCCTCCACTTTTGTTTAAGTAAGCACAGAACTGCAGAGATCAAGGTACCTGCATGACCGATACCAATCCAAAAAACGAAGTTAACAATAGCCCAACCCCAATTGACCGGATTGTTATTGCCCCAAACGCCCACTCCGGTAGATACCAGATAAACCAACCCCATACCAGTAAAACTGGCAATGCAAAGAGCAGTGATGAAACACCACCACCACCATGTAGGAGTTTTAGATTCTACGATACCACAAATTTTGTCCGTTACCCATTTGTAACTTCGGTTATTAAGCACCAAGGGAGTATCTTTCCAAGGTGCAGGATCTACCTTTTTAAGAATCTCGTGTTGTTCAACCTCTTTCACATCAGACATAATCAATATTAGTGAGCCTCACCGTGATGGGAGGGATGGGCACGATCGTGATATTCCCTCGTAGCATGAGGAGAATCGGTAAAATCAGGCATTCTTGGATTTGGGTTTCTGACCTTGGCAAGAAAAGTGGTTCGTGGGCGGGTATTCAGGTAACCCAAAACAGAATAGTCTCTGGAATTGCTTTTGAGAATGCTAACTTCACTTTTAGGATCGGAAATATCCCCAAATACAATGGCGTCAGATGGGCAAACTTGCTGGCAAGCGGTCTGGATTGATCCATCTGGAACTTTCAGATCTTGGGTGGACAACTTGATTTCAGAACCATCGTCACCAGACTCGAATTTTGCTTTTTGTTGGGCATTAATTTTAGTACGGATCTTTGACTCTTGGATTCTTTGAACACAATAGGTACATTTCTCCATTACGCCTCGCATCCGGACCGTAACATCTGGATTCTTGCCAAGATCAACCAAGGAATCATTTTTGTCACCTAGAGGACCTTGGTACAACTCATTGGTGTCTCGTTTGTTCCAGTCAAAAAAGTTAAATCGTCTTACTTTATAGGGACAATTATTGGCACAATAACGAGTACCAACACAACGGTTGTAGGCCATTGCATTAAGGCCTTCCTCGTCGTGAACCGTAGCATTCACTGGACATACACTCTCACACGGGGCAGTTTCACAATGCATGCAAGCTACGCCCTGAAAGGAGACTTGTACATCGGAAGGAATATCTGCACCATCCCGTTTCGGTGAACTGAAATAACGATCCAGTCGAATCCAATGCATTTCACGACCTCGTAGAACCTGATCTTTACCAACCACAGGAATGTTGTTTTCACTTTGGCAAGCAACGACACACGCACTACATCCAGTGCATTGGTTCAAATCAATAGCCATACCCCACTGGTGAATACCGAATACATCCGATTTTTCATAAGTGTGATCAGGGTGCTCATAGGCAGAGTTGCCGCGTGGTGTTGTGGTTGCCTTTTCCTCAAGAGATAGGTCTTGGTC
The DNA here is from genome assembly GCA_038137385.1 of Opitutales bacterium. GTDB lineage: Bacteria > Verrucomicrobiota > Verrucomicrobiia > Opitutales > Seribacteraceae > Chordibacter. Next base: position 230 of record JAYQBP010000043.1, on the reverse strand, counting down.
CTTACCCCACATGGGTGGGGAGTGAGATTCTGCACCCATATGTAGAGCAAACTCAGGGTCAGATGCGTACTCATCTGCATTCGCTTCTCTCACGATAGCCCGGCCTTCCATTGACCAATGCTCTTGAACATTAGCTAAGATTTTAAAATCTCCTGTAGGTTCTAGGGAAGCTCCTGTAAGCACGAGTGACTCGTCAGAAAGAAGAGGAGTAACATCGTAACCAGTGCCCT
>JAYQBP010000042.1:7297-13157 GCA_038137385.1 Opitutales bacterium | reverse complement strand
ATACTCCCCATGAGGTGGTCCACCCAAATTCTTCTTTCCCGTCCACTCCCTGAAATTTGATCCCACAGGCCTTGGAAAAGTTTTGTCCCAAAAAATGAGAAGTTCCAGCCTGTAAGGCTTTTCGGTCTTGCATCATCGCTTCAATACATAGCGTGGATTCCGCACCTGGGAAGCGCTCCGCTTCCGTTTTCTCACCGCGAAGAACTGGCATCGCCAACCAATTTTCTGCAAATTCCGCGTAAGTCTTCAACATTAATTTAGTTTCCTCCAACGCTTCTTCCGCAGTTGCATGTACCGTGTGCCCCTCTTGCCAAAGAAACTCGGCAGTCCGTAAAAAAAGACGGGGGCGCATTTCCCAGCGTACCACATTGGCCCACTGATTAATCAATAAGGGAAGATCCCGGTAAGATTGAACCCAACGGGCGAACAGTTCTCCAATAATGGTTTCCGATGTGGGACGAACAATCAGAGGCTCATCCAACTCACCGGCAGGTTGGAGGATTCCGTCCTCATCGGCCTCGAGGCGAGAATGAGTAACCACAGCACACTCCTTGGCAAAACCATCGACATGCTCTGCTTCCCGCTGCAGAAAGCTCTTCGGTATGAAGAGGGGGAAGTATGCATTTTTATGACCAGTCTCCTTAAACATCCCATCGAGTGCATCGCGGATATTTTCCCAAATACCATAACCCCATGGCTTGATGACCATACATCCCCGCACGGGAGTGTTTTCGGCAAGGTCAGCTGCCCGCACCACTTGTTGATACCACTCCGGATAGTTTTCCTCACGGGTGGGAGAGATTGCATTTTTTTGCTTAGCCATGAATGAGTGGAAAAGATTATGTTCTTTCTTTAAAAATTGCGAGACTCTTGAATAACGATGAGAAATTCAAAGAATTTTGACAAAAATTCATGGTTTGTCATCTTAGACCTTTTGCCTCTATTCAACCTAAACTTTTCGAACCTTTAAACATAACATGACACACATAATTGAAGTACACGGTAGACAAATCATTGATTCGCGCGGCAACCCCACCGTTGAGGTAGAGGTTGAATTGAGTTCGGGGGCTTTTGGACGAGCCGCGGTTCCTTCTGGTGCGAGTACGGGAGAGCATGAAGCCATTGAAATGCGAGATGGGGACAAGAGCCGCTACCTTGGAAAAGGAGTTACTCAAGCCGTTGATAATGTGAATGAGAAAATCGCCGATGCGTTGGTTGGGTTAGATGCCACGGATCAAACTGCTATTGACCGGGCCATGCTCGAACTGGACGGAACTCCAAACAAATCAGTGCTCGGTGCCAATGCGATTCTTGGTGCTTCCATGGCCACTGCCCATGCGGCGGCTCAAGCATGTGGACTGCCTCTTTATAAATACCTGGGGGGTCCCAACGCAAAAGTTCTTCCCGTCCCCATGATGAATGTCCTCAATGGGGGTTCCCATTCCGATGCACCAATCGATGTTCAGGAATTTATGATTATGCCAGTGGGTGCCCCTTCTTTTAGTGAAGCCTTACGAATGGGCTGCGAAATTTTTCATTCTCTTAAAAAAGTACTCAAGGATCAGGGTTTATCGACTGCGGTAGGAGATGAAGGAGGATTCGCACCCAACTTGGCGAGCAATGTCGCGGCCCTTGAAGCACTCTCCACGGCGGTGGAAAAAGCGGGGTATAAACTGGGAGATGAAATCCAATTTGCCCTCGATGTAGCGTCTTCTGAATTTTTTGATAAAGAAAAAGGTAAATATGTTTTTGGAAAAAGTGATGGTTCCGTGCGTGACTCTGATGAGATGGTTGCTTTTTACGAAGAACTGGTTAACAAGTTTCCCATCCGCTCCATTGAAGATGGGTGCGACGAAAATGACTGGAGTGGATGGAAAAAGCTTACCGATGCCATTGGGGACCGAGTCCAGCTCGTCGGCGATGATCTTTTTGTCACCAATGTAGACTTCCTCAGAAAAGGAATCGATCAGGGAGTGGCAAACTCCATTCTCGTAAAGGTTAATCAGATAGGATCCCTTACGGAAACTTTTGATGCGGTGGAAATGGCCAAGGAAGCTCAGTACACATCGGTTATTTCTCACCGCTCTGGAGAAACCGAGGATGTTACGATTGCCGATATTTCTGTAGCCACGAATGCCGGGCAAATCAAAACCGGATCCCTTTCCCGTACCGACCGTATTTGCAAATACAACCAACTTCTACGCATCGAGGAACAACTTGGAGATTCTGCGGTTTACGGAGGAAAGCTTTAAAAGCCCTTCGATTTTTGATTCCAGAGGGACAGGTCATTTTCTCCTGCCCACGATGAAACCAACCATCCAACTACCTTCCTACCCTAAGGATTTAACGGATTGGTGGTGGAATGAGGCCGTGCACCAATGGTCGGACCATGGGGAAGAGAAAATACTCAATTTACTCCGAGAGGAAATCGTTCGTCAGAGTGATCGATTTAATAAATCAAGAGATTTTGATCCATCCGCATACGGTGCCCGCGACCTTTCCTTGCTTGCCTACGGAAATTTTTACACTCCACGCACATTTGCAGCCTCTGGGTTTTCTCTGGCAGAATCTTTTAACTACCGGGGATGGCGGGCACCAGGCAAGGGCCCTATCCAGATACTGGATTTGGGTTGTGGTTCGGGAGCCAGTTCCTTGGCGAGTCTTTTTTATCTTCGTTCATGGGGAATTAAAAATCCTATCATTTTAGATGCCTGGGATTATTCTGGTAAGAGCCTCGCTTTTCTTCGGAGAATTCATCGGGAAAACCAACATTTATGGCCTAATACGAAAATATCGACCGAGCGTAAAGATATCAGAAATCTTGCTGCCTCGTTCCCCTGCAGAGAAAGTTACGACCTCATTCTATCCAGCTATGCTTTAAATGAGTGCTGGGAAGGTGAAAACCCAAGCACCTACTCAGAAACTATTTTGAGCCTAGGTAATTGGCTCAAGGAGAGTGGACAGATCTTACTTATTGAACCCGCCGAGGGGCAGGTCTGTCGGTCCCTTCATTCAGCCACGGCTCTGGCTTCCTCAATGAGTGAAAAGCTGTTCATTCAAGCACCTTATTTTAATGGGATGCCATGCCCTCTTTGGGAAGGAAACAGTAAGTATTTCAGTCATGAAGTGCGCGCCTGCACACCCTCGCCACAAGTAGAACGAATCAATCATCCATTAAACCTAGAAATTCGAGATGTAAAATTCGGACTTTCTATCCTTTCCCGAACTCCTCCAAAACCGCATTGCCCAGAGAATGGAATTGCCCGAATTATCTCACCGGTAAGAAAGAGAAAAGGAACCATCTCTTTTTGGGGAATCGGAGCCGATGGAAAAGAAACAGAATACGAATGGCAACGGCGTACCTTAGAGAAAGAAGATCAAAGACACCTCCTTGAATTGCAAAGGGGCGATGTGGTCGAAATTTCTGGAATTAAAGATCACTCAGACAAAAGAATACGGGTTCAGAAAGCAGATCAAATTACTCCGGTCTTCCTCCCCCGCTGGGATATTCGGAATTAAAAACCAATGGCCCCACGGCGGCCCTGCTTGGTGATCAGTTCCCTACCGAACCATACTCCAGTTCCACCATTTAGCTCGGTTAATGTAAGTAAAAAGTAAAAATCCTTCTGGGTGATTTTTTCCACTCGGGAGGTTTCCTCAATAATTTTGCCGGATAGAGAAAAGAAGGGTCGGGGCTGGCTAATTTGATGATCCCCGGAAGCTCCTAATTCTTTCCTGACTCCATCTGCATAAGAATCTGTAATTTTACCTTTTAAGCCAGCAGTTGTTGATATACGCACCTTTTTACTTGCTAGTAAGTCTCGCTTCATTCCTTGAAGCAGTAGGTCGGTGTCAAAATAGGTCTGGGTATCATTGCTTATTTCCCCCACGTGAAGAATCGCAGGTTGGTTAGGGGCTTGAGAAAGACTTCCACTGGAGAGAAGGTCTTCTACCAACTGGTTCGCTGCCCGGGTAAAATCCTGAGCATTGATCTTATTGAGGCTAACCAGTCCTTGTTTACTACCATCCTCAAGGTATTTGGCATCAGCGGCACGACCGACCGGTCTGCGTTCGTTACAAGAGAAGAGAAAGAAAGTTAAAATAGAGAAAAAGAGGACGAAATTAGGTTTCATAAATTAGTAAAATTGTTGCATTTTTACGTTTTGAAAAATTACAGAATGAGAAGTGCAAGATTGGAATATTTTTCGATTCAAGTTAACAGAACATGACACCTACCAGTTGGATAAGGGGCAGACACCCACTACTCGTAAAGGGGTGAAATTGGAAATACTCCTTACCCATATCAAGTTGATGTGATGTTTAGTTAGCATAACTTCAGTAGATAACTTCGTGCCTCTACCACGCAAGGTCAACTTCTGATCTTGGGGCGTTTCAATCTTACAAAATCTGATTTGTTTGGGCAAGGTACTCCATGACCTTAAGTCTGCCCGTGTGGTCAACTGGGACAAAAGCCCTACCCCGGTTCCAACAACTGCCTGAGAAAGATCATTTTCTGCACGTACCGAATTTGTAGCCATATATTGCAAACCACCCTTGGCAATGGCACCGGAAATGGCTCGGGTCAGTTCGATATCATAATATTGATCAAATTCCTGAGCAACTATCGCATCCATATCAGCGAGCAAGGCCGTACCTTTTGTCTCCCCCTTTGCATCCGAAGTAAAAATTTCCAAGTCACTCAGACACTGGTCATTGGTTTGCAGAATGGGGAAAGCGACCCCAAGATACGGAATCCTCGATTGGGCAGAAAAAAAGAAGATGGGTAAGTCAAACCGTCTTTCTAATCGAACCGGGGCACGACCCGTCTCAAAAAAGATATAGGTAATAGGTTGCTTGGAATGAGTGCCCCTTTGGGCCAAATTATAATCCTCAAGAATCCAGGAGTTATTGGGGTAAATTGCATGAAGTTGGCGTAAAGAATACTCGGCCTTGGCAAAATCCTCACGGTGTTTTCCGGAGTGTAAAAAATAGAGTGCCTCGAAATAGATTGCCGCAGGATTTACAAAACTGGGAAGGTTTTGGGGAACAAGGCTTTGTATTTTTTTACGCTCTAAAAAAAGAGGGTTCTTTGGATCTTCATTTTCTAAGGATTTGACCAAGTCAAGATTTTGCTTCTTGGCCTCTTCTCTGGCATGGTCCAGTTCGAACGCCCAGAGGTCCTTGGAGTCCTCAATGGCCTGTCTTGTCTTAAAGAATTCGGCACGGGCATGTCCGTGATTCCCCAGGAGCAAATGATTATGAGCCTGATAGAACCGCATCATAACCCGGTCATAAATCCTCGATTTATAAGGCTTCCATTCTGCAGAACCAAGAGTGGAAACGAGTTCCTCAGTGACTCGTGTTTCCGTCCGTAAATGAGGCCCAAACCAGCGATCATACTCTGTAGCTGCCTGATTGAGCTCAGACACACTGCCCTCTGCATGACCGTTCATTCGGGCAATGGTTCCACCTTCTAGATGATACAATAAACGATCTCTCTTGGGACCCTCACGCGAAAGCCTTGACGCCTCTTCACCCGCTCGTTCCAAATCCCCAATCTTCCAGAGAAAACTGAAATTTTCTGTTCTTTCATAATGGGAAGAAAAACACCCAGTTATAAAAAAAAAGCAAAAAATGAATATCTTCTGCATAACCTTTTTTTAGAGAGAAGCAGGGAAGAAGTTTAAATCAAATTATCTTCTTACACGAAGTTTTATAGGAACCGTTACCTATTACGAAGGTATTTCGCCTGAGCTTGGGCTTGCTTGATAAAAACAGGAAAAAAACTTGGTCTTTCTGAAAGTCCACAAAGCAATTTTTTTTGAACTAAACTTGAACTGAGTTCGAACTGCCTAATGAT
>JAYQBP010000042.1:0-7287 GCA_038137385.1 Opitutales bacterium | reverse complement strand
AACTGCATAATGATCCAATTTTGATTGGGGTCTACTTTTATAAACTGACCAGGAGTCAGATTCACTCCATTGGATTGATCAACTACCCGGACTCTCCCTAGGATACAGGAAACAAGAAAAGCTTGGGGAGAAGAGACTTCAACTAATAGCACATAGGGTTTATCAGAAAAAACTTCAAAGTTTAAATCGGCTGAAACAAGACGGATTTTATGAGTATTTTGGTTAGTGTATAAACAGTAATTCCCCGAGTGGAGATTCAATGTATTTTCTCCTGCCAGAGTAAACGCAGAATTTTCAGATGATCGCAGGAAATAATTTTGGGGTTCATTCCCAGCAATTTCAAGGGCACCATTTGGAAGTACCGCAATTAAACGCCCGACCCCTAATGTTTGCCCAGGTAGCAATCCATCCAGATTGTCCCAAACTTTTCGAGCAACGGCCTTTCCTTCCGCATGTAAAACCTTAAAATCCTTGGGTTCCTCCTCCACGGGCAAAAGCCCATTGGATCCATCACCTGCCTGCCTAACGACTTCTCTTTTTTTGCTGTCTATTAACTTTTGTTTGGTTTCTAAAATCAGTCCAGAGATTTCTTCCTTCAGCTGATGATTGGCATTTCTTTTTAAGTACCCGAATGCGAGATTAAACTCCATCAGAGCACTGGAAAAGTCGCCTTGGCGATGAAACTCTTTTCCGAGTTGTATGTGTTCATTTAACAAATCTTCCCTAACTGAACTGACTTGAGAGAACAAAAAGGAATGGATAAAAAAAAGGGGTCCCAATAAAAAGCAAATTTTCATTATCGGTAGAGAATTACAGAAATCATCCAATCCTACAATTGGAGAAGTTTTATTCTTTGCTCGGGCTATCATTTAAAATTTTAATTTCAAAATACATTTCATTTTTTGGATATCCAAACATAAAAAGAAAAATCTTTTTGGTACGAATGGCCAGAATCAAAGCATTTTGTTTTTATTTTTTTGCAAAACTTGGAGGCTCCTGAAAATGAGTCATCAGGTGTGAACTCGCGATGAATGTGGATAATTCGATATTCATTTTCCTGCTAAATTCATTGGACATGACAAAGACGAGTTCACCTGGTTTCAATTGCAACTTCTGGTTTTGAAGAGCAAAAAATGGCTCACCTACAAGACCGATTACTTTGCATCCACCATTAGTTGTGACCTCCAAAAAGAATGCATAATCTCCAGGATTAATGATCGCAATTTTTCCTATTGGATACTCGATAACCAGAGGGCTTTGTAAATCAGATCTGCCAGAGATAAAGTAGATGCCAGAAGTGATAAAAAGAGTCTGCGCATCATCCAAAGAAAACCCTGCCGGACCGATCGCTCTTAGAGAATATGGATTCGAGTGAACTTCAAGACCCGCATCGGATAGCAAAGTGACTTTCCGTCCCAATCCTATTTTTTTATCCAATGCAGTTATTTTTTTGGGCGTCCATACCCTATTCAGGTTAACTTCCCCAAAATATTGTGAAATAGTAAACTCATTACTTTCCAAAGTGGCAGGTAAGATCTGCTGATTATCCGAATGATTATATTTGGGAGGGGATTGATAATGATCAATTAAAGACTTAGCTTTTGTCTTTTTGATCAGTCCCTTAATTTTGACCGAAAGGTCAGAATCTGGGAGAAGATTGGTTGCATGGAATAATGCACGATCATAATAAGCAACCGCACGCTCATATTTTTTTTTACTCAGAGACTGATCTCCCTTGCCTACTAATCGGTTGGCTTCAGCTAGGTGATCGATTTGTGGTTTAACCGATCTGCAACTAGACACAAAGAGATTAAGAGAAAGAAGTAAACCCAAGTAATAAATGCCAACGAAAGGCATTCTTTTTAAAAAATTTAAAAGGAACGGTTAAAACCAACGGTGATTCCGCCCGTGAAGTCTTTAAATTCAGGTGATAAATTACCGTTGGTTGTCTTGGAAGTGTAATTGCCCAAAGCAGTCACACTCATCCAATCAGTTAACTTATAAGATGCGGAGCAACCGAGTATATAAGTCGTATCTCGGCGACCATCATTGGAACCCTTATCGTAGTACATTTTGGAATAATTTGCAGTTGGCGTAATCGTCAGTTGCTCAGTTAAAGGAATGGGATAAGATAACCCAACATTATGGCCAAACCCGTTTTGTAAATTTGCTGGGTTGTTCAGGATCATTGAAGCGAGCAAGGTGTCATAAATTCCTGATTGCCTGAGAATCAGTTCCGATGGCCCGAGAACCTCTGCAGGAGAATCTCCTTCTGCGAAGGTGTAGCTAAAACCGGTGGTTATGGCGAGCACTCCACCATTGGGTAGGGTAATTGGACGGGCAATGGTGAGGTTAGGGGTATTGGAATAAGACAAAATATTGCCATCATTGCGAAATTGAGATGGAACCACATAGGTGTGTCCTAAGGTGACCGTAAAGTCATGAGGAAGAACAAAGGGGAGGGAAAGTCCAGCGATTTGAACATCAACATCATAAGCCTCCATCTCTTCACCAAAGTCTTTGTTTGGGTCATTGTAAGTTCTCATCTGCATGAGCATGAGAGAAGGAGCACATACGGCGAAATCAAAAAGGCCATATTCTCCAAGCCCCATAGTAAACGTTAAGCTCACATCCAGTGCAGACCCGTCCCTTTTTCTGGAAATAAGTGAGTTTTTCTCTGGGTTGCTAATGTATTTAAAGGAAGAACCAAACGCCAGAGCGGGGGACAATGTGGTGCTTTTGACATCGATTAATCTTTGCTTCCCTGCTTCATCACTGATCGCAGTGGCATCGGCTAGAGCACCGGCGAAAAAATCCGAAGGAAGTACGGGTTGGGCGTCCGCTTGATTTTCGTCAGTGGAGGAAAGAGTCGAATTATCTTCTGCACACAGAATAGCGGAAGACAAAAGAAATAGAACAGGGTACTTTAATTTCACGAAATACAGAAAGGTTGTAATTGTCGGGTGTAAGACAAGGTGAGAAATAGCAAAAGAATGGAAATTAGTTTGAACCTACAGTACCAATCTTAATTCTTTGTCCGTGCAGATCGAAAGAGGAATTATTATTGATCAGGTTTGCCCCATACCTCACATCTTGAATGAAGTTGACTCGTCCATAAGTGGACGAACCAAAATGAGGATATTTACCCTGTATTCCACCGTAGGCACTATTTAAATAGACATTGGAATTATCCGGGAAGGAAACGCTCAATAGGTTGATGGTCATGGCCGACATGACAATTTCCCTTGTCTTGATAGAGAGTTGCTCAATATCAATTTCATTTTGAGCAAGTATATGAATGAAGTCTGCACCACCGGATCCGGTTTCTAGGTTCACATTATTGAGAACTACGCTATCCAGGGAACGTAAATCAAGATCCCCTGCGGTAAGACTGACATTCTCGATCGAAAGGGAATCAAAGGAACCAAAACCGAGGGAGCCAGAATGAGAAACAGATTGCAACTCGGAAGAATCGATAGAACCCGCTGACATAAAAATTAATTCGTCGGAAGATTCCCCTTCAAAAACGATCTCTCCTAGGAGCTTTAATTGCTCGGATGCCGCAATAGATGAAGAGGAAAGACCAGTGGAATAAGTCCCCCCAGTGAGGGAGACGCTGCGACCACCAAAAATCCGTTGAGGAAGATCATGTTGCTCAACCCCTTCTTCAACGGATGGAGAATCTCCGCTTATTGGGGCAACTGAGTCAAGATCCTCGATGATATCTGACTCATCAGGAATAAAATCATTTAAGACTGATGATGAGCTACTCAATGCATCAAAAGCTTGGATCACATCGTCAAAAAAGACGCTCGCTAAAATTTGATCGGTGGAAATGAATAAATCGGGATTGAGGCTCTGGGGAGACAATGCCCGGTCTCCGGTGTAGTCCTGCAACAAGTGGACCAAATTAGCTTCTTGTGAAAGGTTTAAGTTGCTTTCTGGGGGCGGCTCCTCCGCAGGTAATTGATCTCCGGGACCGGCTCCAACATCTGCAAAGATCTCATCCAGTTCATCAGCTGTAAGATCAAGGTTCTTGAGTTCTTCAAATAAAACGGGGGGAAGGGCCGGGTTTTTCTGCAGAACGGCAAGGACTTTCTCAAAATAATCTGGATCGGTTTGAAGTAACTCCTTAAATGCTTTGCGAGAGACGTCATCCATATCGAGGCCATTGAGTAAAATCAGTCTTTTATCCACAGGGCCACTTGCTGTGGTTGAGTCAACTTCATCTAAATTCTCAGTAGCGGATTGGGCATCTTCGGCTGAAATCTCTCCAGAAGCTACTGCACTTGCCGTACTTTCAATGAAGTTAGCCTGAGCTTCCAAATCCTCCGCAGAGGTATTTGCCGCTTTTTCCAAATCAATCTTAATTTCGATACCTTGGGCAGCTGCTTCTTCCAACTTGGCAACGGTCTTGACCATTTTCTCGGCTTTTTCCTCATCAAAACCGGCGGCCTTAAAAGCTTCCTCAAGAATGGCCGATTCAGCATCTTCAACTTGCTTACCTTCCTGTTTCTTTTTCATTTCGGGATCAGATTCACGAATGGATTCCTGAGAAGGAGCCGCTACAGGAGGTGGAGCGGGTTCTTCAGGAGCTGCAGGGGGTGGAGAATCTGCCGGGGGAGGTGCCTCCTCAGCGGGGGCCGGAGCCGGAGCTGCTTCTTCTACAGGGGCTTCTTCCGCGGCAGCGGGAGCGGGTTCATCGGCAGGTGCCTCTTCGGCTGCAGGAGCTTCTTCCGCTGGAGGGGCCTCCTCAGCGGGAGCCTCTTCAGCAGGGGCTTCCTCCGCGGGAGCTTCCTCCGCAGGAGCTTCCTCCTCCGCAGGGGCTTCCTCCTCCGCCGGGGCTTCCTCCTCCGCCGCCTCTTCTTCAGCAGGGGCTTCTTCTTCCGCTTCTTCCTCCGCGGGAGCTTCCTCGGCTTCTTCTTCCGCTTCCTCTTCGGCGGGGGCTTCTTCCTCCGCTTCTTCTTCCGCTTCCTCTTCGGCGGGGGCTTCTTCCTCAGCGGGAGCTTCCTCCTCCGCCGTTGTTTTTGCCTCCGCAACATCGTTCATCGAAACATCTTGGGTGGAAGTTTCCGCTTCGGCGTTGTCTGCATTGATCGAATTCATCTCATCTGCACTCGCAGGTGCAGTATTGAAACCTCCTCCAGGAGCCCCCGCAATGGTTTGTCCAGCATTAAGGGGTACGCTAATACCAGCGGGGTTGGTCATTTGAATAGAACCTTCCGTGAGGGTCAATTTGTCAGTACCTGCAGAACCCGCAGTACCACGAATGCCCGCAGTACCAAGAGGCGATTTGATGTCAAAGTTAGAGCTTTTATCCAGTTTTTTGATATTAAAAACCAAATCACCCTCTTCTACCCCAATCACCGTTTCCGAGGGACTAGGCTCATTTTTGAGTTCAGATAGTTTTGTATCTCCAGGCTCAAAAGGTTCTTGGGCAAATTTTTGTAGGTTAATGGTCGAGTTTTCACGAACGGTGAGGATCGTACCACTTGACATCAAAAGAACCGCCTTAGCACCAGCAGGTGCTTTAATGGTATGTCCGTCCATCAGAACTCCTCCCACTTTGACTTTCTCAGCAGGAAGAGGGGTGTTTGTTTTATTGTTCACTACTTCCACTTTACCCACAAGGTTGGCGATGATGATGGCCCCTTTTGAGTCAATTGCAAATGCAGGACTAACGATGATCAAGGATAAGGAGGTAAGTACAATGAAACAGAAGGTTTTCATAATCAAATGTAAAGACTTATATAAGGTGGGGTATATAATTATTTAGCCAACTACTTTAAAATGATACAAGTAAATTATTTTTTTTGAAACCTGTAGACTTTTCCCCAGGCATTAGAAAAAACTTTTGCGAAATAATTTTCATCCAGATTTTCCATAAAATATCCTTGGACCAGCAAGCTTCGAAAGGCTTCTTCATCCATAAAAAACCAAGCTTGCCCAAGTTGGTAACCCATCCCTGGAATATCAATTTTTTGCCCATCAATTAATGTGTCTTTAACATTTAAATCATTATACGATGCAACCGCCCGAGAAGAAATCCGGTGCAATTGAGAAACCTCATCCAAAGATTTTCCTCCAGGGGGAACCACATATTCTCGATCGCCGCTAAAAAAAGGCAGGGTTGTTTGAATGAGATGAAACCGAGCATTCTCTTTTTCGATGGAAGGAGTTTGGATCAATTTAAATGACTTGGGGTCATGAAGCTTACGATGAAACGAAAAGGGCAAGGGAGACGGAGAATTAGGCAATTTTGCAAGGTTTCGGGATAGATCGGCTTCAATTTTGTACCCACCGCGCATGTTCAATATAACTTTTGACCCCTGACTGGTGACCCAGTCTGCTTGAGTAAAGAAGGGTTGTTTTCTTGGGTTTGCACCTTGATCAAAAGTAGGGTGAGAGTAAACTTCAGCATCAAATTGAGAAAGAAGGTATCTTCGAACAAAAGAAGATCGAAAAGTATCCGAGGATACAATGATAAGTTCTTGCAAGTGAGGAATATGAATTAATCTTCTTCCTACTGTGGGGTCGTATTTAAGGGCAACTCGAAGACCATCAATAGTAAGAGATTTGACCGATTTTGCCGGTCCGCCCAAAGGATCCACTTCAAAAGCTTGGCCGTAGGAGACAATACCCTCTTGCCCGCTCTTCATGATCAAGTCACCCGCCTGATTTAATCGGTAACCACCATCAAAAACATAGGAGGATCCTTCTCTCCGTCCCGAACGTAAAATCAACATAGGCGGCTCACTTAGAGAGGAAGCATTGCTCCCTTGATTACCCGAAAAATAGAGATTCCTTGAGCTAAAGCTTAGAATCGTTGGAAAAATCCTCAAAATTTCATAGGGTAGAAAAAGAAAGGTATCTTGAGTTTTATCGGGAAGAGTGAATTTTGGGCTTTTGGCATCATGAAGCAGTCCTTGATAGAATTTCTGATCAGGCATGCCATCCTTAAAAATCGCTTGCACCGCAGTGGAAAAGTCACTCGATCCGGTGGATTTTCTCTCTTCCTGAATTTCAATAAAAGTCTCCGTTTTTATCCGTGCCAAGTTGTAAGCTTGAACCGGCGATGTGGAACGAAGAATTTCTGAACTCAGAAAATTATCCACGCTTTGATGTGCAGGAGAAGTAAATGTACGAGTCTTGCCATAAAACCAACAACCTGATCCGTAATCCCACCAGGTAACCACAAAGTCATCGGGTTCCGATGCTTTATTCAGTTGGTCAAGCACTTCCATAGTGTGAATTGGGTAAACCACATGAGAGTGATAATTTTTTGCA
>JAYQBP010000041.1:5910-13359 GCA_038137385.1 Opitutales bacterium | reverse complement strand
GGTAAGCCTTGGGGTTGAGGCATCTAGTGAGATTGCGGGAAGAGCGTATCTTCAACCACCGTGCAGATGGAGTGGTAGATGGGGAGGTGGAGTTCCTGCACCCGGGGGGTTTCACTGGCGGGTGCGAGGATGGCAAGATCACACAAGGGAGCAAGTTTTCCGCCACTCTGCCCTGTTAGGGCGATGGTTTTCAGCCCGAGTGCCTTAGCGGTGGTGACTGCATGGACCAAATTTTGAGAATTCCCGGATGTGCTAATCGCCAGAAGGATGTCACCGGGTTTACCAAAGGCGAGGGTCTGCTGGGCGAAGGCATAAGCTGGATCGTCGTCATTAGCAAAGGCAGTATGAAAACCGATCATTGAGGGGAGGGAGAGTGCGGGTAGTCCGCAGTGCAGGTTTTGCGAGAGCTTAGGCCCCAGTTTCTCAGAAATTTCAGCAGTAAGCGGACGGGGTTTGGAAAATCGTTTAATTAATTCCCCGGCTATATGCTCGCAATCGGCAGCACTTCCCCCATTTCCGCAAAGCAGGAACTTGTTGCCTCCCGAAAAGGCCTCAATGAGAAGATCGGTCGCTTGGCGGATGGAGTTTTGGCAAACTTCCAGGTCAGGGATCCGTTGGCAGAGAAGGTCAATATCGTCCATATGAACATCATAGTGAAAGATCTGAAAAGTAGCCAATTCAATTCCAGCGCTGTCATAATGAATGCCCGCTCTTTACTCGATCGATAAATTTTGTAAGTATGGGAACTTTGTTCGAATGAAAACAGACTTTGTGGATTTAAAGAAAGCCAATGATCAACTCGCCGAGTTAGATGCCCTAGGACGAATCGGTTGGGCGAGGGTGTTTTTTGGTGATGGTGTTGGCGCTTCGACCAGTTTCGGGCTACAAAGTGCGGTGATGATTGATCTCATAAACAAGGTGAGCAAAGAAATCCCGATTATCTTCATCGATACTGGGTATCTTTTTCCTGGAACTTATGAATATGCTATCAAGCTACAGGAAAAGCTTGGTCTTCAGGTCTCCATCTATTCAGCCAAGCAATCTCCTGCTTTTCAAGAAGCCTCATTTGGCAAGCTTTGGGAACAGGGCAAGGAGGGAATGACCAAATATAATTGGATGAATAAAAAGGAGCCCATGGACCGTGCCTTGCAGGAAACGGGAGCCAAAATATGGATGGCAGGTCTTCGCCGATCGCAGTCAGTTGGTCGAGAAAACCTGAATTTTTTGGAGCAGCAAAAGGGAGTCCTCAAGCTCTATCCGATTTTGGATTGGGATGACCGAAAGACATACCAATATATCCCTCAAAATGGCTTGCCCTATCATCCGCTCGAAGGAATGGGATATGATTCGGTGGGGGATTGGCACAGTACAAAAAAAATAAGTGAAGTTGAAAATGTGGAGGAAGCCAGGCATGGAGGTCATGGACGGGAGTGTGGACTGCATTTAGAAGTACCAGAAGGTACGGACTTTAATGTTTGAATATTTTATATGATTACCCCCGAACAAAAAGCTGAATTACAAACCTTGCTCAAGCGAACTGAGCATCTTTGGTCTTTCCTGAAATGTGACGAAAAGAAACAACTCATTGCTGAAATGGAAGAACAGATGTCCAGTCCTTCATTTTGGGATGACCAGTCGGAAGCCAAGCGGGTAAGTTCGGAATCGAACCGTTTAAAACAATTGGTCGAGAAAATTGAGAGTTTTAAAAATCAAGTAGGGGATGTGGGAGCTTTGGCTGAACTCTGTGATGAAGACGAATCGGACACATCCCTCGCCGATGAATTTACCCGAGATTTAAAGCATTTGGTCGAAAAAATCGAAGACTTGGAAGTGGAGAGCTTTTTGAGTGAACCCATGGATATTCGGCCTGCTTTGCTCAGTATCCACGCTGGAGCAGGGGGAACGGAGTCCTGTGATTGGGCCGATATGCTGATGCGGATGTATGTCCGTTGGGCTGAACGGCGCGGGTTTAATGTAGATATTCAAGATATTCAGCCAGGAGAAGAAGCGGGAATCAGTCGGTGTACCATGCGTATTGATGGCACCAATGCCTATGGATACTCCAAGGCGGAACGCGGGGTACACCGCTTGGTGCGAATCAGTCCCTTCGATTCCAATAAGCGCCGCCATACCTCCTTTTGCTCCGTCGATGTGATTGCGGAGATGGAGGATGATGATGTGGATATGGAGATTCCAGACGATGACTTGCGTATTGATACCTACCGTTCGAGCGGAAAGGGAGGTCAACATGTAAATAAGACGGATTCGGCGGTCCGCATTACCCACTTGCCGAGCAATATTGTGGTGCAGTGCCAAAACGAGCGCTCCCAATTAAAGAACAAACAGACTGCGATGAAGGCTCTAAAGTCGAGGCTTTATGAAAAGCAACAGGACGAAAAGCGGGCTGAGATGGAAAAGTTTTACGGCGATAAAGGTGAAATGGGATGGGGGAACCAGATACGCAGTTATGTGTTTCAACCTTACCAAATGGTCAAGGATTTGCGCACTGGGGTGGAGACTTCAGGAGTGCAGGCGGTGATGGACGGTGATTTGGACCGTTTTGTCAACGGCTGGTTACGTGCAGGATGCCCGAGGCAGAGAAATAAGGAAATTCAAATTGACGACTAATATAAACGATTCCATTCCCACATTACAATGGGATGAGATCGAAGGTTTTTCCAACCGTGCCCTGTTTGCAGAAAAGACTTGGAAATGGTCGCCTAAGGCTTGGTCTTTGCCCAATGAAGCCGGCCTTTTTTTAAGAGATCTTGGAAGGGCAGGATTGTCTTTTTTTAAGGCACTCGAAAGGCTCTATCTAAAATCTGCCCAAAATCAGAAAATTCTACGCAATCGGGATGTCCGCGTGCCTTGGGTAGCGGAGTACCTCGATGCGGGTAAGCCGGATTGGTTGGTTACGCACTCTCGGTCACCCAAACTGCATGGAGTATTACCGTTGGTTCTACGACCGGATCTTTTGCCCAGCAAAGATGGGTTTGCCCTGACTGAATGGGACTCGGTGCCTGGGGGAATTGGGCTAACTGACCACCTTGGCCAGATTTACCTAAAGGAGAATTCGCCCTCCATGGCCAAGGCGTTTGGCGAAGCCCTGGTTTGGCAGGCAGGGGAATTGGGTCGATCGGCTCAATTTGCGATTTTAGTGAGTGATGAGTCCGCCACTTACCGACCGGAAATGGAATGGTTGGCGGATCAACTGGAAAAATTCGGTATTCAAGTGCAGGTGGGCAATCCTAATGAGGTTGTGTTTTCGGATGATAAGGCCTTCTTAAACAATATTTGCCTGGATGTGGTTTATCGCTTTTGGGAATTGTTTGATGATGAGGTTTCTCAAATGCCAAAATTTGCCCGATGTGTAGAGGCTGGAAACTTGGTGGTCACTCCTGGGATGCGACCCTTTTTGGAGGAAAAATTATCCCTCGCTCTACTTCACCACCCGAGGCTACAAAGATACTGGGAGGAAAACCTAAGTGAATCTGAACTAAAACTCTTGATGGGAGCCATACCGAAGACTTGGATTATAGATCCTTCACCTGTTCCTCCCGGTGCTTTTTTGGATAGTCCAGAAGTGTCGGGAGCCCAGTTGTCGAGTTGGACGGAACTTGGTGACGCATCCAAGAAAGAAAGGTCTCTTGTGCTCAAAGCAAGTGGTTTTGATGAGACTGCATGGGGGGCAAGAAGTGTGGTAGTGGGAGAGGATGTTTCCGCAGAGGAGTGGTCAAGTTCAGTAAATGAGGTCATTGAAAAATACCCAAACCCGATTTCCATCCTTCAGGAATTTAAGAAGCCCGTCGTGATGCAACATCCAGTTTATGAGGATTCGGGTGAAATTGAAGTGACCAAAGGTAGGTTGCGCTTATCCCCCTATTATTTTGTTTGTGGAGGAAACCCTTTTTTGAGCGGAGCCTTGGCTACCTTTTGCCCTGCAGATAAGAAAATCATTCATGGAATGAAGGATGGAGCCCTTCTGCCTTGCTTGATCGACTTATGAGGTGGTTTACAAATTCGAGGTATTCACTTCCTCGTGATAATGTGAACTAACGATCAGGCCATCGGATTCCACATTAATGAACCATCCAGTTGTTCCTTTGGGTAATGGGTGGTCGGCTAAGCCAATCCCATTTCTTTGGTTCAGACGAATAGGGGTTTGGTTCCATTTTCTTGTACCTGTGAATCCAGTCTCGGTGGAGTAAACCAATGTCGCATGATCCAGAGTACGATTGGTTTTAAATTTTGCATAAGCTTGTTTTTCCAAAATCCCTGAGCTGAGATATTGGCACCAAGTGTTACCTTTTTTCACAATTTCCTGAGCAAAAGCATAGCTTTCAGGACGGGACCACGCGGGTCGGTGCCCGTGACCCATATCGGGTACCATAGACACCATGTTGGGGCCGGTTTGCTTGAGATAGGACTTTTTAAGAATTTCCATGGGGAAGTGTTTGTCGCCCGGCCAGGAAAACCACAATGCGGGCATTTTCGCTTTGTTAAGACGCAGGCCCGCCTCCCAGCCATTGAGGTAGATGGCATTGTTTTCGAGGGCACCCTTGTAGTGGTTGTCCGCTTCGTTCAAATACCCGCATCCATAGACTGGAATGGCAAAGGCAAAACGCGAGTCGATTCCCATGACAATGGAAGTGATAATTCCGCCCCAGGATACTCCCATTAGGCCGACTTTGGAGGAGTCAACTTCCGGCAGGGAGCGAAGAAGGGAATGAGCCAAAATGGTTTGGGATACTGCATGGTACATCCACTGGTCAGCCAGGGCTTGGTTCGAATCGCCAAATATTCCCACCCGGCTCGGGCCGGCCCATGCGTGCCTTTGCCATATCTTTTTGCCCTCATCGTTGTCCACCTTGCTATCAGTCTGCCCCTCCACCGCGATGCTGATGGCAGCAAATCCCTTGTCGTTCCAACGCTCCACCCACTCCTTGAAAGCAGAACCCCCGCCACCATGCACAAGTACCATCGCTGGAACTTTTGACTCGGTGGATTCAGGTAGGCCCAGCCAGCCGTAACTACGGGTACTTTTTCCCTTCCAGGGCAGGGCGTCGAAGAAAATCGCCCGCGGGTTGTCGCTTGTTTTACTACCTTTAGCTGGGTAAATCTGTGGGGCTTCGGTAAGAGAACCGAGTTGCTCGATTTTTTGAAGCAGGTCGGGTGCCCCGTTTAGAAGGGTATAGGAAAAAAGTAGGGTAGAGAAGAGGGTGGTAGGTGCCTTCAATGTTTTTATTTTCCAGTCGTGGTTAAGGGGAAATTATCCGTCCTGAAGGGAGTGACAGGCAAGGTGACTGCCCCAATTTTATCGTACAAATTGCAAATGGGGTTGTCGGCCCAAGCATAGCGAACGGCAATAGGGGAGGGAACAGATTTTGCCCACACCTCCACCTTGTCTTTGCCTATAATTTTCGCCTCTGCCCTGAAGAATTTTTGATCCTCACCACATATGGAAAATCCAGAGGCTGTCTTCTTGTCAAAGCAATATAGGGATCCATCCACTGAGTCGAAGCTAAGCAAGATTTTGTCTCCCTTGATCTCCATCGACTTGTAGCGTGGGCTTTGGTGGGGGACGGGGTGCCCGTAATTCTTGGCTAGGGCGTGGCGGAGGAGGCGGTTGGCCACGATTTGCTTATTGCGAGGGTGGATGTCTCTTCCCTCTCCAGCATCGATGATGACTGCTTCGCCCACATTCCTGAGCTTATCCAGTGTGAGGGTTTGGGATTCTCGAAGTTCCGCCCATTCGGAATAACCCGGTTCGGTGACTTCATTGCGGAAGTCCGCCAACTGCACCCAGTAAAAAGGAAAGTCTCCCTGGCCCCATGCTTGCCGCCAGGACTGAATCATCAGGGGGAAGGTTTCCCGGTAGGCATATCCACGGCCTGCGTTAGATTCGCCCTGGTACCAGATCGCCCCCCGTATTCCGTACCCGATGATTGGATAGAGCACGCCATGGTAGAGGTTGGCAGGTCTGTGCTGACCGGTCATTTCGTTACGTGGTTTTTGCGGGGGGCGCCCCTTTACTTTGCCTGCTTTTTGATCGTCTTGCCATTGGGCGAGTTTTTCTTCGTAGGTCTTGTAGAGAGTTTCGTAGTTGTAAGTTTTTTCCTTATCTTCCCACATTTTTAGGTAGGTCTGGGAAAGAGAGTTTGCCCTTAATTTGTCTCGGGGAATCCATGCTTCGCAGGCGGAACCACCCCAGGCGTTGTTAATCAAACCCACAGGAATGCCAAGAATCTGGTGAAGACGTTGTCCAAATAAATACCCCACTGCTGAAAAAGATGAAACCGTGGATGGAGAAGCCTTTTGCCAAGATCCCTCAAAGTTTTTTTGCGTTTTTTGGCTTCCAACATTTGGCACAGTAATAAGTCTTAAGTTTGGATAATTGCCAGAGAGTGTTTCAAGGTCGGAGTCATCGGACCTATCGATGGCCCATTTCATGTTGGACTGTCCGGAGCATAACCATACCTCGCCAACCAGTACATCCTCATAAACCAGTGAGCCCGAAAGGTTTTCTCCGTCAGCAATGACCATGTCACGAGGTTCGGATGATGCCTCAAGGGGGGGGAGTGTAATTCGCCAGTTTCCGGACGGGTCTGCCGTTGTGTCGTGTTTCTTTCCGGCAAAGGTGAGGGAAATGGATGCGTTGGGTTCGGCCCAACCCCAGACTGGGCAGGCAAGTTTCCTTTGCAGGACCATATTGGATCCAAAAATGGACGGCGTCGATAACTTGGCGGAAAGGAAGGAAACGATTCCTAGGAAGAAAATCGACAGGGTAGCTAGTTTTTTCATCGGTTGTAATCGAATACGAAGACATCTTCGATCATAGGTTTGAGAACATCCACAAAGGCTTGGTGTTTTAAGTGCGGAAGGTAAGCATCCCTCGCCGCATCATTACTAAATGTGACAATAAAACAATGAGTGAAGCCCTTATTGAGTCCTTCGGGGCTATTGTTGGTGCCCCATTCTATAGAGACAATCCCATCTATGGATTCCTGAAGTTTAGGAAATCGTTTCTCGATTTCCGCAATTTCATCGGCGGTAGTTTCTTCTAGAAACTTGAGGCAAACAATGTGGCGTATTTGAGGTTGATTGGTTTTTCCGCCTGATTGAGTGGTAGGTGAAATCATCCATGCAAAAATGCAAAAGTTTGAGAATAGGGCGAGGGAAAGTTGAAGAATTTGAGTATTTTTCGTCTACAGGGGGTACATCCTATGTGAATTGAAATCATTCTCTTTAAATTTTTTCATTAAAAATGGCGGCGTTCACTTCCTACTCCTTGACTTAGGCGGAGGGATTTACATCATGATAGGTATGACTAGTGAATTTGATTGGTTTATGGTTACCATGCCTATTTTTGCGATCGTGGTGTATTTGATCGTGATGATCGGTTCAATGGAAAATCAGCCTAAATTCTTTGAGGCGCAAGGGGTGAAAAAG
>JAYQBP010000041.1:0-5900 GCA_038137385.1 Opitutales bacterium | reverse complement strand
CGAACAGGCCTTGTTTTTGTTGCCCTATTCGGTGGGGGAATTCTTGTTTCTTTATATTACATGATCATTCGTTTCATTGATTTGCTGGGGAGTTACTAAGTTTTGCTTCCATGCCAATCTATGAATTTTTCTGTTTAGAATGCTCGGATGAGTCCGAGCTGTTGCTTCGCTCGAGTGATTGGCAAGATGAAGCTAAATGTCCCCATTGTGGTTCCGGTAATTTAGAAAAGAAACTTTCCACATTCTCTCCCAGTCTGGTGGGTGGTGATACAGTTGATGTCCCCCCTTGTTCGGGCATGCCCAGTAATTGTGGTCGTTGCTCGTTGGATCATTAACCATATGGGCATTTTTTTGCCTTCATCGAACTGATGGAAGCTTGGCAGACTTGGGAGCACATCATCATCCGTTGCGGCGTGGCCGTAGTATTACTTTCTGTTTGGACTTGGCGCTTTAAACTCTCCACTCGTTTTCGATGTCGTTCTGCCCAGAATATGACTGAAGAATTTAAATGTTACGGTTTGTCCAAAAGAACGATGTATGCCGTGGGTGCTTTTAAAATAGTGATTTCTTTGTGCTTTTTATTCGGACATTGGGCACCCTTTCTTATTCGTCCGGCGGCCATCCTGCTCGCCCCTATGATGCTTTACGCCGTTTATCTTCACCTGAATAAAGAGGAGGATGGATACCTCAAAGCACTCCCTGCATATTTGGTGCTTTTTTTCTCTACCTATTTGGTCATTATGTAAGGCTTAATTGTTCCCTGAATTTGCGAACAAGATCCGTTTTTCGGTCAACAGTTTTGTTATTACGAATGGCCATGGAATAGGCCGCTGGATCGCCCACGAAAACCACCTTTTTCTTTGCCCGAGTCAGGCCTGTATAAACCAGGTTTCTTTGCAGCATCATGTAGTGTTGTTTAAGTAATGGAAAAATGACCACCGGATATTCGCTACCTTGGCTTTTGTGCACAGATATAGCGTATGCCGGTTGGAGATCGGTTACCTCCATGCGTTCATACTTTACCAACCTTCCCTCAAAATCAATTTCCAACACACCATTTAATGAATCCACCTTGAGGATGATTCCCAAGTCACCATTGAACACATCTTTATCGTAATTATTCCTGGTTTGTATGACCTTGTCTCCCTCCCGGAAGAGAAGGCTTCCAAGAATATGGGTGGCCCCGTCTGGATTAAGGGTGTCCCTAATTTGGTCATTAAGATTGCCTATGCCGCCAACCCCTCGATGTAGGGGGGCCAGCACTTGTAGGTCGCTTTTAGGATTTATCCCCAATGATTTTGGTAAAACCTCGTGGCATAGTCGACAAACTGCCTTTACACATTCTTCCGGAGATTCAGCATGGATAAAATGGACATCATGATGGCGGGGGAGGGGAGAACTTAGTTGAATGGGTTTTGGGGGCCCAGACCGTCCAGAAAGTATCGCATGGGCCAGTCCGACAATTCCACTATCATCGGCCTGTCTGAAGGTAACCTCGAGTCGGGTTACGGGCAGTTCGCCCGATTCAATCAAATCTTTGAGTACATTGCCCGAACCCACCGAAGGCAATTGATCGGCATCTCCCACAAGAAGAAGGTGAGCATTGGATGGAAGTGCACGTACGAGGGCGGCGGCGAGACGAATATCGAGCATACTTGACTCATCCATGATTAAATAATCGCAAACCAGAGGGTTTTGCTCGTTGACACTAAATCCTCCCTGAGATGGATCAAATTTGAGCAGGCGATGAACAGTCTGGGCAAAATGGGAGGTGCTCTCCGACATTCTCTTTGCGGCACGGCCAGTGGGCGCGGTCAGGAAAATCTTCGTTTTCTTTGCCCGCAATATCGAAACCAATGCCCTTAAAATCGTTGTCTTTCCGGTTCCTGGACCTCCTGTCAGTATGGAGACTTTGGAAGACAGGGCTTGGCGAACACCATCCACCTGGCCTTCGGCGAAGCCAAAACCAGCTTTCTGTTGGGCCCATTCAATCGCTTTTTCGATTAGAATCGATGGGAGGCTTGAGTTTCCTCTTAGTAATAAATTTAGAGAATATGCCAGAGAGTTTTCTGCTCGGGCAGTGGTAGGCAATTGAATCGATTCAGGCGTGGATAGAACCACTTCACCTTGGTTAAGTAATGCGTCGACACGATGTTCAACTTCTTCAGAGTTCGCATCGAGCAACTCGATAGCCTGAAGTACAACCTCACGGCGCTCGAAATGGGTGTGTCCTTGATCTTCGCATTCCTGCATGACATGCAAAATGCCTGCATCAATGCGGGGCGGGCCATTACTTGCCAGTCCTAGATTAAGTGCGATACGGTCGGCAGTTTTAAAACCAATTCCCTTAATTTCTCGGATGATACGATAGGGGTCGGTTTCCAGAAGAGTTTTCGCCTCGTTACCATATTTTCTGACCAATCGTAAGCACAGGGAGTCGGTTACCCCATAGGTTTGTAAAAACATCATCACTTCCCGCACGGCTTTTTGTTCCTCCCAAGCATGCTTAATACTTTTTGCTCTCATCTGGCCAATTCCCTCGATTTCACGAAGGCGGGCTGATTCGTCGGAGATCACTCTAAGAGTGTCCGCCCCAAAGTGATCTACGATTTTCTTGGCATAGGTTTTACCGATTCCATGGATTAATCCACTGGCCAAATACTTTCTTATTCCATAGGCGGAAGCAGGTAATTTACTTTCGAAACTGACAAAGGAGAATTGCTTTCCGTGTTTTGGGTGGACCGTCCAAGAACCAGATAATTCGAGAGTCTCCCCGCATTGAACTTTGGGCGCCTTGCCGACCACCGCAACTTCATCCTTTCCCTCGTTGCCTTTTAATTTGCCAATGAGAAACCCATTTTCCTCATTGTAGAAGGTAATGCGTTCTAAAACGCCTTCCAAAAATGTGTCCCCTAGCTCACCTCTACCCATTACCCTAAATTGGTAAATAGTTTTATTGGATGAATTTGACTCGAGGAAAGCGAAAAATGATCCCTAGAAAATTTAACGAATTAAATCTTAAAAATGTATGCTTAAGGAAGCCCCAATCTGATTAAATAATTGAGTGTCAAAGTGGCTTCTTTTCCCATAACCATCGAGTTGATAAAAAACCAATGCACTCAAGCTATCAAACATACGATACCCCACACCCAATTGAAACATTCCATACAGAAAAGGATCATTTTCTTTCCATATCTGGGTGTTATCGATCTTGATTTTATCCCAAGCCCATCCAGCTCCCAGTCCTAAGCTGGATGTTAAATAGGTTTTTTCAGAAAGGTAATGCTCAAACCCGAGTGAAATATTAGAAAATATTGAATAATTAACTCCCTTGGCTGGAAGAAAAAGGTGACCGGGAGAGTAGGGGGTAATAAACTTGGCAGTTCTAAAAACTTTTCCCCCCATAGAACCGCCAAGAAAGAATTTGTTCCAATGATGGGTAAGTCTGACCTCAGTGTGGTGACCCCACTCATACTCAACTTCATGATTGCGAAAGTCGGTGGCCATGGGGAATGTCACGGCATAGAATGCACGAAGAGAGGATTTCTTTTTTGATTCATTATTCTCTTCTGGCTCAATGGGTGAAGCCGTTGCGTTGCTTGGATTGCCTATTGATTTGGTAACTACAGGGTTTTTTTCTATGACGACATCTGAGGTGGATTGTTTTTCAATGGTTTCTTTTTGCTCAACATTTTCTTGAGTTTGTGGACTGGCAATCATTTTGCTCATCCTTAGTTCCAATTGACCGAACCTTTTTCTCAAATCACTCATCTTTTGATCCATCTCATTAACATCGGTCTGAACTTGATTGACTTCTTCTTCGGCAGACGGATTGGCCTGCATCGAGGTAATGATGAGTATTCCTGCGAGAAAACTTAGTACCAATGGGTATTTCATAAGGCAGATTACAGGTTGGATTTTATGATTTCTGCGATCTCGTTAAGTTTTGATCGGTCGGATTTTTGAGAATGGATTACTTGTTCGATTTTCTGGCTTTCACCTGTCCTTTTGGCGGAACTGTTGGGGCTAGGGTTGACTATTTTTAAAAGCATAAGATCCTGCCAAGGACTCCATTTCCCAGGATTGTAGTCATAAGCTTGTGTAGGGGTATCTTCCTCTTTTACAATATAAATCCAATTAGAACTATCATCGGAATAGAGATAGGGGTAGGCATCTTTGCTTGTCCAGAGCCAACCTTTTTCGTCGGCATACAACCAAGTTTTATCAGAGGAGGAATCCTCCGCGTAGAGCCAGCCTAATTCAGGATGATAAATCCATCCATTGGATGCCTCAAAAAAGACCCCCATCCAACCGCTCTCTACCCACTTGCTCATTACATTGCCGGAAGATTGAGAAGTTGAACCATCAGAGTTACGTTCATATCCGGGTGTCATGATCCAAGTGCCACTATCAGTTTCCAAGAGGCTCGAAAGGGAACTATCCGAATATTCCGTCCAAGTAAAGGTGCCTCCATTTAATGAGGTAAATGTAATATTGGTTATTTCTGGCATTGGCACAGCTTCGTTTTCAAACGAGTAGGTGATGATGCCCTGATTATCTGATATTTTTTCGTAACTGTACATTCTTCCATCGGAGTGTGCCGTGGCAGATCCAGTATTTGAGAAATAGATAATTTCGGAAGAACTGTCGTTTGTACTAGTATACTCCGCAAGCAAACCCGCAAGTGAATCGGGTGCTAAATCGGGGTTCTGATTATCCGCGGTGCGTTCGTAACCAGGGATCATTTTCCAACTTCCCTGGTCAGTGTCCACAGGGTTCTGCAGGGCACTGTCAGAATATTCGGTCCATAAATAGGTGCCTTCGTTGAGACTAGAAAATGTGACGATGGTTGCTTCTGGCATATCATCATCCCCTCCAGAAAATGGGTAAACGATCTTCCCCTGAGAGGAGGATATTTTTTCGTATTGATATTCCCTGTCTGCATAATCGCGGGATGCAATTCCGTAGTCAGAAAAAACCAATGGGTCGTATTTGTTGCCGTCTGAGCCTGTAGAAATTACTGAAAATCCGGAAATTGAATCGGGGGCATATCCAGATGAAGCAAAGCCGGTCCCTCCAGATCTACGAAGAACGCTTACATTATCGGCAAATGCTGTGTAGGCTGCCCCGTTATCATTAAATGCACCAATTGCCCAGTATTTTTCGTTATGAGAAGAACTGGCAAATTCTTTGATTAGATTGTCGTCTAAAAAATAACTGGTCTTCCCATCTATTTTGGTTATTTGGACTTGGTAAAAAGTGTTCAAGGCACCGTTGATTTGATACACTGATTCCTTGCCATAATCATCGAAACAATCAAAAAGAAAGAGCGGTCCTGTACTTTCATTTCTCAGTTCTGCTCCGAGACTCCCTAGCGGATTAGTATCTATTGAAGTTAGGTACACTCCAGCCTCATAGCTGTTATTTTCTGTAGGTAGATAAATATCAGCTTGAATTCCAAAGATTTCCTGATCCTTAAAAAAAAGAAAGGTATTCCCCTCTGTAGCACCATCTGCAGTTGCAGTAAGATCGCTGGGCATTACTGCAGTACTGGTGGGAGAGTAAGCTGATCCGCTTAATTTAGCTTTTCCATTGTCAAGTGTTACTCCTTGCCCACCTGCGAAATAACCGACATCCCATTTACTTGTATCCAGACTCGATCCACTAAAATCTTCATAGTCTTCCCATACATAAGTATTAGAAAAACTTAACTGGATAGAAAATAAAAAACTAAAGTAGTACGAAATCTTTAGGCTCATGTATAGATTCATCTAGAATAATGAATTTATTCGTTAGTCAAAAAATTTAAAACCCGATGCCAGTTTCTAGTCCAATTTGATGAAAACTTTGGTAATCCATCCGGTCGGCGGAGGATCGGCCATCGAATTCATAGTACAGGG
>JAYQBP010000040.1:0-13407 GCA_038137385.1 Opitutales bacterium | reverse complement strand
TATCCGTATTTGTCCCTCCCCTCCCCCTGCTCCTTATTGCTCTTTGGGTATACTATAGAAAACGAGGAGCCGAAATCCAGGGAGCCATAGATTCCAGAGTGCGCACCTAAGTTTCTCCGCACCGCAAAAATAACCTTTCGAAATCTCTTCTTGAAATGAACGAAAACAAAAAGACCATTACTTTTCTAGCTGCCGCGGTTATGGCTGTTGCTATTGCCACCCTAACTTCTCCCACCAAAAGGGATCCTTCGGCCAAGCCCAACCTTATGGGTCAAGCCTTGTTTGAATCCTTTGACCCACGTGCTGTCACCGGAATCGAGATTGTGGAAGTGGATGAGGAGGATATTCAGTCCAAGTCAATTGAAGTAACCCAAAACGATAAGGGGTGGTTTATTCGGCGCCCTGGCAAAGCAGATTACCCTGCCAATGCCGATAATCAACTCAAGGATGTAGCCAGTATGCTTTTTGACCTCCGTATTATTGACCAAGCCGGCGA
This sequence comes from Opitutales bacterium, assembly GCA_038137385.1. Taxonomy (GTDB): domain Bacteria; phylum Verrucomicrobiota; class Verrucomicrobiia; order Opitutales; family Seribacteraceae; genus Chordibacter. The sequence goes on along the minus strand of JAYQBP010000040.1, from coordinate 12,911 downwards.
AGGGGCTGGTGAACATGCCAAGTTTGGAGTGCTTGACCCAAGCAAAACCGACGCAACTGAATCTGGAATTGGCAGGCTCATTCACTTAAAAAACAGTTCCGGTTCAAACCTAGCCAGTCTAGTTATCGGTAAAGAAGTGGATGGCTTGACCGGAACCTATTTTGTCCGCAAGCCTGAGCAAAATGCTGTGTTTCGCGTAGATGTCAGGAATGCCCGAGATGTTTCGTCCAAGTTTGTCGACTGGGTAGAACAAGATTTCCTCGATCTCGATAAGCGAAAAATCAAGCAGGTAACCTTAGACAACTACGATGTCAATCTCGCCAAAGGCCAAATTAACCGCTCGAACAACCCTTTTGTTTTGAGTTTTGCTGATTCTAAATGGAGTCTTTCAGGTTCTGAATTAAAGGACAGTGAAGAACTCAATAAAGAAGTGCTGGATTCCTTAAAGGACGCCCTTGACGATTTGGAGATCATTGATGTGGAAAGAAAACCTGATATCCTGGTTAAGAACCTTGAGCAGGGAAGAGAATTTTTTAGTAATTTGAGGGATGCCAACAACCAAGCAGTGGTGCAATCCCTCCAGCAGAAAGGTTTCTACACGATCGCTGCCCAAGACCCTGCAGGAAATACCGTACCCAAAGTGGTGTCCAACAAAGGGGAAGTGTTGGTTGGTATGGAAAGTGGCGTAGAATATGTCCTGAGATTTGGAGAAATTTATCGGGGACAAGAAGAGGACGAGAATGCTTCGGGTGATAGTCGGTACATCTATGCCTATGCTCGTGTGAATGAGTCCTTACTCAATCCACCCGCCCTGGAGCCCATACCTGCAACTCCCGCTGGGGCCGAAGGGCCAGATGGTGACAAAGGTCCCATTGCTAAACCTGGTACACCACCCAACTTCACCCCACCTACCCCGCCTCCAAGCCTTACCCCTCCCCCATCCCCTGCTGATGCTAAGGCGGGCAGTAAACAAGCTAAAGACACAAAATCGAAACCCAATGCGGGTGTGTCAACTGAAGCGGCCCAAAGTGTCAAAGAGAAAACCGAAAAGGATGCGGAAATTGCCCGAATTCAAGCATCGAACGCCCAAAAACAAAAAGAATATGAAGCCAAGGTGGCACAAGCCCGCCAACGGGCCAATGAACTCAACCAAAACCTTGCCGGTTGGTACTATGTTATATCCAACGATGTGTATGAGAAAATTCGGTTGGATCGTTCCTCCTTTGTCAAAAATAAAGAAAACAAAGAAGTTGTTTTGCCCGATGAAATTGCCGCATCCCATGTTCTTATTTCTTACAAGGGTGCAGATCGGGCAGATTCAAAGGTCACCCGTAATAAACAAGCAGCCAAGAAGGAAGCTCAGAGAATACGTGACCTCATTGTCAATCAAGGCAAAGACTTTGCTGAGATAGCGAAAAAGCACTCGAACGGTCCATCCGGACCCAAGGGTGGAGACCTAGGGAAATTTAAGTTTGAGGTCATGGCAAAGGCATTTTCTGAAGCGGCTTTCGCTCTTGAAATTGATGAGGTTTCCGAGGTTATTGAAACTGGATTTGGTTTCCATATTATCAAGCGCACCGAATAAGTTTTTACTTTTTAACTTTCTCCTCTTCCTCCGAAGAGATAAGGTGCTGTATGTCGCTTTCCTTTCTCAAAAAGAAAAAAAACCCAATCTGGGAAAGAATTAAACACGATGACATCACCCGTTTACGCCTAAAGTACGACACCTACTACCATATATTTGACCGTCAAAATGGAATGCGTGTTACCAAGGATGGTAAAGAATATGTAATGCTTTCCAGCAATGACTACCTTGGGCTTACTCATCATCCTAAAATCAAGGAAGCAGGTATTGAGGCGTTGAAGCGTTGGGGAAGTAGCACCACGGGGGCCAGACTTGCCAACGGAGGAAGGTCCTTCCATCGCAAATTGGAGGAAGAACTTGCAAGTTTCGTTGGCAAGGAATCCTGCCATGTTTTCTCAGCCGGATACCTTGCCTGTGCTTCGGCCATTACTGGTTTTATTGGAAGGAAAGACTTGGTACTTGCCGATAAAAACCTCCACTCTTCCCTGTGGAGTGGAATTAAATTAAGTGGTGCCCATTGTGAGCGGTTTTCCCATAACCATCCCAATCATCTGAGAGAAATTCTTGAAGCGGAAGACCCGCAAACAGGTAAGGCATTAGTCCTTGAAGGAATTTACTCGATGGAGGGTCACATAGCACGACTGCCCGAACTTACTTCAGTCGCCAAGGAATTTGATTGCTTCACTATTCTAGACGATGCTCACGGATTTGGAGTTCTTGGAAAGAAGGGTCGGGGGACGGCTGATCATTTTAATTTAACGGATCAAGTGGATGTGATAACGGGCAGTTTTTCAAAATCGCTTTCTGGCATAGGCGGGTTCGTTGCCTCTTCGAGAGATGCAATTGAGTTTATGCGTAGCCACTCGAAGCAAACCATTTTTTCCGCTGCCTTAACTCCCGTTGCTTGTGCATGTGCACTTGCGGCTCTTCGAATTATGCAAGATGAGCCAGAACACCGAGAAAGATTATTCAAGAACTTAAAAAGGTACATGGACTTACTTTCCGAACTGGGCTTGGATACTTGGGAAAGTGAAGCACCCGCAGTCCCTATTGTTTTGGGCCAAAAAGAAAAAGTATATTATTTTTGGAAGGCCCTTCTTGAAAAAGGTATCTACTCCATTATCTCTGTAGCTCCGGGTGTTCCTCCGGGTAAAGATTTGATCCGTACTGCCATATCTGGTGCTCATACAGATGAGGACTTGGACCGGATAGAAGAAGGCATACGATATGCCGCGACTAAAATTTAGCTTTTAATGCTTCGCCGCTAGACTCAAGAATTTTCAGTTCAATAAGACTCCACAGATGTGCCGGAGATTTTCTTTTTCGGAATCTTCAGTCTCTTGAGAAAAAGCACGGTAAGAAAACTATTTACTAATTTGGAAAGGTTTACTTTGTAGGGTCGAAATATAACCAAGTATAGATAGGTAATGGAATAAAGCATCTGGTCCTGAATTGATTCTTTTCCCAAAATCGATTCTTTCCATAAATTCATTAGTTGATCAAAATTTTTTTGATTGTATCTTTTCCTACCCACCGAAGCACCCTTTACATGTTCAATGACGCTCTCCAACGCCACATAATGACAAAGACCGGACCTGGACATACGAATACATAACTCAACATCCTCGCAACCGTTGAGGAAAATTTCATTAAACCCTTCAAAGGAAAGAAAGGTTTCTCGACGAGCCATGGCACAAGCTGCGGTTACTGCAGACCATTGTCGAATTTTCTCACGAAATGGATTAAAAAGGAATCCTTGACCAAAATGTCGGGGGTTCCCCTCAGGGCCAAATACAACACCAAAATGATCATAGATTATGGAGTTGGAAAGCCTCTGAACATTGCCCACCATTCCAACCTTTTTTTTACGGGAAAACACATCAAGCATAGGAAATAACCAGTCTCCCTGAACATAGGCATCCGAATTTAAAAAGCATAAGTATTCCCCCTTTGCTTTTTTCGCCAAGAAATTATTATTTTTGGCAAACCCGGACCTGGTTTCGTTGTAAAAAACCAAGTATTCTGAACTAAGTGATCGGAGAAAATCTTGAGTGCCATCCTCACTGGCATCATCGATGATTAAAACCTCGTAGTTAATTTTTCCAGCCAAAGTGGACTCCACACAGCTAAGGCACTTTTTTAACTTATCTGCTTGGCCGAAAACAGATATCAAAATACTTAACCTGAGGTTAGGGTCCATTCCTATTTATTGATCAGTAAAAATTTTAACTAAAGTGCGACCGTTCTCGGAAGAATCAAATTTTTGACGGACAAATCTATGAGCACTTTCTCGAATTGGAACGAATTGTTGGGGACATTTTGAAAATTCACAAAGTATAGAAACCCAAACTGGATAATTATAAGGGTTCAAGGAAAATCCAGACATCTTATCATGAAATGCTTCGGGAGCCCCCGCTTGATCGGAAGCCAAAACAAGCAATCCTGAAGCCATCGCTTCTGGGACCACATTGGGAATGCCATCCCGGTCTCCTTTGGAATCAATGATTCCAGTGAAAAGAAATGCATCTGACCCTAAGTATAATTCTTGAACTTCTTTTTGGTTAAGGCCACCCAGAAAGGTTACCTGCCTAACCAGACCCAGACGGTCTCTCTCCACTAATAATTCTCTCCTCAAAGGGCCATCACCCACAATTTTTAAATGAAATAAAACCCCCGCTTTTTTCAATAGAAAGGCGATATTGAGTAGGTGGAAATAGCCTTTTTTCTCAACCAACCTACCCACGCTTAGAAGTTCGATGGTGTCCGAGTTTCTTAAGTGAAAATCGTTGGCTATCGGTCTGTGAGAAATACTTCTTGGAACAAGCTTAATTTTTGAAGGATGCACGCCCAATAAGCTGAGTCGGTGTTCAGTGGATGCAGAAGATGTGCGGACGAACTTGGCTTCGGTTAATTTTATGCCGAGCAACCAATCGCCACCATCCCGAAAAACATCATAGGCATGAGCTCCCATCGAAAATTCAATGGCTTCTAGTTTGCTGATCGTAAAAGCAGCGGTGGCAGGCATAGTTGCCCACACCGCATGAATTAATTGATAATTCTTTTTCTTAAAGCTTCTCGCTTCAACTAAAGCAAATCCAAGACCAAGAAAGGTTTCGCACCAATTCTGCAAACTGTGACAAGGACGAGACCAAAGATGAAAAAGTACATCCTTACATGCTCGAGGCTTTGCAAAAAACCAATAAGGCAACCAATAAATAAGCCTGAAAAGTGTGGTTATATTAAATCTGTGAATCGTTTTATTCTCCCAGGAATAAGATCCTTTCCAGATTGAGTAAAGATCTGGGGAAAAATTAAACTGATCAAATGCCCGAAGCTCTCTCCGGACAAAAGTTTCCGTAGGACGCGGAAAAGTAGCGTATAAAAATGCTACCTTAATCAAGGGGAGTAAATCAGGCTTTCCGAAACCCGACTAACCTTCAAATTTGACAAACCTAGAAGAACCTTCGGAGGAAGAATCTTTGCCCCTGAGGTGATTCCCGTTCGACTGAGAATGGTTGCCCTCGAGTGCCAAGGCTTCATTTTGCCCATCGATGACAGGGTAATAATCAAAGGCTAGTTTGATCTCTTCCGCAGTGGCCGTTTTTTCTCCTCCAACATTGATTTCTCCACTGAAACAAGCAAGTGGATGCCTAACTCTTGACACTCTTACCTTCATAGAAAGTTTGTCGCCAGGCTGGCAAATCCTGCGGCATTTCACCCCATCACAGGAGGTAAAAAATATCGTTTTGGGATCCACTTTTTCTGTCAACCCGGCATGTTCACCCTTTAAAAGGTAAAAGACGCACAATTGACCGAGTGCTTCAATCATAATGGATGCAGGAAAAATCGGTTGTTCTTTGAAATGTCCCTCCAAGAAATATTCATTTCCAGTAATTTTATAATCACCACGGACTTCTTGTCCTTCTATGGTGACACTTTCCAGAAACAAGAAAGGTTCTTTATGAGGCATCAAGGAAGCAACTTCCTCAATTCTGTAGGTTTTGGATCGTTTGGGAGGTTCAACTCCGAGAGCTTTGGCGTTTAAATAAGTTTTCACATCTTCAAGGGTCCGAAGATCCCTGAGCTCTTCGTTATCAATGCTTACCTGAAGAGTTTGTTCGACAAGCATAACCACCTCGAGCATGGTTAAAGAATCCATACCAAGATCTTCGTACATTCTTAAAGAATCATCACTCTTGGCCAAAATCTCTCGTTGGTCGGGTTCGAGATGGCGGTCAATGATGCCCATAACCACGGTTTCGATTTGGGAAACATTTTTGTTTTTACGAAAAGCAAGTGCGGCTTCATAAGTTCCTGCAGGACACCTTTTTAGAAGCTCTTTGAGGTCCTCTTCGAGAGCGGCTGGAGATTCCTTATTCATAGAATAAATTTATGTGAGTTTTGGGGTAGTTAAAAGTATAGCTTTTACATATTTCGTGTAGTCAGCTTTACTGTACCTCCAAATATGGACAATAATAAACGATCGAGCAAACCAAAACCTGTTATTCTTACCTGTGCTCAACCAACCGGAAAATTAACCTTAGGCAATTATCTGGGAGCCGTTCGAAACTGGTCCACAATGTTGGATGAATATGAATGTCTATTTGGAATCGTCGATTTACATGCTATCACTGTTCCATCCAAACCTTCTATTCTTCGTCAAAATGTTTACTTCTGCATCGCCCAATATATTGCCTGTGGGCTTGATCCAGAAAGGTGCCACCAATTTGTTCAATCCCATGTAATCGGTCATACCGAACTTGCATGGATTCTCACCTGCATGACTCCCATTGGCGAACTTCAGCGGATGACCCAATTCAAGGATAAGGCGGCCAAGTTGGGCTTTAAGGCTACCGAGGAGTCTGATGGCAATGAGCTGAAATTCACTCACGAAGGTATGCGTGCACAGGCTTCGATTAATGCGGGTCTTCTTTGCTATCCTGTGCTGATGGCTGCCGATATTCTTTTATACAATGCAGATCTAGTCCCCGTAGGTGAAGATCAAAGACAGCATTTGGAACTATGCCGTGACTTAGCCGGTCGCTTTAATCAAAAATATTCTGAAACTTTTACAATTCCCGAGGCTTATGTCCCCAAAACAGGGGCAAAGATCAGGTCGCTGGTTAATCCAACTAGGAAGATGTCTAAATCCGACCAAAATGAACGGGCGACAATCTTTATACTGGATGAACCTGATCAGATCAAAAAGAAGGTGGGATCCGCGGTGACTGATTCTGGGGCCGAAATTTTGCATAGTCAGGAAAAACCTGGCGTATCCAACCTGTTGACCATTCATTCATCCCTCTCTGGACAAAATATTCACAGCCTCGAAACTCATTTTAATGGGAAAGGATACGGTCAACTCAAAACTGAAGTGATCGAACTTTTATGTGAAACACTCCGGCCTATCAGGGAATCCTATCATGAATTAATCCAGGACAAAGCATACTTGAACCAGGTACTCAAAGATGGGGCAGGGACTGCTCAGAAGCGAGCCTTCAAAACATTGTCCAAGGTACAAAGAAAAATTGGTTTACCCGAAAGAACTTAGTCTCCTCTATCCAATGCAATTTTGAACTTGGTTTTCCAGCTAAAAAGTACCATTTAGGTAATAAGGGAATGGTTGATGGATTACGATAGCGAGACAGAAAGCAATGGAGTAGGAAGAGGTCCTTTCTATGGTGCTGCTGCTTTTATATTTGTAACTATTATTCTTTTCGCATCCGTTGCTTTAAAAGAAAATGGCTCCCTCAATCACTGGCAAGTTTCGACATGTCTGCTGGGCACTGGGCTGATTGCCGTTTTTCTCTTCCTGCCCCATGTAATCCAACAATTAGTTGCCCGTATGGAAGATAACAGTAGTCGAACCAATGGTGAGCTGGAATCAAAATCCTTTCTTGAGCTCAAAGAAATTCGATCGGAACTTGATGCCCTTGCCGTTAAAATCGACAAAGTCCCCACCGTGGTGAACCAAATTGTCTCTGATTCAATTCAATTGGACAACAACCCCTCTGTTGAACTGATCGAACGCTTAAATACAATCCAGCAAGAATTGGGATCTAAACTGGATCATTTAGCAGATTCAAATCAGTCTTTGGCTCTGGTTGAAGAATCGGAGTCAAAGATCGAAAATCTTCTTCAACAAACCAAGCAAATTAGCCATGACCTAAAGGAGCTCTTCACCAAGCTTGACTCCATAGTTTTAGAACAATCAAGCGATGGTTCAAACTTGATCGCTCCTCCAATAACGCCTCCGATAACAGGTACCGAGCATCCGGAAATATCCGATTCCGACCCGGCCTTCTCCGAGGAAGACCCGGCCAAAGATGAAGCCAATGAATTAGGGGAACCCATGGATCAAAGTCCTGAGGATACGGACGCATTCCCTGCCGAGAATCTTACCGAAGAAGTTACAGAAAGTATCGAGGACATCGAAGAGGTGGTCTTACCTACAACCTCCATTGAAAAAGATGAATCTAACGAAACACCCATCTCTTTGGAAGATGGCGAAATAGAGGAGCTTGCTCAAGAAGAGGAAGTCATCACCGATCAGACCGATAAAAATTCTCCGGACGAACTCGACCTTGGCCTGCCGGACCCCGCTGAAACCTTGCGAAAAGTAGATGCCCTGCTTGCCGGAGAAGACACCCAGAAACCTCTGGCGAAATCAGAAAAAATCGACGACAAGAAAGATCAAAACGGAACCACCACAGTCGTGGCCAATGTGATGATCGGCATAGGAAATAAACCATTTCTACGTGGAGAAGGTCCTGGGCTAAGTTGGGACGAAGGGGTATCCATGAATTTTATTGAAATTGGGAAATGGGCGTGGTCACCACCCCGCAAGAATGCTTCTCTTACCGTACAGGTCTATCGTAATGACCAAGATCCTGACAAAGGAGGTAAAGTGGAAGTTCGTCCTGGGGAGAAGCTGGAAATCACCCCAGACTTTAACTGAAAAGCGACTCCGGGTATTCCCCGGACGACACCAACTGTTTGATTTTTTCGACGACCCCAGGCTTGTCTTCCTGATAAGTCACTCCCATCCATTGACAAGTGGCGAGATTGGTATGGAAGATTGCCCGCCCCTTGCGAATCCATTGATCCACCGCCGCAGGTAAATAAAATTCGTCGGTGGTGGAATCCGTGCAATTTTTAAGAAATTGACACATTTCATCCTCCAAAGCGGGAAATACGCTTGATGGAAATGCCCAGACATTCATCGAAACCACTTCGTCTCCAGAAAATATCTGTCTTTTTCCCTCTTCATTTTCTCCTCTGATTCGATCGGCATCGGAATGAATGCCTGTCCACTCATGGACAGAATGAAGATTCCCTGATTGATCAAGCTGGCAAATTCCTCGACTTACAGATCCATGGTCAGAAAGAGTCTCCTGCAATCGATATCCTACAATCGCACCTCTTATTAGTCGATCTGAACCTTTCAAATCAGAAAAAGATGCGATGGATTCGATCAAAGCAGAAAAAGTATCCCTTCCGTAAAAATCATCCGCATTAATTACCGCAAAGTCTCTGCCATTGAGGACATTCCGGGCACACCAAACCGCATGTCCCGTGCCCCAAGGTTTGTTTCTGGCTTGTCCCGTTTGAAACCCCTCCGGGAGGTCATCTACTCTTTGGTAGGCATACTCGACCTCGAGATTATTTTGATATTTGCAGGCAATTTGCTGGTCAAAAATATCGCGCATTTCCTCCCGAATCAAAAATACAACCCGGGAGAAACCCGCAACCTTTGCATCATAGAGAGAATAATCCATAAGGGTTTCTCCGTTAGGCCCGATTGGGTCAACCTGTTTAAGACCTCCATAACGCGTGCCCATACCAGCAGCAAGAACGAGAAGAGAGGGGGAAGTTTTTTCAGAAGTCATTTCTTAATGCAAACGAGAGGTAATCGAGAATCTGAGTGGTGGTGACAGCCTCCTGGCCATGTTGTCGGGAAAGAGCTTCTGCGGCTCGCCCATGCCACAGGGTGCCGAGTGCGACACTGTCGATCAAAGATCTACCTCCCCGTGCAATCAAGGAACCAACTATGCCTGAAAGTAAATCGCCACTTCCCCCTCTCGCCAAAAGCGAACTGCCAGAAAAAAGATGGAGTTGTTCATTACAAAAGTGAACAATGGGGTGAGCTCCTTTGCGAAGAAGAACCCCGGGAAACGAGGAAATAAAGCCATCCCCACCTAAGGCTCCAGATAATCTCTCGAGCTCACCATCATGAGGAGTCAGCACAATATTTCTCAATGATTTCAGAGGTGTAATGATTTCAGGGCGTAAGGCGTCGGCATCGAGAAGCATCGGCCCGTTAAACAACTGGCAGACCTCACGAATGAGGGCATGAGATTCTCGCTCACTCCCAATTCCAGGACCAGCGACCAATGCATCGACACGCTCAAGGTACCTACGTGCCTTCCCCAGACCCTCGAGGGCGAGTGCACCATCCAGAGTTTCCGGCATCGGCACCCACATCGCTTCCGAGCAGGAAGCAACCATTGCATTGTGGATGGATTGAGGTACGCAACAGGTAACCAGACCAACCCCAGATCGAAGAGCCCCCTTGACGGTCATCATCGCGGCACCTGCATAAGTAGAGGAACCGGCAAGAACGAACAGATGACCGAAATCTCTTTTATCACACTGCACCGGTCGAAGTTGCCGCAGAACAGGCAAAGCAGAAGGCCGAAGGACTTTGGAAAAACCTTCATATTCTGAGACTTGAGCATTTTCAAAAAATCCAAGATCCAAGTATCTTAAACGACCCACCCATGGCTGATTTCCATTGTCGATTACAGGAGTTTTAACGAGTCCAGTACAATAAGTGAAGTCGGCCCTGAATGGATGCATTTCTGAAGAAACGACTTCCCCAATTCCGCTGGGTAAATCCACCGCTACCCGAACCGAAATTTTCGTGGTTTGGTTGATCAACTCAATCCACTGCTTCATGGGATAGTCCAACTTTACCCGACCTTGTAAACCGAGCAATCCGTCTATGGCTAAATCGAAACCCCTGTCTTGAGTGGTCTTGAGAAAAGTTTCCGAAATTTTTTCATCTGTCATCTGACAGGCAGGTGAGAGAATTTCAATACGATTGGTTGCAAATTCAATCAATTCCTCAAAAGCTCTCTGGGTAAGATCGCGGCAGTCTTCTTTGGGTGCCCAAGGCCAAATCACGGCTCGGGAAGTGGGAATAGTACGAAGAAAACGCTTAGCGGCTATAAGAGAATCGGCTCCATTATGACCTTTTCCAACGAGAACCAATAACCTAGGTCGGTGGGGTATGGTTCGTAATTCACGCATATCACGCAGGGCCGAATCTGCGACCGCTTCACCAGCACGGGTCATGACTTCCCATTGATGATCCGTGTCTAAGCAAGTTGAAAAATAAGTTTCTTCAAACTCCTTCGCATCGGAGAGAGAGAGGATGGGATCGTTGGGTAGAGTAAGGTTCATTGGACTAAAACAACGATGGCAGAAGCAACTCCACTCAGGTGAGAAAGACTAACCAAGGCGGAACCGACTTTTTTCTTAGCTAGGAAGGGCTCCAAGTTTTTAGAGAAAACAACTACAGGCTGTCCATTCTCCTCTCTTTCAATCTCGACATCAAGCCAGCCAAACTCTCGCCCAATTCCTGTACCTAGTGCCTTAGATGCAGCTTCTTTGGCAGCAAAACGGGCCGCAAGACAGGGTGCTGCATCTTTCCTTTGTAAACACATGCTGGACTCTTTTTCGGTGAAGACTTTCTTGAGAAAGGAACCCCCATGCCGATCCATTGATTCTTTGATTCTCGCGACCTCGATCTGATCGATGCCCACACCAACTACATTGGTTCCCTTGGGAATCTGAGGGAAATCGATCACGAATTGAGAAGTTTTTTCATTGTCGAAACCGCTTCCGAAAGACCCTTTTCAATCGATCGGGAGATAATACTATGTCCAATATTAAACTCCGTTATCTGAGTTAATTTTCTAGCTCCTTGCACATTTTCGTAATTAATTCCATGACCGGCATTGACCTGCATACCTAGAGAAATGCCAATTCTCATGCCCTCCATAAGCTGGGAAAGTTCTTTATCCCGTTGAATTGGGTCCGTCCAGCCCCGAGCAAAACTGCCAGTATGCAACTCCACCCAAGGTGAACCTATCTTGGCGGAGGCCTCAAGCTGTCCCGGTTCTGGATCAATAAACATACTCGTTGGGATTCCTAGTTCAGAGAATGCATCCACCGCATCCTTGGAACGAGCCAGATTTCCGGCAACATCCAGACCTCCTTCAGTGGTCACCTCCATACGGTTTTCCGGAACAAGACAAACACTATCTGGCTTGAGAGAAAGGGCGAGGTTCACCATGTCCTCGGACAAAGAAACTTCCAAGTTCAAACGGGTTTTCTTTCTTTCAAGATATCGCTGCACATCTTCCACCTGAACATGACGGCGATCTTCCCTAACATGCATCGTAATTCCGTCTGCCCCAGCATCCTCCGCCAACCAAGCCATGGCCGCCGGGTCAGGTTCGATGAAACCTCCATATGTATTGGGTTCATCCCGATAACGGGCCTGTCTCAGGGTGGCGACATGGTCAACATTTACTCCGAGTAAAATCATGAATTTATTTTTAGAAAATTTTATCTAAAACTCAACTGGGATTGCCCGTTCGGGGCAGTTTCTGTTTGGTCTTTTTTATCCAAAATACTTCGAAGAAAACGGGGTCGGTGGTGGATGGTAGAACCTAACTCCCTCAATGCTTTTAGATGATTAGGGGCTCCATACCCTTTATTCGAACTAAAGTCGTATTGAGGGAATTGAAGATGGAGGTCATGCATCAACCGGTCGCGGGTAACTTTGGCGATTAACGATGCCATGGATACAGCGAGGGAAAGAGTATCCCCCTTAACCAAGCCTTCGTGTTTGAAAGGCAGGCGCTTCATTTCCCGCCCGTCCACCAATACCTGCCATGATGGGGATTGTTCTCTTTCAACAGAAAACAAATCTTCTGCATCCTGAGGCAATGGAGACCATAACCCCATGCTTTGTGCCGATGCTTTTTGCATGGCCCGCCTCATGGCAAGACAGGTGGCCCCTACAATATTATATTCCTCGATCTCTTCCACCGAAGCACTTCCAAATGCAGCATAAATCTGGCCCTGCCCCACTAACCGTTGAATCGTATCAAAGAGTGACTCCCTTCGGACTTCAGCAATTTGTTTAGAATCGTTGATTTCCTTGACAGTTTTACGGTTATTAGCACAAGAAAAAAAGCCGTTGGGTAAGATCACACAACCAGCAACGACCGGGCCCGCTAGACATCCCCTGCCC
>JAYQBP010000039.1:0-13626 GCA_038137385.1 Opitutales bacterium | reverse complement strand
CCATGGCAATGGCGGTTTCCTCGCTTACGGCCCCGTGCTGGTCGAGCATAACTTCAGGGAAGTCAAGCAGTTGCACTTTGGCATCATTGTGATAGCAGACGGCCCCGCCATGAAATACCTTGGATATGCCCGGGATTTCGGTGAAGGAAGAGCAGAGTAGGCCACCGGTACAAGACTCTGCCACGGAGAGGGTCTGATTGAGGGTGCGGAGTTCGCGAAAGATGACTTCTGCAAGGGTGAGGTCGCCATAGCAGACAAAATCCTCGCCGAGGGCCTCCCGGCACTGGTCACCAATTTCGTGGAGTTTTTTCTCATCGAGCACATCGGAGTCCAGGGAACTGAGGCGCAGGTCGACCAAGCCAGCATGGGCACAATACCCAACCACTAGGCCTGATTTATCCGCCAAAATTGGCCCGACTTTTTCAGCCAGAGCGGACTCTCCAATCCCAGCGGTACGAATTTGCAGGTAACAATCGATTTCGGGAAGAACACCTGCGGATTGTAAGCGGGGGATAACCTGTTGTTCGAACATCGGATGCATTTCCCGGGCAGGCCCAGGGAGCATCACTAAGATTTTTCCGTTCTTGTTTAAAAATAGGCCAGGGGCGGTGCCGTAGGGATTACTTAGAGTTTCCGCATTTTGGGGACGGTAGCATTGGCGCAGATTAATCTCGGGCATTTCCTTTTCCAATTGTTGAAAGCGTGACCGAATGGCTTGCTCGATATCTTCGTCATAGACGAGTTCCTCATCCAAGGCTTCGGCAATTGACTCACGGGTTAAATCATCACTGGTGGGACCTAGGCCACCAGTGGTGATGACTAAGTCTGCCCGCTTCCAGGCATCCGCAAAAAAGGTTTTAATATCCTCTGGATTGTCGCGGATGACCAAATTGACCGCCGGTTCGATTCCGTGATGGGCAAATTGGGAACCGAGATAGGTAAGGTGAGAGTTCTCACGAATTCCGAGAAGGAGTTCATCTCCCAAAGTGATGGTTTCTACGCGTATGGTTGAGCTCATGGCAAAAGAAGGGCGTTTAAGTTGGAAAACGCAGGATATGGTTGTAGACTTGCAATGGTTAAAAGTACGAAGGATTCTGTGGATTGCCAATGCAAAATGAGAAACATGAACTAGCCAGGTTTATTCGTGCAATGCCACAAACCTCGGGAGTGTACCTAATGAAAGATCGTTTGGGACAGGTAATTTATGTGGGTAAGGCCAAGAATTTAAAAAGGAGGGTATCCAGTTATTTTCACGGTTCCCGAAAGTTTGTTCGGGCACAGCCAAAAATTGCAGCGATGGTGGAAATGGTTAGAGAAATTGCTTTTCATAAGACAAGAAACGAAACCGAGGCTCTTCTTTTGGAGGGCAAATTAATCAAGCAATACCGCCCGAGGTATAACACCGATTTTACCGATGATAAGCAGTTTTTGCTGGTTCAGGTGGATCTACAAAACAAATTGCCTCGTTTTCGTTTGTGCCGAAACCGGAAAGAGGATGGTTCCCATTACTACGGTCCATTCGCTCAGGCAGGTATGTTGCGGTCTACCCTCGCAGAAATGAGAAAAAGGTTTGGTATTCTGTTGTCGGATGCCAATCCCCGAATTTTGAGAGATGGCAGGGTGAAGCTTTATGAAGATGCCCGTGCCGAAATTTTTGGTGGGAACAATGAAACTACCATCGAAGAATATCGCGAAAGAGTAGATCGAGCGTGCTCCTTTTTGGAGGGACGAACCAAGGAACTCCTGAAAGAACTAAAAGAAGAGATGGTGAAGCGGGCGGAAGCGATGGATTTTGAACGAGCCGCCAAATTGAGAGACTTAACCAATGCTTTGGCAAAGACAGTGAGAAAAACCAAGCGCTTTACCCGGGATTGGGTTAAAGATGATCTGCTGGAAGAGCATGCGTTACAAGCCCTTGGAGATGTTCTTGAATTGTCGGATCTTCCGCGGGTGATTGAGTGTTTTGATGTTTCCCATGTTTCTGGAACCTTTGTGGTGGCATCGATGGTTCGATTTGTAGACGGCCGACCGGATCGTAAAAGCTATCGTCGGTTCAAAATACGCGGTGGTCTGGGGAATGATGATTTTGCATCCATGAATGAGGTGGTGGGCAGACGTTATGGCCGACTACGAGATGAGGGTCGAAACATGCCAGACCTAGTGGTGATTGATGGAGGGATCGGACAAGTGGGTGCTGCACAGGATGCATTTTGCCAACTTGAGATTGCTCCGCCACCCCTGATCGGACTGGCAAAGCGAGAAGAAACGATTGTTTTTGGAGATGAGCGGGCAGAATTGAAGCTTTCACAAAGAGACCCAGCCCTACGCTTACTTCAGAGATTGAGGGATGAGGCTCATCGATTTGCCAATCAATTTAATGCAGACTTACGAAGCCAAAAAATAAGGGAATCAATCCTCGATGATTTTTCCGGTCTTGGTAAGGTGAGACGCGCATTGCTTTTCGAAAAATTTCAATCTCTTGAAGGTTTAAAAAAAGCAACGATTGAAGAGTTGCAAACTGTGGAAGGTATAGGACCCAAGTTAGGGCTCAGGTTATTTGAATTTTTACACCGAAAACAGGCCAAAAGCTAACCAAATGGTTTACTACCCTTTTTTTAAGCTTTTCTCTTTGCTAGATGTGGTCAAGTTAGAGGGTTTTGCATGAAACTAAAGGTAGGGAATTTGAAGATTTTTTTGAGCATATTTTCTGTGCTTTTGCTTCTCCTAGTTGGGTTATTGCTTGGATTGCCAAAACTCTTACACACTTCATTGAATCAATATTTAATCAGTGTGAATGCGAAATTGGCATCTTTGCTCGTTGAGCAAATCAATCCATGGGCGGTGGAACTGTCGGATACCCGAATCATTGCGGAAGAAGGCAACTTTTCTTTCGATCGTCTAGGTCTGCGGTTCGATCCCCTTAGTTTATCCGATGGCAAGGTTCATGCCGCATCCCTGTCTGCTCCGATGATAAGCATATCTTTGCCCAAAATTTACGAAATTTTAGAGTCGGTCGATTTGGAAAACGAAAGTTCGCAAAGTATTCAAAGTAAGCTGCAAAACTTTTTAGAAAAACCACCCCTACAGTACCTTCGGATTCGAGATGCGGATCTTAGAATTTTAGAAGAAGGGGCATCTTTCGGGTCGGCATTGGCGGTGGAGGGAGATTTTCATACCGATTTAGCTAAGTTAAGATTGGATGCGAATACTTCCGGTTTTTCCTGGATGGGGGATGTGACCATGGTAAATGAGGGAAATGACCTTTTTCTTGGAGCCAGCCTCCATTTTCCTGACCTCTCCACTCTCTCCCCACTAATCCATTCCCTTTCTTTATTTTCCGGTGATTTTGAGGCAATTGATCTGGAGCAGTATATCCAGGTCGAAGAGGGCACGGCGAAGGGACAATGGACTGGACGCATGGAAGATGATGGAATTATAGATCAGTTTTTGGACTTCAATTCAACCAATCTCGTATTGCAGTGCATGGGTATGACCTTGGAGGTTCCCCAAGCCATTTTGTTTATCACTCCAAGATCAAACCATTCGATCGAGTCTAATTTTTATGCAAATATTAGGTGGGGAGATAATTTAAAAATTAACGGACTAAAAATTTCCCTCGATGTTGAGGATGGAAAACCAGGTATTTCCTGTAGGATAGAGAGATTACAGACTGGTGGAATTTTGCCCCAATCTGAAATTGTGGGACTGACAATTGATGAGATCGAATTTGCCTACGGGGAAAATGATGAATTTTTAGGTTTAAGCAGTGCGAGGGTGAGGTTCTCAGCGATTCATTTGGAGGAGGGTCTATATAATCTGTACGACGGAGAAATCGAAGTGGAATGGTTGGGCGAAGATCGTTTTCGCATTGAAATGCTCAAGGCAAACGGTTCCATTCCCACGATTGGGTTGAATCTGCACAAAATTGGCTATGAGGGAGAGATTGTCCTTGATCGCCTTCCCAAGTTGGAAACTAAGCAAAGTCTTACCATCGAGGAGGCATTTCTTGGTGAAGATCAAAAGATGGAAGATTTAAAAGTCCAGTTTCAGCTCGATTCTGCGGAGCGCATTGAATTCTCTGAAATCAGCCTTTGTGCCAACGATTTTAAACTCTCTTTGGATCCGGCAAATTTAGTGGTCGAATGGCCAGAAGTTGGTAAAGACCGGATTGACTTGTCGTGGTTGGAGGGAGAGATGCAATTTCCAGACTTCGAAGATTTTTCAATCCGAAACATTCAGGGAAATATCAAGTTAAATACTCTTGATCCGCTGGAAAGTAATGGTTCCCAAAATATCCGTTTTGATTTGCATGCCGGTGAACAGGTTTTAGAGGACGGATGGATTCGTTTTAATCTTTTACCAAGTGGAAAAAGGATGATTCAGGCAGTCGAGTTAAAAGCCTTTGATGGGTTGCTTTCGTTGAAAGAAATCAGTCTTGATGAATCCTTGGAGGAGTTGGAACTGAATGCCTTGGCTACCGGATTAAATTCACAGAGTTTGATCAATCTATTCGAGGATTTAGATGCCCGAATGGATGGGAACCTTTCCGGAATGGTAAGCCTTCGCAAAGATCCATTTTCGGGATGGGACTTCTATGGGGGGTCTTTGTCTTTAGATCCTACAGATTCCGCCAAGCTTTTTTTAAACACACAAGGCATTCTGACAGATGGACTGGAAGAGCAAAGCCCAGAATATAAAAATATGTACCTTTTGGATCGGGCCCTGCAAAACTTAAATCTTGAGGATTTGACCGTGCTCTTCAGCATACAGGATAATGACGAGAGGGTAGTGGAAATGAATGTACGCGGCGATTCAGAGGTGGATGGCAAAGCAATTAGTGTGGAGTATCGTCCCAAAATCGTTGGTGGTTTGGATGCCTTAATCCAGCAGGCAGATCTCTCAAGATGGGGAATTACTCCTTAGGAACCCTTCTCCATAAAATCCTGATTGCGGCATTCCAACAATCTATCTTACTACAATTTGTGAAAAAAATTATCTCACTTACTTCAACCGCCTGGACTTTGCTCTTGTTCTCCTGCACCGTAGTGAAGACACAGCATCATATTACCCTGGATCATAACATTACCATAAAGATCGAAAAGGAGGTAAATAGCTTTCTGGACGATTTATATGAGGATGAATCCACCGATTGATCTTTCTTTAAGAATTATGAAAAAATCTGTTTTTTACCTGTTTGTTTTCTTTGTGAATTTGCTGCCTGCTCTTTGGGCAGACTATTCGGACCGTATGAAAGCGCGTTTATCGGATGTCGTGGCTGCGAAAGATGCGGGGGCGATCGGAGAGGGAGTGGATGGGTTTCTTCATCTTCGCCAAACCTCCAATGCGGCTGCCAAGAAATTGGTTGATTCAGAAAATGCGGATCGAAAGCAATTGTTTCAGGATCTTTCCGCGAAAACCGGTGGAGATATCTCCGCCATTGTCCGACAGTTTTCTCAAGGGATTGCTACCCGAGCCAAACCAGGTCATTGGTTTAAAAAGTCTTCTGGTTCCTGGGTTCAAAAATAGTCTGTTTTGCCAAAGGCGTTGATTTACATTCTTCCTCTACTCTGTGCGGTGAGTTCATGCCGTACGAGAAAAAATGCCGATGTCGATCCAGTCAGCAGGGCCCCAACCGATGCCTTTGTTCATGGTTCGATCGAAGAAATTAATCAACAAGTATTGGACAATGAACGGCAAGCCAAGTCTTTGAACTGGGAATCCAAATGGTTGTCTTTGAGAGCACGGGTGGTGGAAGCTGAAAAATATGCGTGCGAATGTCGGGATTCAGAATTGAAATTAGCCGCCCAAATGGCAGGCTTTGGTGCGATGGACAAAAAATTTTCCCAGGGTGGATTTATTTCTGATGAACAAAGAAATCTCTGGAATACTGAGCTCCGGATGAAAAAAGATCTTAGAATTGGGGCTAATGCACGGGCTAATTTATTGCGCAGAGATTTGGAGGACTTAAGAAAAAAAATCCTTAAGGAAGGAATTTCGGTTCCTGAAGGTTCTGCTTTCGATGAATCCAACTGATGCATCACCCCAAGGATTTTCATTGTAGAATTCTCTCACTTTCGCAAAATTTAAACGATGCAGGATGTGGTGAATCAAATCATGGCAAACCCGTTGCTAAGCTTGTTGTTGGCACTGGTTGCGTTTGTTCTAATTTTATTGATCTTAAAAAGTCTTTTTCGGATCGCTCTTTTTGTTGTGGCGGTCTTCCTCCTGTATTTTGGATATGTCTATTTTTTACAGGATAAATATCCCATTCCCCAACTTGATCCTGAAAAGGTTTCGGATTGGAAAGATAAGGTGGGAGACTTGATTCCGAAAGATTTAAACTTAAGTGTCTTGGATTCCAACTTTACCCGTCCCTATCAAGAGGACTAATTTTGTTGAATTCATTATCTAGTCTTTTTCTAAGTTTGTGAAGACTCCCTGGCCTCTTTTCCTCGCTTGGAAACAATTGTTTCCTTCCCAAAGAAAAGTTTCATTTTTCTCTCTCTTGGCGGTGGTGGGGGTGGCTTTAGGGGTGAATGTGATGATTGTGGTGGTGGCATTTATGAAGGGTTTTCAGCACAAATTCAGGGAAGATATTATTGATGCCCAGGGCCATGCCCGGGCCATTCCTCTGAGCCGAAATAAGCAATGGAAGATTCTGCATAAGGATTTATTAATCCATCCTGGAGTCGAGGCAGTTTCTCCCTATTTGCAAGGCCCCTTACTCGCTCAAAAGCAGAACTACCATGCGGTTCCTCTTGCCATCGGGATTGATCCATTGATGGGACAATCGGTTCTTCCTGTAGATGAGTTTTTACAAAACGGGCATTCTCGCATGGAAGCCCACGATGCGATCGATGTAACCCCCATACCTTTAAGTTCCTCTTTGCGTGATGATGTTGTTTTTGTCAGCCAATATGTTGCGAATCAATTGGGCGTTCGACCATGTGCGATTTTGCGGATGGAAAATTCTCTCGACCTGGAGGACAAGCAACTAGGTGTCAGGGTATCCAAACTGGATGTGCAAGTTCCATCGGCCGAATGGGAACTTGAGTACCAAGGGAACAAGCAATGGTCACTTCGTTCAGCCAGTCTTGGTTATAATCAGAACCTCACTCCGGTTGATGGTTTACTGGATGGAGGTCCGGGCACTCCCCGTTTTCTTCTCCTTAGTCCCTTTTCGGAACCTGTCAAAGGTGCGAAATCCACTTATCAAACCTTTCGATCATCCACCATGGAGGTTTACTCACCCGCGATGATCGAACGGGCCCAGGCAGATGAAATGATTCCGCCAAAGGAAGTCTTGGTGGGTGGAATATTCGAAGTTCCGTGGCAGGGCTTTCACGCGGAAGCGATGTTGGGTTCATTTCGGTTACTGGAGGATTTACGATCGGTGTCTGGTTTTTGTGATGGGATGTTTTTAAAGTTTTCTCCGGAAATTTTTAGAAATGAGGAGATCCTTGCTCAGTTTTGTGAGGAATTAGAAATGGAAAGATCTCGGGACTGGGCATTTGTTCCGTGGTTTGTGGAAAATTCCTGGTTCTTTGACCTGCTCAAGTTTGAGGAATATTTAATGATTTTAATTATGGTACCGATCGGGCTGGTTGCCGCCTTTGCCATTGCCATTGCATTGATGACTACAGTCTTGCGAAAAATCAGGGAGATTGGTTTGCTCGTCGCCATGGGGGGAGCACGTGGGTCGGTGGGTTCGATCTTTTGTTTGCAAGGTTTTCTGATTGGTTTACTGGGTTCTGTGTTGGGTTGTGGGTTGGCCCTGCTATTTATCCGTTACCGTGATTCGATCATGTCCTTTATTGTCGTCAATATTGCTGGGGATGAGGGAAAAGCGGGTGTGACTCAATTTTATGACTTTTATAGCCTGCATGTACCCTATCCCTGGGAATCTTCCGAGAGTGCATCGACCTTTCTGGCCTTTGGTTTGTTTGCGATGTTCGTATCCACCCTAGCTGGCTTAATCCCCGCCTGGCGGGCTGCCCGTATGAACCCCGCAGATGCGTTGCGTAATGAGTAGTTCTCCTATCCTCGAAGCAAAGTCTCTAAGCAAACAGTTTTCCCTAGGAGGGGAAGTTTTACAAGTTATACGAGATGTTTCCTTTTCCTTAATGCCTGCTACATCCTTGAGTATACGGGGAGAGTCAGGTTGTGGAAAAACTACCCTGCTAAATCTGCTTGCCCGAATCGAGCAGGCCGATAAAGGGCAGTTGCTCTGGGGAGATCAGTGGATGCGTTGCGACTGCCCGGCCACCCGAGCGGAGGTTTCCTCGCGATCTTCTTTTCTGGGAGTGGTCTATCAGGCATATTACCTGGTTCCGGAGTTGGATGTTCTGGAAAATGTGATTCTTGCAGCGAGGATTTCCGGAAATTTAGACCTTAAGGTTACGGAACGATCATACCATCTCCTTGAGCAGATGGGAGTGGGTGATAAAGCGAGACAAATCCCTGGTAAACTTTCAGGTGGGGAGAGGCAAAGAGTGGCCATTGCCCGAGCATTGATTAACCGACCTAAAGTTCTTTTGGCCGACGAGCCCACAGGCAATCTCGATGAAAGAACTGGGGAAGATGTTATGAATCTTCTATTACATAGTTGTTCGGAAGAGGGGGCATCCTTAATTCTAGTCACTCATAATCCAGCCTTTGCTCAGGCTACAGATCGCCAGCTTTTTCTCTCCGAAGGCCAGATGAACGAGGTTTGACCCAAACACTATCTTTCCCCATCAATAATTCTATGGAAGATTCCTTAAAATGCGGAGTAGCGGGGGTAGGTTACCTTGGGAAACATCATGCCCGGCTCTATCATTCTCTAGGCGGTGCGGAACTGGTGGGAATCTTTGAGCCAAACAATGAGGCGGCTGAAAAAATATGCGCCGAATATCATTGCACCCGATTTTCCTCCCTTGAGGACTTGGGAAAAGCTTGTGATGCGGTATCTGTGGTTTGCCCGACGGACCGCCATGCCGAGGTTGCCCTGCAATTAATCGATCATGGTTGCCACCTGCTTGTGGAAAAACCGCTTTGTGTATCCTCGGAGGAAGCGGAAGCGATTTTGGAAAGTGCCCAGTTAGCCAAAGTGCTCGTTCAGGTTGGACATATCGAACACTACAACCCAGTAATGACTTTCTTGGAAGGAGCGGTGGAGCAACCCCGATATTTAACGGTTGAACGTCTCGCTCCCTTTCAGCCCCGCGGTACCGAGGTGGGTGTGGTGCTCGATCTGATGATCCATGATATTGGAATTGCGATGGCTTTGGTTGATTCCTCCATCGAACGGGTGGACTCGATCGGGGTTCGGGTCCTTTCTCCCACCGAGGATATTGCCAATGCCCGTCTGGTATTTGCCAATGGGTGTGTGGCCAATTTAAGTGCCAGCCGGGTGAGTGAGAAAAAAGCCCGCGAAATCCGGGTATTCCAGGACACCGGATACCTGTCCCTAGACTTTATGAACCAAAAGGGGCACCTGATCAAGAAGTCCGGTCCCTCTCTGGAGCGCCATGAAGTACCGGTGGAGCGGGGAGAGCCCCTCGCTTTGGAATTGGAGTCCTTTCTCTCCTGTGTGCGTGAAACCACCACCCCTAAAACCGATGGAAGCTTTGGTAAGTCAGCCCTTGAGGTGGCTCTTGCGATTACCAAGGAGATTCAATCCAATTGGAAACCTTGAGCTCCCTTACAGATTTTCCCAAAGCATCCGGGCCCGTTGACCTCTTGGTGGTTGCAGGTGAAGCATCAGGGGATGAACATGCGGCCCGCTTAGTATACGATTTGAAAGCCCGCCAGCCAAAGCTACGGGTGTGTTCATTGGGTGGGGAAAAATTAAAGCAAGCCGGAACCGAACCTCTTTTTCCCTTGGCCGATTATGGCGTGGTGGGATTATTCGAGGTTTTAAAAAATTACGGATTTTACCGTGATGTCTTTGAAAAAACAATTTCTTGGATTACGGCAACCCGACCCCGTTGCATACTCCTTGTAGATTATCCTGGTTTTAATCTGCGCTTGGCTGGTGCCCTTAGGAAGCATGGGGTTTCCTGCAAGGGTGGTGGAGGAGTTTCTGTTTTACAATATATCAGCCCCCAGCTTTGGGCATGGAAACCAAAGCGCCGTTTCGCGATGGCGAATATACTGAATGGGCTCGGGGTCATTTTCCCTTTTGAGACCCAATGCTACGAGGATGTTTCACTCCCTGTCTCTTTTGTTGGGCACCCCTTTGCCCATCCCTCCTACCAATCCCCAGTAAAGTATGATCCAGAGGGAGAACTCCTTTTACTTCCGGGCAGTCGTTTACAACCCGTTAGCCGAATTTTACCGGTCTTTTTAGATGCCCTTGAAGAATTGAGTGTGGATGGACAAAAAGTACTGGCGGTTTTGCCGGCATCCAGTCCTCAAATCCGAGAACTTGTGGAGAGTATTCTATCCCATCGATCCAAGTTAAAGAATTGTGTCCGGGTGGTGAATCGTGCCGATGGACTTAGTGCTCGGGTGGCCTTGATGAGCTCGGGTACGATGTCCCTTTCGTGCGCCTGGGCGGGCATACCTGGGGTGATTGGTTACCGGGCTCACCCCATAACTTATCTAATTGGTAAGCTTTTGGTCCGGGTTCCTCACTTAGGCATGGCCAATCTTTTACTGCCCCAAGAACCGCCCAACCCTGAATTTCTTCAGGGCCGTGCCAAAGGCAAGAGGTTGGCGAGTGAGATAAGTAAGATTTTAAAAGATGAAGAGTCGGGCAAAAAAGCGGCCCACTCCGCAAAAATGCTTCATCAATTGCTTGCTCAACCGAAGGACTCGGGGGTGGTGGACTGGTTGCTTCAGGCAGGCAAGTTGGGTTGAGCCCGCATTTGTTCCCATAAACGAAGAGCCCGCTTGGAAAGGGCAAGGCGACATTTTTCTACTTCGGCGAGTCTAGATTGCAGGTTCTCATTTGCGATGGCAGATACATCATCCATGTTGTAGAGGTATACATTATCTACCTTAGCTGCATTTTCCTCCACATTTCTGGGGACGGATGCATCGATAAGAAAAAGCGGTTTAGCCGGGCGTTTTTTCATCGATCTCTCTACCTGCCCCTTGGTAAGTAATGCCTTGCTACTTGCCGTGGATGCGAGCACGACATCAAAGAGGTGGAGGGATTCGTGAAACTTGGAATAAGCCAAAGTAAAGCCGTCAAATTTTTGCGCTAATTCATCGGGTTTTCTTCGACTCAGAGGACACCAGTCAAAAGTGCGCCCCGTCACCGTGATCGCTTCGGAACCTCTCGATTTAAAGGCTTCCAGGGCACTTTCGGCCACCTCTCCGGCACCCACCACCAAGAACCTGCATTGATCAACCTGCCCAAAAATACGCCGGGCCAGTTCACAGAGCACATTACCTAGGTTTACTTGACCCTTGGAAATACCGGTATGAGTCCGGGCCCACTTGGCCGCTTGAAAGCTTTTCTGGAATAATCGATTGAGTTCCTTACCGGTGGCACCCCGTTCGTATGCTTCATCGTATGCCTTTTTTAACTGTCCGAGAATTTCAGTTTCTCCCACCATTTGTGAGTCGATTCCCGACGCCACTTCGAAAAGATGCCTGACGACTTCGGCTCCAGTCCTTTGGTAGGTTTTCTGGGTTAAAAATTCGAGATCAAGCTTGCGGAAATTGGCCATAAACTCCAAGGCCGATTCAAATTTAAATGCAGGATCTGCTGAACCATAGATTTCCGTACGGTTACAGGTATTGAGCACCAAGCATTCTTTCAAGCCAGGGAGGGCTACCAAGCCTTTGTAAAAAGAGTCGATCGAGTCATTGGGTAGAGCAATGGTTTCGCGCTCCTGCAAATTGGCAACCTGGTGAGATGTGCCAAGCAGGAAGAGTGAATGATCTGACGGTCTACTCATCGCAGTACCTGAACCAAGAGAGGGAGATTGGGGCTATACGAGGCTTGTTTGTTTGTTTTTGAACTGACCATGGATAAGGAGAGCAGGGCGAGAGCAAACAGACCGATCGACCACTTGGCAAAGCGGGATCCATAGAGCCGGTTATTGAGTCTCATTGCCAGTAGTATAAGATATCCAATCCAAAGAGCCGTGGTAACAGAGAGTTTCGCCCCGCTAACAAGTTCAGGGTGGCGTGTCCAATGCATTGTACCCACCACCATGGAAAGGGTAAGAAAAGATACTCCTACGGCAAGCAACCTCATCGCTGCCACCTCTAAGTCTTGAATCGGGGGGAGATAGGGCCCAAGAAAACCGGGCTTACGAGAGAGTAGGGCCTGTCTTTGAGAAAGATACATCAGGCTGACCACAGCCAGTAGACAAAAAAGCCCGTAACTAAAGATCGCAATTGAAGCATGAAGCTCAATCCAGGGATCTTTAAAAAGGCGAACATATCCACTTGCAGTCCAATAAGGTGTATCCCAGTTCTTCAAACCAAGAGAGAGGGTACCAAGTAGGAGGGAAGTACCTGCACAAAAGGTACCCAAAAGATTAATTCTCCAGACTAGACGGAGTAATAAAAAAGCGGCGATAAGGGACCATATTATGAATTGGGCCCGTTCCATCCCGTTACCCAATGGGCAACCATGTACTTCCATTCCACGAAAGTAAAGGGCCCGGGTTTGGAGAACAAAACCTGCTAGAATGAGAATCAATGGACTTTCCCTAAAAATAGTGGGAAAAGAATGCCGTGTCTTCACCATTCCCATAACAAACGATGCACCGTAACAGGTGATCGCCAGCCATAACAAGTCTCTGACCTCGGAGAGATTCATCTATTGGGTAAGTTACTCAACATAAGGGAGACTAAGAATGACAAAGTTTGGGATGTTTGAAAATGCTCATCTTTTAGGGTTTAACTTTACCTATGGGGAAAGATTAAGACCTATCATAGGCGAAAAAAGACATAAACATGGAGGTCTTCCTTGATTTTTTAACGAACGGACAAATCTAATATTCGCTAAAAACGAATAGGGATGCAGGAATTAAAGCCTAGGCAGTAGCGTGCACCGGGGAGGAGCGGAAGTATTTACGCATCGAGGCACAGTCAGTACCTTCACAATTTACGCAGCAAGGGCGAATCTTAGAAATAAAATCATCCTGGATGTGCTCAATGACAAGCTTGGCACATAAATCGATGAATTTCTCTTCCATGTTAAAGCAGTCCACACGGGCAAAGTGATCGACCACTTCATCGGCATAGCCTCGGAATTCAATATCAATTTCATCGAGGGTTTCAATGTGGTCCGTGGTGAAAGCGATCGGTACCATGAGGATTGCTTTCTGTTTGGTTTCAGCGATTACATCCGGTGTGGAAGGAGAGAGCCATTTAGTGCGTTGTGGTCCAACTTTGCTCTGCCAAGCCAGGGCACCTTGGTGAGCCAGTCCCTTGTCTTGCAAAACTTTTTCGATGCGGTTGACCGAGCCTTGAATCTCCTCGTTGTATTTGTCCCCCTTTTCAAGGCAGTACGATTCAGGAAGGCTATGGGCAGAATAGATGATGCGAATATCTTCATCCTTTAAACCATGCTCTTTTTTCATTTCCTCAAATTTTCGTTGGATGAGCATGGCCCAAAGTTCGGTATAATCCGCCCGGTCCCACCATTGATCAATAACGGATAGTTTGTCTCGGTACTCG
>JAYQBP010000038.1:0-13890 GCA_038137385.1 Opitutales bacterium | reverse complement strand
GTCTACTCAACTTCTTCCTTCTCCTCGCTCTCCCGTTATTCGGCAAGCAATCCGAAAGGTACAACCAAGAGAAGTTTGCACGACCATGGTTAATTAAATTTCAACTGAAATCCATTTAATTTGATTAATCTAATTGCTAATCACTCCAGTTTCTAACTACTGATTAAAATATGGCGATAGAAGACATTATCCCGATAGAAATCTTGAAGGATCTCTCCACTAACGGAAGGGGGTCTAAAAAAAAGAAAAAGATAGACAATGAGGCTATGGCCTCTTCAATGATGCGTATTCCTAGAATGAATGTAGAAGTTGTTCGTGACCTCCTTGATGTTGGAATTAAAGAGACTTACGAGCTTCAAGGAAGATCTCCTGAGACGCTCTTTTCTGAAATTCTCAACCTTAGACCAAATACTCTTTTATGGAAATTACCATATATTCGTATGGCGGTTTATTTTAGTGAAAACGAAGAGCCGGAACCCCATAAGTTAAACCCACAAGTTTGGTTAGATTAACTAGGTCTGCTTATCCAAGTTTTCTTTTGCTCTCTTGGACTGCCACACCATAAAAAGCCCATAACCGAAAAACAGAAAGCCATTAATCAAAACCATTAGGTTTTGAAGATTCTTCCAACCAACAGCGCAAAGAGAAATTCCGACCAAAGAAAAAAACCATCCAAAAATACCTCTGTATTTAATAATTTTTTTGAAATGCTCGACCCTACGAGCCTTTTCTTCTTCAGATAGATCTTTAGTTCCTTTCTGCATCATAACTTTTGGAGTTATCAGAATCTCCAACTTGGATAGATAACTGTAAGTTCTCCTGTAAAATATCGTGCAAGAGCATTTCGGCTCTTTTATGAAGCCTTTGCACCTCTAACATTGCTTGTTTCCTTATAGTTTGCTGGCAAAGAGTGTAGGCAACAACATCAATAAAGGTAGCATCATCTTTTAACTCTTTGACATAGTCTAATATATCTTGGGTCACTTCCCCTCCCAACTTACAGTTCTGGGATAGTGCATCTATGATCTCGCTTCTTAAAATGGGTTTGTTTTTATCGACCAAAGTTTCAAAAGGATGCACATTTAATACTCTGTAAGGATCTTCAGAATCGATGGATTCAATGCGTAACCTAGATAAACCTTGTAGCATGACAAGTGATGTGCCATCTGAATTGGTTTTAGAAACCCGAACTAAGCCTGCAGTTGCTACCTCAAAAGGGGGTTCTGCCAAGGAGTCATCCGATTCCTGCCTGTCTCGTTCCGCAGCGATTGCAAACATTCGGTCACTTTTTAAAACATCAGCCAACATTAATTTGTATCGATTTTCAAAAATCCTCAGGGGCATTATCGCATTCGGGAATAGAACTATACCTTTCAAGGTCATAGCTGGAATTTTTCTCGGAATGTTCATGCTAATACAATCATTACAATTGTACTAAAAATGACAAACCTTGATTGATTAGATTCCAGAAATCAAACAAATAAGAATGAAAAAAAGGTTATTATGCTTCCATTCCAATCATTGTGCCCAAGAAGCATCATTGAGGTCTAAAGTGATTTTATTATCTCCCTGATTTAAACTGATCGGTTTAGACCAAACAACTCCTACCTGACCCAGAGTTGAAGAACCAATAATATAGTAATCACCGTCTCCAAGGTCGTCCACATTTCCAACGCCAAGTGAATTTGTTTTGATTCGTCGAAGGCTGAGTCGGGCTAGTACATTACGGATCTTTGCGGCAACACCTGGAAATTGATATCCACGCTGAACAGACCTTGCCCAGTACTCTGAATGTGTCTGAATGCCTTGGTTCAAGGGCGGATTGATGCCCTCTTCGGCGAGAATTTCAGAAAGGTCACGATCCACTAAGAAAAACTCAGTAAACCCAGCAGGTCTAACTTTATTGTCCAAAAACTGAACCCTCGCCTCAATCTGAAGATTTGCACCCCCGATAGAATCATTCTGTATATTCGTTCTCACCGGATTATTGCTGGGTAGTAAAGTACGGGGTCGCACAGGATTGTATTCAGGGAGAGACTGCCTTCGATTTCTTTGGTCAAATTGATTTGAAGATAAATTAGATGGTTGAACCCTACCTGAGTTAGTCGAAAAACGAGAAGGGTTATTAACTTGAATCATAGATGAATTCGCCCCTCCTCCTTGAAGGACGCGAATCGCCTCTCTCGCAGAAATAAGAGCTTTTTCCAAAGATTGGATGCGAAATTTTGCATCGGTTAACTCATCGTTTAAAAGATTCGATTTAAGCTCAGAAGCTTTTCCTCTTTCCAGTATTTCTTGTTTGATCGACCGGGCGTTAGACAATTCGTTTTTCAAATCATCAATGATGATGCGTTCTTGGTCTAGTTCAACCGTTAGGTTAAGGTTTCTTTGATTTAAATCTTTGACCCTGGCTCGTAACTCCTCACTAGCTGCCATAGGACTCATCTGCGCAATCTGATCTTTGAGCATTGCATTCTGGGACTTCAAGTCTTCTAGCTCACTAAGTTGGAGTGGATTGACTCGTGGTTCTTGGGTTGTGCTATTTTCAAAATCACGAATTCTCGACTGAAGATTACTTAGGCTACGATTTGCAAAATCTAATTCTGCACGAATTCTTTGTGCTTCCATCTTTGCTTGGCTGCTTGCATCTTCGGCCGACTCTAACTGCATCTTGAGTTGTAGGATTTGATTCCTGGAAGACTGATCCTGATTAGTTTTTGGCAATTGTGCTAACTCATCCCTTAAACCATCAATTCGAGCGTCCTTTTCACTGATTTGATTGGATAGATTGGCGTTCTCACGACTGAGTTTCAAGATTTCTCTTTGCATCTGATCGCCTGCTTCATTGGCTTCATTACGAGCATTGGTGAGACTGATTTCTCTCAATTTTCTATTCTCATCTTCCAGCCCATCTAAACTCCCTTTCAAATTCGCGAACTGATTCATAAAATCCTGCAGTTCACCGTTGATGCGTGCACTTTGGTTCCGACTGTTGTTTAGTTGCTCTTCTAATTCCTTGACTCTCGGATCACCCATTTCTTGTAGGCTTATAAGGTCATTTTGCAAAGCTAGCATTTCTTGCTGTAATTCAATAAACCGAGGGTCTTGAGAAATATCATTTCCACGAGTTGCTTTTTGTTCAAGTGCAGTCACGAGATCCTCCGTTTCAGCCCTTAAAGATTCAGAATTCCTTAGGGCATTGGTAAGTTCATCAATTCTGGCTTGTGCCATGGACTGTGCCTCATCTGCTTGACGAGAAATCTCGGCGATCGATTTAGTTGTGGGGTTCAAACTAGAAACTTCTTCCATCTTATTAAGACGTGATTGGGTTAGCTCTAATTGCATTTGCAATTCAAAGCTATCCGCGATTGCTGTTTTCAATTCTTCTTGAAGGGAAGCAATATCAGGAGACTTTGAACTTCTTTGATTATATTCTAATTTAGCAGATTCAAGTTCTTCTTTGAGTGTGTTAATCTCTTGCAAAAGAATGGCATGCTGGTCATCAGAGTTTATTGGATCTGGTTCTAAAGTAGGGGAGTTTTCGAGCATGGCTAATTCCAATTCAGCTTCAGCTTGCTTGGAAATCATTGATTCAATCTGGCTATTTAATTCATCTATGGTTGAATTCGCTTGGGCAAGCTCTTGCTGTAGTAATTCAATATCCGAGTTATTGGAGGTTTTGGGGACCGATTCCATTTTCTCGATTTTAGAAAGAGCGAGTTCAAGTTTCATTTCCAAATCCATCGCTTTTTCAATCAAGTCTTCATCCATATTGGATGGTTCAACATCAGAAGGTTGAGTTTGAGGAATCTCTTGGTTTGTCAATGTTTGTATTTTTTGCAGAAGGTTTTCATTCTCTGCCTTTAGTGCAACCCAATCACTGTTTGAATTGTTTTGAGAGCTTAAATCGTTAAGAGATTTTCGTGCTATCGCTAACTCATTTTCCAAGGATCTTATGGTTTCACTATCCGAACCCATCTTCGATTGAAGCGAAGATTTCAAATCATCATTTTCATTCCTAAGTACAGCCAATTCGTCTTCCATCAGTACAAGAGAACCCACCCCATGCTCTTCAGACTCACGCAAGTTTTTCTTAAGCCGACTAATTTCTTCTTTCGAACTGCTAAGTTTGGACTGTAATTCAGCAATCGACTTGTGTTCGATTAATTGATTCCCACTATTTTGCGTTCTTAGTATAGCAATCTCAGCCTCTAGGTTTTGAATCTGGGTACTTAATTGTTCTTTTTCTCTTTCAACGGCATTAAATTTCTCGAGCTGTCCGGACATTACATCCGCAAGTTCGGTTCTTAAATTATCGACTTCTACATTAGACGCCTCGGCTTCCTGTAAACTTTCCTGAAGAATTCTAATCGTGCCTAATGCTTCCTGTAATTGAGCTACCGCCTGCCTCGTCTCTAGCGAATCGGTGACCCCAACGGTCTTCATAGTGGCAATTTCTTTGCGAGCCGCATCAAGTTCCGTCTTGAGCTGGGAAACTAGAATTTTGGATTCGCTGGTAACCTCCTGAAATAAATCTTGCTCTTCAATAAGTTCATTTTGAGCATCTTCCAATTGTATTTCTAAATTCTTAATTCTAGATGAAAAATCTGCTTGGATTTTATCTTTTTCATCAAGAGCTACGACCAGTTCTACTTTAGAACGATTCAATTCTTTTCTCAAAGAGTCAAGGACTTGGTCGCTCGATTTGGATTGAGTGACTTGCGATTCTTTAGTCTCTTCCAGTACTTGATTTAAATCTTGGAGTTGACCCGCTATCACCTTGACCACCTCAAGCTCTTCTTCAAGTTCCTTTTTTTCCTGAAGCAAGGCATCGACTTCCTGCCCTTTGTCAGTGAGTTCCAACTCGCGACGAGATAACTGATCGAGCGACTGCTTGTGACGAGCTTGTGCAAGCTCGAGTTCTTCATTCAGTTGTTCAATCACTTCGGTTGCCTTTTTCTGCTCATTGGCAAATTGATCCGAAAGCAAGCGAATCCTGGATTCAGAAGCGGCTAAGTCCTCTTCCATTTCGCTGACAAAAGGAACCACGGGGATTTTTCCTTCCGCCGCTTGCTGAAGAATGGATTCAGCTTTTTGGGCCTCCTCTTCGAGTCTTTTGATCGTGGTTGCAAACTCAAATTCTCTTTTGGCAATATTTTCTTTAGTATTGGCAAATTCATTTCTTACCTGTTCCAATTGGGTTTGAGTAGCTTGCAACTCATCTTGTAAGGCAATCATATCTACCGATATATCGTCACGGTCCAAGCGGTTGCCTTTCTTAAGTTTTTCAACTTCTGCATTGGCCGCATTGAGCTCGGTGAGTAATTTGTTCACATAGGTAGGACTTGCAGACCTGGAAGGCAAATCTGCCATTTGCTCCATAGAGTTTTTGACTCGGAGCAATTCTTCTTGTAATTGATCCTTCTCGCTGAGTTCAATTTGCATACGGGCAATTTCAGCCAGGGACTTCTTAAGCTCTTCTTGTAAATCGAAAAATTCGTCTGTTCCGGGCTGAATCGGTTCAGCTTGGGTTCTTTGGAGGGCTGATTTGGCTGCGGCCAATTCATTCTCCAAGTATGAAAGCCTCTCAAAGCTTGCCCCATTACTATTGGCCATATGCCTGGCATTATCTAAATCTCGTCGGGTTCTATCCAGTTCAGTGGTAATCGAGGTGATAATGGCATTCGATCTTTGTTGCTCGAGTAAAAGGCTTTGCCGAGATTGGCGTAAATCTTCCCTTGCTTGCTCAAGTTCTTTCTCAAGACGATTGATTTCTCGACCAGTATTTTGAGATATATTCGTATTGCCTTCGTAGCTACTTGGAGCACTTTTTCGGTACTTCTCAAGTTCATTGATAATCAATTGTGATTCTTTAAGGTTGGTCTGTAATGATACGATCTCACGGTAGGCTTTTCTTAAATCCGATTTCAGTTCAGAAGAATCTGCCGAAAGTTCAGTTTGGAAGCTTTTAGAATCGTTCAACTCCTTTCGAAGTTGAGCAATGATGCCGTCCTCATCGGGTAAAGGTTGTGTAGAGGAACCACTGAATTCAGCAGATTTTGAAACATTCACTTGATTACGCAGAGAAGACGATTTCAGCTGGGAAAGATCTTCATTACCATGGATGATGGAGGATATCTTCTTGCCCAATGAAGTGGTTGGTTGCGGCGGAACATTGTCGCTGGGTGGAGCTAAATTGGGTCGGTCACTCTTTACACTAAGTTGATTACGCAATGATGCAGTTTCATAAGTAAAATCTTTGGACAATCCACTAGCCATAGTTGCCAATGCTTCAAGTTCCACAATCGAACCTGCCAAATTTTCACTGAGAGCCAACAAGGCTGGCTTCGCCTCCTCCATTCTGCCAGCAAAATTTCGATTTATATCCGAAAAAATTTCCTTCAAATCGTTTAATCGTTCAGATGACATAGAAAACGAATCAGAGATTGATTGACTACGATCCGAGTATCGGTTTCTCAATACATTTAACGATTCTTTTAATGAATCAGCCTCTTCATTGGATGGTGAGGCATAAGAAATTTGGCTTTCCAAGCTCGCAATCTCATCAGCCAAATTAGATTGTACTTGGTTATCTAATGATTCCAGAATTTTGCTTGCCCTTTTAAAGCCCGAGGAAACCGATGAAGCGAGTTCATCACCGCTTAGATCCTTCCGTTCAGGATTATCCTCCAATTGGCTAAAGGCAAGGGAACCCAAACCCAAAAAAAACAATGGCAAGCCATACCATCCTTGCTTGATAAACAAAACCCAAGAGATTCTCATAATATTAGAATGGCATACCGTGCTATCAAAGCAAGAACTGATTTAGGTGAAAGTACCTACACTAAAAACCTAAAGGCTTCGAAAGCATGGTATTATGGAACACAAGGATTGCCCGAGGGGGGACTTGAACCCCCACGTCCTTACGGACACCAGATCCTAAGTCTGATGCGTCTACCAATTCCGCCACCCGGGCATATAAGTTTTGTAAAAAAAAATTCCAAATTAAGAAGATTTTTAAGTTTAAAAAGCATCCCCCAGAGGGCCCTGCCAAAGACCAAAAATTAAGGATGCCAAAGCCAAGGAAAGCAGGGTTGGTCTGATCAAAGAGAAATGCTCGCTTTCAATCCATGGGTTTTCCTTAGGTGGATCATCATCCCAAACGGGACGAGGGGTAAAACAAATTTCTCTGATCCATCCAAAATAATAATAAATTGAGATCACCACCCCAACAACCATCGCAACTATGGATAAGTAAAGCTTCGTTTCGAAAGCAACGCTAAATAAAAGTAGTTTTCCAATGAAGCCGGCCAAAGGAGGTATACCAGCTAAAGAACCAATACCTATGACTAGAGTTAGGCCAGCCCATGGCTTTTTCTTGGCAAGATCCTCATAATGCTGCATCTCATGCTCGGAATCATCTTCGAGTTTTGCAATGCCCATGACCCCAAAAACAGCGAAGGATGCAAGCAAGTAGGTGAACAGGTAGAAGAATAAAATCCAGATAGCCCGATCGCTACTACCCGGCAAAATCATCGATGCCATGACCGCAACCATCAAGTATCCTGCATGAGCAACTCCCGACAATCCAAGCATTCTTTTGAGATTTCTTTGCGAACATGCGGCCAAGTTGCCAAAGAAGATGGTAAAAGTAGCAACAAATCCAAGCAAGGGAAGAAGAAAACTAGTCATTCCCTGAAGAGGACCGTTGACTAAATTCATCAGCAGGAAAAAGCCGGCTGCCTTTGAAGAAACAGCCAAAAAGGCTGTTACCGGCATAGGTGCACCATGGTATACGTCAGGAACCCATATTTGGAAGGGTGCCGCACCAATTTTGAAGGCAATTCCAGAGATGATCAAAACGACCCCCGCCTTAATCAAAGGATGATCTGGGTTAGCAATGATTAAATGGTAAAGTCCATCAAAAGAAAAGGCATCCTGTAATCCAGAGACCGGAACAGATGCTCCCCAGGCTATTGGATTGGAACCTACCCCGTAAAGAAAAACGATACCTAAAAGAAATAAAGCCGAGCTAAGGGCTCCAAAGATCAAATATTTAATTCCTGCTTCCAGAGATTTAGGCGATTCCCGGTCAAATGCAACCAATGGGTAGAAACACAAGGCGACGGTTTCCAAGGCAACAAATAAAACAATAAAGTGTTGAGATTGGCAAAGAATCATCAATCCTGCGGTCGCAATCATCGTAAGATGATGAAACTCTCCAATTCGAAGATTTCTTAGGCTTATGAAGCCTTGACCAAGGATGGAAACCAGCAAAGAGGAGAATAATAAAAAACTACGAATTATATCCTGCTGAATGCCATGTTTGAGCATCCCTGAAAAACTTTCCCGATCAAAGGTATGCCTCAATAGAAGATAGTCCAAAAGATGAACGATCAGTAATACAACTTGGAAAAGGATAGCGAAATTGCCCGAAGTTTTTTTCGAAGCACCACCCAGCAAACCCAATCCCAGGACGATCATGGCACCAATACAAAGAGCTAGCTCTATCCAAATTTCTCCCCACAGGTTATTAGCCGAAAAATTTAAGTAAGTTTCCATGGCAAATTAATCGACAGTAGACTTGGTGTCTTCATTATCTGGGCAACAGGAAGGGCGGAACGATGAGTGATCTGAACTTAGATGTTCATACCTCGAGGTAATTTCTCGATCAATCCGGTCGGAGATGGACAAAGGCCACAGCCCCAGATAGAGCAAGGCACATAGAATGAGAGAGGCAGGCAATATTTCGAATCGTTGAAGATCAATGACTTTTGATTTCTTTGTTACCTTGATTAGCTCCTCACTCTCTTTTCCAAAGAAAATGGAGGCGACTGCTCTAAGACCAAAGATTGCCGAAAGGATGATTCCTAATGCCGCTAAGACAAGAAAGTGAATATGCTCATGGGTTTCGCCAAGGGAAAGAAACACTCCAAATTCTCCCCAAAAGTTTCCAAATCCTGGCAGTCCAATCGTTGCTAATGTAGCAGCAACGCAAAAACAAGCTAACAAGGGCGTTTTTTCAGCCAAACCTCCCATTTCATTCATTTCAAAAGTATGTGTTCTTTTGTGAAGAAAACTGGCTAGTAAGAACATCAAAGCAACCGATAATCCGTGAGCACACATGAGCATAACTGCGGATCCAACTCCAAGCGTGCTACATACCCCAATACCTAAAAAGCAGTAACCCATATGCATAACTGAACCATATGAGATCATCGATTTAAAACTGGTTTGAGCAACTGCAACCATACCCACCAGCAAAATATTACCCAAAGCTAACCACA
Source organism: Opitutales bacterium (assembly GCA_038137385.1). Taxonomy (GTDB): domain Bacteria; phylum Verrucomicrobiota; class Verrucomicrobiia; order Opitutales; family Seribacteraceae; genus Chordibacter. The sequence goes on along the minus strand of JAYQBP010000038.1, from coordinate 4,603 downwards.
TAATCCAAGGACTCCAGCATTGCGCCGCATCCGGAAGCAGCGGAACCGCAATTTGGATTAAACCGTATAGACCAAACTTCTTCAATACGCCTGCATGAAGCATAGAAACGGATGTGGGGGCGGCATCATACCCACGAGTTGCCCAAGTATGAAAAGGAAAGAGGGCCACTAAGATTCCAAATCCGAACAATAATAAACCAAAGATTTTGTAACTTGCAGAGTCCGAGATTAAGGAATCACTGACCGCCGAGGACAGATGAGGGAAATCAAATTTGGGCGCATCTATCATAACATTAAGTGCTACCAGCCCCCCAAGTGAAACCAAGGCACCAAGGGTCAGATAGATGGTCATTTCAAGTGAAATACTCCGTCGATCTCTACCTCCCCAAATCCCAATCATGATAAAGGTAGGAATCAGTGCGAATTCGTGGAAGAGATAGTAGAAAAAGAGATCGATGCTCGCAAACAACCCCATAAGTCCAGTCAACATGAATGCAAGCAGAGCAAGGTAAAGACCATGGAATGTATCGCAGCCAATCCCGCACTTAATCCAATGATTCCTGACATTGCAAACAATGGACTAGACACCCCATTTAGACCTAAATGGAAAGTGATCCCAAGTTCCTGCAAACCCATTCGGTCGTATAAAACTTCAAAGCAATAATCATTGGCAGGATCGAATCTGAGAAAAAGAACAACCGCAGCTAAACATGGAAAACCAAAGACAAAATAGGCAAGCTTCTGTAAAGTTTTCTCATTACTGAAAGAACCCAGTAGGAAAATTAAAGCACCCACAAAAGGAACGATTATAGAACCGATTAACAATAGGGTGTCACTGGTCATATTCATTGATTAATCAACCCACTTGAGTAGATGAGAAAGCCGACTGTCCCTAACAAAAACCAAAACACATAAGTATGCATTCTACCTGAATAGCCAAGCTTCGAGAGTATTGAGAGGAGAGCGGCCAATCCAGCCGACCCTCGGACCATCAAACCCGAAACGAACAGAAGTTCCATGACTTCTAAAAATCTGCAGAAAGGGTCGTAGATTTTTGAGATAAAGAAGTGGTAAATTTCATCAAAAAATAATCTACTTTGACAAATCTCAAAAAAAGCCGGAAGTCCCTTTGAGAGAGGGTCAGAATTAGAAACTCTGCTGTAAGTAAGTCGAGAAAACAGCAAACCTACAACCCAAGCAATTGTGCCCAAAACAACCATCCACATGTGGTTGGGTAACGCGTCCGAGATCGATAGATCAGCACGAAGAAAGGAACCCAGTTCAATGGGGTAGATTGAAAAATAACCTCCAAAGATTGATAAAATTCCGAGTAAAATGAGTGGGCCTGTCATGAGGATCGAGTTTTCCTTAGCACCTTGCGCATATTCGGACCTAGATTCCCCCTCAAAACTTACAAAATAGAGCCTGAACATATAAATTGATGTAAGAATGGCCCCAGCGTAAAGTAAGATAAATACGGGGAGATTAAAATTGTAGGCCCAAAGGAGGATGGCATCCTTGCTAAAGTAACCGGAGAAGAAGTTTACTCCCGATATGGCGAATACACCGATGAGGAAGGTGATCGCAGTAAGAGGCATTCGTTTGCGCAAACCACCATATTTGAAGATATCCTGCTCATGATGACATGCATAGATTACTGAGCCTGAACCTAAAAACATAAGTGCCTTAAAAAAAGCATGAGTCGTTAAATGAAATAGAGCGAGTCCAGGAGCACCCATACCAAAAGCAGCAGCCATGTATCCCAACTGAGATAAAGTCGAATAAGCCAAAATCTTTTTAATATCTCTTTGAACAAGGGCACAAAACCCAGCATATAACCCCATCAAACCACCCATAAAAGCAATCAACCCAAGAGCATCCTCAGTAAAAAGAAAGTCGATACGGATAAGTAAATAAACACCAGCGGCAACCATAGTCGCAGCATGAATGAGTGCGGAAACTGGAGTCGGTCCTGCCATAGCATCTGGCAACCAAACATGTAACGGAAATTGAGCCGATTTGCCGATAAATCCACAGGCTAATAGAAGACAAAGGGTCGTGGTTGCGAGACTAGGGGAAAAATCCGCTAAATCGGCAAGTTCGTTCAGATTAACTGTGCCGTAAACCCAGTAAGTTAAAATGATTCCAATAAGAAAACCAAAGTCCCCTATCCTATTAACTATAAATGCTTTTCGTGAAGCATTGGCCGACTCATCAGTTTTGAAATAATGGGCAATCAATAGGTAAGAGCTAAATCCAACAAGTTCCCAGAATACAAAAATCATAATTAAGTTATCCGCTAGGGTAATCCCAAGCATCGAGAACATAAAAATAGAAAGCCCGCCGAAATACCTAGGGCGGGCCGAATCATCCCCCATGTAACCTAAACTGAATACATGGATTAAAAAACCAACAAAAGCTACCACAAACAAAAGCAAGCGGCATGGAGCGTCGATTAAAAAACCAAACCGAAGCTCCCATCCACCTAATTGAAACCAAGTGGTGTCCCACGCCAGCGTATCTGCATTTCGATCAAAAATGAGTGAAAGGGCCATGATAAGAATGGCTCCCGATGTGCATACAGAGAGAAGAGAGGCAAAACTGCCATTTTTTCTCAAAAAAAGCAAAGTAACCAAAGCGGAAAGCAGAGGTAAAAACAACATACATAAAGCAACACTAACCATTGTATCTAGTTTTTGAGAAGTGCCATATCATCGGAGAGTACGCTTCTACGTTTCTTAAACAATGCAACTAGCAAAGCCAACCCAACTGCAACTTCAGCAGCTGCCACCGTCATAATAAAAAATACAAAAATACTTCCATCTAAGTTATTTCCAACTCTGGAAAAGGTAATCAGAGCGATATTGATCCCATTTAACATCAGCTCTAGGGACATAAGCATGAGCAAGATATTCCTACGGATTAATAAACCTAAAAAACCAACCCCCACCAACAAAATGGAAAGAATCAAAAAATGATATGGGGTTATTGTAAGCATATTAAAAGATTCAATACGGCTTATGCGTCATCATGAGGGGATGATCTCTTACTGAGAATGATCACGCCGATCATGGAGGCGAGAAGCATAAATCCCGAAATTTGAATTGGCAACATATACTTAGTCATCAATCCGTACCCAAATGCCGATATATTTGTGGAAAACTCAAGTGAGTTCGTTGCCTGCATAGGAAGTTCAGAATGCACAAAGTTTGAAGTTCCTCCCCCGTTCTCAACGATAAGTATCAGAGTAGAAATGAGTAACAATGATCCTGTAATACCGATCATTCCCGTTTTCAAATGCGTAATTTTCTGTTTCGAAGCATTAGGACCGACATCGAGTAACATAATGATAAAAAGAAATAAGACCATGACAGCCCCTGCGTAGACCAAGACTTGTAATACAGCCAAAAAGAACGCTTCTAAAAGCACAAAAAGAGCAGCGACCCCAACAAGAGATACGATCATAAACATGGCGGCAGATACCGGATGTTTCGAAAAAACCATACAAACCCCACCTCCAACAGAAAGAATCGCAAAAATCCAAAATAAAAAATCTACCGAAGTCATGCAGGGAGCAATGTAATGGTTAAATTAGTGAGAATTACCTTCGATCTCAGCATCTTTTTTCTTGTCCCACTTGTAATGACGGTCTGGCAGCGTACCACCTAATTGATAGAGCTTTTGCTTATTATTGACCATCTCATCGCGACTGTAACCAGACAGGGAGTATTGATCTTGAAGAAAAATCGCTTCTTCGGGACATACTTCCTGACAATATCCGCAGTAGATACAACGCAACATATTAATTTCAAACTCTTGAGGTGCTTTTTCCACATGCTCACGGTTTGGCTCCTCCTTAGGAACACTTCCTGGCGTGATTCGGATGGCTTTGGGAGGACATACAAATTCACAAAGTTGACAAGATACACACTTCTCCCTCCCATTGGGATCTTTGACTAGCGTGGGTACCCCACGGTAATTTTTCGGAATCAATGGTTTTTCCTCTGGATATTGCAGGGTAACTTTAGGCTTAAACATATTGGTAAAAGTTGTCTTAAGACCGGTTACTACTTGAGGAAGATATGTCCTTTCAGACAAAGTTAAAGGTTTGCGCTTTAATACAACAGTTTTAGCCATGACAGATCAAAGTTAAGAAATTATTCCTTGATCGATTAAGGAAACGATAAAGATGTAGAAGATCAAATTTGCCAATGCAATAGGCAATAGTTTGGTCCACCCAATATGCATAACTTGATCATATCGGAAGCGTGGCAATGTCCAGCGTATCCAAATGAAGAAGAAAATAAGAAAGATGGTTTTAGCAAGAAACCAAACAACACCCATGAGGGAACCGATAAAATTGGCTGGCCAAGGATCGTCCATGAAGGGCAAGAAATGCCACCCTCCCAAAAATAGTAGAGTGAACAAAGCAGAACCAATTACGATATGAGCGTATTCAGCGACAAAAAAGATACCAAATTTAAAACTTCCGTATTCTGTATGAAAGCCTCCAACCAAATCAGTTTCCGACTCCGGCATATCAAAAGGCAAACGATTGGTTTCTGCAAAAAGAGCAATCAGGAATACAAGAGCGGATATTGGT
>JAYQBP010000037.1:10130-14250 GCA_038137385.1 Opitutales bacterium | reverse complement strand
CCACGAACTCTTGGTCTCCGTCCTTTCCAGCGGTTCCTACCTGCTTTACCAATTGTGGCCTTTTGATGGTTACCATTGCCTACAGCACCGATAGTAGCTCGGCAATTCGACTTCACAATGCGAATTTCGCCGCTTGGCATTTTGAGTGAAGCATCCGAACCATCAACTGATATGAGTCTGGCCGCACTCCCCGCCGAACGAGAAATTTTGGCACCAGCACCAGGGAGCATTTCTATACAATGTACTTTAGTACCTAAAGGCATATACTTAAGGGGAATTGCATTTCCAGCTTTAAAATCAATCGCCTTATTTGAACTCAAAAGTTTGTACCCAACTTGAACCGACTCAGGAGCAAGAATGTAAGCTTTGTGTCCATCACTGTATTGGAGTAATGCAAGGTTGGCGGTACGATTAGGATCATACTCAATAGCCATAACCTCAGCTTCCTCATCAATTCTATCGCGACGAAAATCAATTTGCCTGTATAATCTCTTGTGCCCACCCCCACGACGGCGACTCGTGATTCGGCCATACGTATTTCTACCTTTTTTCCTATGAAACCCACTTGTCAGCGACTTCTCAGGGCTTTTTTTTGTGAGCTCTTGTTTGTTCTTAAGGTAGAACCTTCCGCTAGGAGTAACCGGTTTTTGTTGTAAAATAGCCATAAGTAAAGATCTCCTGATTAAGCCAAGTCAATGCTATCACCTGCCTTAAGTGTGATAATTGCTTTTTTGGACAATGATGTATGCCCTAATTTACCTCTTCTCATGCGATCTCTTTTAGATTTAGGTTTCTGAGTGAGAGTGTTTACTTTGATTACGCTTACACTAAAAGTAGACTCTATCGCATTTTTGATTTGAGTCCTAGAAGCACTAGGATAGACGGAGAAAACATATTGATTAAGATTAGCTGAAAGCATAGTTGCCTTCTCAGTAAGAAGAGCTTCTCTTAAAACTTTAACTGCTTCATTCATAACTTAATTTTTTGTTGAAGGTGAAAGTTTGTTAACGAGTGAGTTTATGCCACCAACCGAAAAAACAACTTGATCTGCAGCCACAATGTCTAATGCATTCACTCCTGAAGCACTTGAAACTTGAACATTCGATAAATTCCGTGATGCTAAAGTTAAGTTATTCTCCACAGTTTCATCAATAACAAGAACCTTCTTACCAGTACTTAGAGAACTTAATAAAAGAGCAAAGTCTTTGGTTCTGTGAGTTTTGAGTGACCATTTTTCGATCAAGGAGATTGCCCCATCTGCAGCTTGGTCGATCAACGCTCTTCTGAGAGCTAAATTGCGAACCTTTGCATTTACTTTCTGGCTGTACGAGCGAGGCTTGGGGCCAAATGCAACGCCACCACCAGTGCGTTGAATTGCACGCTTATCACCTGCACGACCGGTACCAAGACCCTTCTGCCGGTAGATTTTTTTCCCTGAACCAGAAACTTCATCGCGGGTTTTGGTGGATGCATTACCTTGACGATTGTTAGCCCTGACAGCGAGTATGTACTGACGCAAAGCGTCAACACCTTTGCCATCTTCAAGGCTTGGAAAATTCGATACTTCAGTTTCACCAGCGGCCGTGCCGTCAGAATTAAATAGTTTGAATTTCATCGTTACCTGTTATTGGGAAATTTTGCTTTTTTTTGCGGTGCGAACTGTCAAAATACCACCTTTGTGACCAGGAACACTTCCTTTGATCAAAATAAGATTTTTTTCAGGAATAATCTTAACGACCTTAAGATTTTGAGTTGTTCTTTGAACATCTCCCATGTGACCAGGCATTTTTTTGTTCTTAAATACACGACCTGGCCATTGGCATAGACCGTATGAACCACCTCGACGGTGAAACATCGATCCATGTGAAGCAGGACCACCGCCGAAATTCCAGCGCTTAACCACTCCCTGAAAACCTTTACCTTTTGTAGTAGATACAACATCGACAAAGGAAGTTTCCGCAAAATCTTCTACGGTTATTGACTTACCACCTTCAAAATTATGTTCATCGCTTACCCTAAACTCCTGAGAAATATGCTGAACATCTACCTTCGATTTAGAGGCGTGTCCTTGTGCCGCCCGATTGGATTTATTGGGTGACTTACCACTCGGATTGAAACCAATTTGAACCGCGGAATAACCATCAGTAGCGGTTGACTTCACCTGTAAAACCGGACAAGGACCAGCTTGTATAATAGTTACAGGAACCAAGTTGTTATTATCATCATAAACTTGGGTCATCCCAAGCTTTTTTCCTAAAATTTCGAGTTTCATTCTTTAAGCGGCAGGATTTTAAATACCTGCTTTAAAGGGGGTTAGTGGTTTTAATTAGATAAAGTTTTAAACATTAATGTTAATTTCTACACCAGCAGGTAAGTTTAACTTCTTAAGTTCGTCCACGGTTTGCACAGTAGGTTCAATAATATCGATAAGTCGTTTGTGAGTGCGAAGTTCAAACTGATCCATTGATTTTTTATCAACATGAGGAGATCGATTAACGGTGTAGCGCTCTATTCTTGTTGGCATAGGGATAGGCCCTGCTACTCGAGCACCCGTTCTTTTTGCAGTATCTACAATATCAGAAGCCGACTGATCAATGACTCGGTAATCGAAACCTTTAAGTTTAATGCGTATTTTGTGTCCGTTCATGATTTAGCTTCTGGCTGGTTCACGTGAAGAAGTTTCAACAATATTTTGTACAAGATTCTGAGGAACCTGATCAAAGTGGGAGGGAGTCATAGAATAATCTGCGCGACCAGAAGATAAAGAACGCATGTCAGTCGAGTAACCAAACATATTTTCAAGAGGGACAAATGCATCAATAATGCAAACCGTTCCCCGGCTCTCCATTCCTTGTATTTGACCACGTCGACGGTTAAGATCGCCCATTAATTCACCTTGATATTCCTCTGGAGTCGAAACCTCTACTTTCATGATAGGCTCAAGAAGAATAGGAGAGGCTTTTTGCATGGCATCTTTGAAAGCAAAAATACCTGCCATTTTGAAAGCCATCTCGGAGGAATCAACATCATGGAAAGAACCATCTACCAAAGAAACTTTGAAATCAATTACTGGATAACCAGCGATCACACCTCCTTGAGCTGCTTCTTTGATACCATCAAGGGTAGGCTTAATGAATTCTTTTGGAATTGCTCCACCTACGATCTTATTTTCAAGCTCAATTCCCTTACCTTTATCGAGAGCTTCGATTTGAATAACCGCATGTCCATATTGGCCGCGTCCACCAGATTGACGAACAAATTTACCAATGCCATCAGCAGACGAGGTAATCGTTTCTCGGTAGGCAATCTGAGGTTTTCCTGCTGTAGCCTCTACTTTAAATTCCCGAAATAGACGATCACGAATGATATCAAGGTGCAATTCACCCATTCCTGCAATAATCGTTTGTCCCGTCTCCTCGTTTGTGGATAGCCCAAAAGTTGGATCCTCTTCAGCTAACCTTTGAAGTCCAATCGACATTTTTTCTTGATCCGCTTTGGTTGCTGGCTCAATAGACATGGAAATGACTGGTTCTGGAAATGTGGGAGGTTCCAATCTCAAGTCGAGAGATTTCTCGCATAGAGTATCACCAGTAACAACATCCTTTACACCGATTAATGCACAAATATCTCCTGAATAGGCCACCTCGATGTCCTCTCTAGCATCCGCCTTCATGACCATTAAGCGAGAGACTCGCTCCGACTTTCTTGTTCGGGGATTATAAAGAGTAGAGCCTTTCTCTAATGTGCCTTGATAAACTCGGTAAAAGACCAACTTTCCAACATAGGGGTCAGTCATTAGTTTAAAAGCTAAACCAGCAACTTTGCTCGCATCATTAGGGGCGACTTCGACTAAGTTCTCGTCGGAATCTTCGCCCTTCATTGGGGGCAGGTCTAGCGGAGATGGAAGGTAGTTAACTACCGCATCCATAAGCATTTGAACTCCCTTATTCTTGAACGCACTCCCGGGAATCACTCCAACGAAATTGATGGATATTGTAGCTTTTCGGATAGCCAATCTAAGCTCGTCTTCGGAAATATCTTCACCTTCCAGAAACTTTGTAGCAAGGTCATCATCAAAATCGGAAAGGGCTTCAATCAAAGACTCTCGATATTCTTGTGC
>JAYQBP010000037.1:0-10120 GCA_038137385.1 Opitutales bacterium | reverse complement strand
CTGGTCTAGATAATCATTGGGAATATCGACGGTATCAAAGCGAACACCACTTTCATCGGTTTCGTCATAAATATAAGCGACCATCTTAACCAGATCAACGAGACCTTTAAAGTTTTCTTCCGCCCCGATAGCGAGAAACAGAGGATGAGCGTTCGCACCAAGTTTATCGCGCATGGTTTGCAACGCAGCCAAGAAGTCTGAACCCATGCGGTCCATTTTGTTGATGAAAGCAAGACGAGGAACATGATATTTGTCCATCTGTCTCCAAACAGTCTCGGATTGAGGTTGAACTCCCTCGACAGATGTGAATACCGCAACCGCACCGTCAAGAACTCTTAGAGATCTTTCGACTTCAGCAGTAAAGTCAACATGCCCAGGGGTATCGATGATGTTTATTCGGTGATCGATCGATGCGAAAGGGCCTTCGGAAGTTGTCCAACCACAGGAAATAGCGGCGGATGTGATCGTGATACCACGCTCGCGTTCCTGCTCCATCCAGTCCGTGGTTGCACTACCTTCATGAACCTCACCAATTTTGTGCACAACACCGGAGTAAAATAATACCCGTTCGGTACAAGTGGTTTTTCCTGCATCAATGTGAGCAGCAATACCAATGTTACGAGTATGTTCGAGAATTGTTTTGCGACTAGTAGAATTCGCTGAGGATCGTTCAAGCAAAGTTGTCATGGGTAGAGAGATATGGTTACCAACGCAGATGGGCAAATGCACGATTGGCTTGGGCCATTTTGTGGGTTTCCTCGCGTTTCTTAACTACCGAACCAGTGTTGTTGTAAGCGTCAATAAGTTCGTTGGCGAGAGCATCGGCCATAGGTGTACCCTTCCGTGAAGATGCAGCATTTACAACCCATCGAAATGCAAGACTCTGCTGACGGTCAAATGCTACCTCGATTGGAACTTGATAAGTTGCTCCCCCAACACGGCGACTTTTGACTTCGATTTTGGGACGAATATTCTCAAGGGCACCTAAAACTAATTCTAAAGGATTCCCTTTCTCTAATTTTTCAGCCATTTTTTCGATGGCCGAATAAACAACACGCTGGGCAACGGATTTCTTTCCGTCAATCATGACGATGTTAATCAGTGAACTTATCAAAGTACTGCCATGACGAGGGTCTGGCAAAACAGGACGTTTGTTGGCTTGTCGTCTTCTAGACATGAGAAAAATCAGCTTTTGGGTTTCTTAACGCCGTACTTAGATCTACTACGACGCCTTTTTTCAACTCCCTGGCAATCAAGTGTGCCCCTAACGATGTGGTATCTTACTCCATTTAGGTCCTTAACTCGTCCTCCGCGAAGAAGTACGATACTGTGCTCTTGAAGGTTATGACCCTCATCAGGAATGTAAGCGATCACCTCGTAACCAGTTGTGAGACGTACTTTAGCGACCTTGCGCACCGCAGAATTTGGCTTCTTTGGGGTACGAGTGGTAACCTGTACGCATACACCCCGACGAAAAGGGCAAGCCTTTAACGCAGGCGATTTGGTTTTGGCTTTTTGCAAGCGACGGTTTTTTCGAACCAATTGATTGATCGTAGGCATAGTGCAAATTTGAGGGTAAAGGAGCTAAAATAAATTTTACTAAAAAAATTACAAGACAGAAATAAAACAAATCTTATTTAAGCGGACAAGGATTCAGAAGAACTTGACCCTAAGCTGTCAATTTTCAGTCGCCTCCATTTTGGCAAACCAGTTCCGGCTGGTATCAAGTGACCCATAATGACATTTTCCTTAAAGCCATTGAGCTCATCAACCTTACCAAGTGTGGCAGCATTAGTAAGAACTCTCGTTGTTTCTTGGAAAGATGCCGCAGAAATGAAACTGTCTGTTTCTAGAGACGCTTTTGTGATTCCAAGCAAAATGGGTTCAGCCTCTGCCGGTTTTCCTCCTTTTTGTGCAATCGACTCGTTTGCGTCAAGAAAAGCAAATCGGTCAACTTGGTCACCCCAAAAGAATTCAGCATCTCCTGGGTCTGTTATTCTTACTTTAAACAACATTCTCGATATGATTACCTCAAGGTGCTTATCATTAATGGTAACACCTTGAAGACGATAAACCTTTTGGATTTCTTCGATTAAGTATTCTTGAACAGCAGAGGGTCCAAGAATTTCAAGAATCTCGTGAGGGTCTTTAGCACCTTCGGTTATGAGTTGACCCTTATGAACAAAATCTCCGTGTTGAACCAGCACATGTTTGCCGTGAGGAATAAGGTGCTCTTCAACTTGACCGGTATCTTCGTTTGTAACAAGAAGTCTTTTCTTCGATCTGAGGGTACCTGCTTCCGTAATAATACCATCAATCTTCGCCATTTGACCAACATTACTCTCTTTAGGCCTACGAGCTTCGAATAACTCTGCAACTCGTGGTAACCCGCCCGTAATATCCTGCGTTTTGGAAGCTTGGCGGGGGGTTTTGGCAATAATAGATCCAGCATCTATACGAGTACCTTCATCAACAGCCACTTGAGCACCTGTGGGCACAGAATAAGTAGCGATGGCTTTGCCGCTCGTATCTTTGACAATAATTTGTGGGTTTAAGTCTTCTTTGTGCTCAATTACAACCATCGACTTACCGCCAGAAGCATCTTTTTCTACCTTGGTTGTAACACCAGGCAGCATATCTTCGAATCCGATAATTCCTTTCTTTTCTGATAAAATCGGAATGTTGTAAGGATCCCACTGAGCAAGCAATGTCGACTCATCTACTTGATCTTGATCCTTGAAATGAAGTAATGCACCCGCAGGGATAGGATAGTCATCGATGATTCTACCGTCATTATCTAGAACTTGGATGGACCCAGTTTTATTGAGAGAAACTTGCTGTCCGTTTGCCAAGGTTACCAATCGTAAACCAACAAACTTTAGTTTTCCTGCTTTTCTAATATGAATCACTGGTTCTTCTCTTCCAGCACTTGCAATTCCACCAATATGGAAAGTACGCATAGTCAACTGAGTTCCAGGTTCCCCAATAGACTGGGCCGCAATGATTCCAACAGCCGAACCCTGCTTGACTAAGGCATTGGTTGATGGATCTATTCCGTACTCCATCGATGTCATGCCATTTTTAATACGACTCGTTAATGGCGACATAACTCGCACACGAGTGATTCCAGAGGCATCAAGAGTTCCCGCAATATCCTCAGTGATGAGAGCCCCAGATGAAACGAGAGTTTCACTAGGATTAGAGGGATTGGCAATGCTCTCAGCAGAATAACGACCAATTATGCGATCACGAAGGGGAACAATCTCATTGTCTCCTTCCATAATCGCTTTTTTAACAACTCCATCCCTTCGGTTGTCGTCTTCCTTGGCAATTACGCAATCCATGGCAACATCACAAAGCTTACGGGTCAAATATCCTGCATCCGCTGTTTTTAAAGCGGTATCGGCAAGACCCTTTCGAGCACCATGGGTCGACATGAAATATTCAAGGACTGATAAACCTTCACGGAATGAAGAAAGAATAGGCTGCTCAATGATTTCTCCTGAAGGTTTTGCCATCAATCCGCGCATCCCACAAAGTTGGCGGACTTGCTGTCGGTTACCACGAGCACCCGAGTCCATCATGAGATAAACCGGATTTATAGTATCTTTTCCAAGATTTTGATCCAAAGCGGAGAAAACATTTTTGGCGATATCATCGGTAGCGGATGTCCAGACATCGATAATTTTATTGTGCCTTTCTCCGCGGGTGATAATGCCCTTACGAAATTGATCCTCAATTTTATCAATGTCTTTTCGGGCGGATATAATCCTGTCTTTCTTTTCATCAGGAATAATCATGTCGAAAATACCAATCGAAATACCCGCCTTTGTTGCCATATCAAAGCCCATTTCTTTGAGCTTATCTAATGCAATTATCGTATCTTTCTTACCAGTAAGCCGGTAAGTCTCTAGAATAAGATCGCCTAAATCACCCTTGAGGGCAGGTTTATTGAAAAAACCGAGTACATCTGGCCAGATAGTATTGAAGAGCACACGACCGACCGTTGTCCGAACGACGCTTCTTCCAGATATTCCAAAATGAGTTTCTTTGCCTTTGTCAGGGTTTTCCAAATCAATCCAATCGTGTAATTCAAGAGCACCGTCTTGCAATGCACTAAGGGCTTCTTCCAAAGATGCGATTAATGGAAGCCTTACATTCGCCTCGGGCATTTCCTTCTTAGGGCTCATAGTTAGGAAATAAGACCCTAAAACGATATCTTGTGAGGGAGTTAAAATGGGTTTTCCACTGGACGGCGAGAAGATGTTATGAGTGGCCATCATCAACAGTTTCGCTTCCATGATTGCCTCAACGGAAAGAGGTACATGTACAGCCATTTGATCGCCATCAAAGTCTGCGTTGTATGGGGTACAAACCAGGGGGTGAACCCGAATCGCATTGCCCTCGATTAAAACAGGCTCAAAAGCCTGTATGGATAAACGGTGAAGGGTAGGGGCACGATTAAGTAACACGGGATGCCCCTTGGTTACTTCCTCTAAAATATCCCAAACTTCAGGAGAGCGTGTTTCGATCATTTTCCGGGCACCCCTCACGGTATGTACAAATCCCAACTCCTTCAGTCTACGAATGATAAATGGTTCAAATAAAATGAGTGCCATTTTCTTAGGTAAACCACATTGGTGAAGTTTTAGTTCTGGACCTATTACGATAACGGAGCGGCCCGAGTAATCTACGCGCTTTCCAAGAAGATTCTGTCTAAATCTGCCTTGTTTTCCTTTGAGCATGTCACTAAGTGACTTTAGTGGACGGTTTCCCGACCCAGTTATGGCCCGGCCGTGCCTTCCATTATCGAAAAGAGCATCCACGGCTTCTTGTAACATCCTTTTTTCGTTGTGGATGATTACATCGGGCGTTTTGAGCTGAAGCAGGTTTTTTAAACGATTATTACGATTAATAACTCTTCTGTATAGGTCATTTAAATCACTCGTAGCAAATCTGCCACCCTCGAGTGGGACCAATGGTCGCAGATCGGGGGGAATTACTGGTATGGATTCTAAAATCATCCACTCAGGTGAAGCCTCGGACTGAAGGAAGCCTTTAACCACTCGAAGACGACTGGCTAATTTTTTCTTCATTTGCTTAGATTTTGTATCATGTATTTGATCATACAGATCATCTAATTCATCCTGTAAGTCCAAGCGGCTTAATACATCGCGGACGGCCTCTGCACCCATTTTGGCTTCGAACTCGTCTCCATACTCATCGATTGCTTCACGATATTCTTTGTCAGAAAGAAGTTGGCGATCTTCCAAAGGAGTGTTGCCAGGGTCGGTAACCAAATATTGCTCGTAATAAAGCACTCGTTCCAAGCTCTTGGCGGTCATATTCATAAGCAAGCCCAGTCGGCTAGGCATGCTTTTGAGAAACCAAATGTGGGAAACAGGTACAGCAAGTTCAATATGTCCCATGCGCTCACGACGTACACGGGAGACAGTAACCTCAACCCCACACCGATCACAAACAACGCCCTTGTATTTAATTCTCTTGTACTTACCACAAGCACATTCGTAGTCTCGAACGGGTCCAAATATTTTTTGACAAAACAGTCCACCAGGTTCTGGCTTGAATGTACGATAATTAATAGTCTCAGGGTTCTTTACTTCACCTTTAGACCAAGAACGAATTATTTCTGGATCTGCTACCGTTATGGATACTCGATCCATAGGTCCAACATCGACTCCAAGTGCTTCATTTAGTGCTTCTACGCTCATAGTAATAAATTTTAAATTTTAATGGTGCTAAGATTATAAGCCTTCTTCGCCACGAACACGGACATCAAGGCACAAGCTTTGCATTTCTTTCATAAGAACATTGAAAGATTGTGGCGTACCTGCCTGTAGAGAGTTGTCGCCTTTGACAAGTGATTCATAGATTTTTGTTCTTCCTAACACATCATCAGATTTAACGGTTAAAATCTCTTGTAATGTGTAAGCTGCACCATAAGCTTCAAGTGCCCATACTTCCATTTCTCCAAATCTTTGACCACCAAACTGAGCTTTTCCTCCAAGAGGTTGCTGAGTAATGAGGCTGTAGGGGCCCACTGCACGAGCATGGATTTTACTGGTTACCAAGTGATTTAGTTTGAGCATGTACATGTAACCGACAACAATACGTTGATAAAAAGGTTCACCCGTGCAACCATCGTAAAGAACACTTTTTCCATTTTCAGGAAGTTCGGCTTCTTTGAGATACTCTTGAATTCTGGCCTCTGGAATTCCATCAAATATAGGGGTCGCCACCTTCAGTCCAAGTTTCTTACAAGCCCACCCCAAGTGAGTTTCCAAGACTTGGCCGACATTCATACGACTGGGCACACCAAGTGGGTTAAGACAAATCTCAATGGGTGTACCATCTGGTAAAAATGGCATATCTTCTTCAGGAACAATTTTTGCAACTACACCTTTATTTCCATGTCGACCTGCCATTTTGTCACCCACCCGCATCTTTTGCTTCTTAGCAATAAAAACTCGGACATTTTTGATGGCTCCTTGATCGATAGAATCTCCATGTTCGATCGCTTCCATTTTACGATCCTTATCATCTTCCAAATCCTGGAACTTCGATTCATAGCTTTCAATAATTTCAAAAACCTTGATTCGAACAGGAGACGGAGGGATATCAATGAATTGATGAACCGAAGCAAGTCTTCTTAGTAAAGTTTTAGTAATCTTACGATTAGCAGGGATGATGATATCATCTGTTTCCGAGTTCGTTACATTAAGTGGAATTTTCTCTCCTAATAATATGTTCGATAATGATTCAGTAAGCTGGGCTCTAAGATCCTCTGTTTGGTTTCTGTAATCCTCCTTAATCTGTTTCATCTGACGACGGAAATCAGAAGGTGATAACTTTTCTTGTTCCGCATCTGTACGGCTGGACACCTTGATATCCATCACAATACCTTGTGTGCCAGATGGTACACGTAGTGAGCTATCTTTTACATCCGCTGCTTTTTCACCAAAAATGGCTCGTAACAACTTCTCTTCAGGAGCAAGATCCGTCTCACTTTTGGGGGTAATTTTCCCTACCAGAATATCTCCGGGCTTAACTTCTGCACCAATTCTAACGATACCCAAATGGTCAAGGTTTCGTAGGGCTTCTTCTCCTGCATTTGGAATATCCCTTGTTATTTCTTCGGGGCCAAGTTTGGTATCTCTTGCTGTAACCTCAAATTCTTCCACATGGATTGATGTGTAGATATCATCTTTAACAATTTTTTCAGATATCAGGATTGCATCTTCGAAATTATATCCCTTCCAAGGCATAAAGGCTACTAGGATATTTCTACCGATCGCGAGTTCTCCATTTTCAGTACTGGCTCCATCAGCCAGTGCTTGACCCAATTTGACCTTATCCCCTTTGCGTACAATGGGTTTTTGGTTGAAGCATGTGCCGGCATTGGACCTTAAAAACTTTCGCAATTCATAGCAGTAAATAC
Organism: Opitutales bacterium; assembly: GCA_038137385.1. GTDB lineage: Bacteria > Verrucomicrobiota > Verrucomicrobiia > Opitutales > Seribacteraceae > Chordibacter. Next base: position 2,661 of record JAYQBP010000037.1, on the reverse strand, counting down.
CGCGTTTGTGATCACTACGGGGCTCTTTATGAAACCTAGGGGGGAGGGATCCATCATCAGAAACAACGATTCGGTTACCATCAGCAATGGCAACGATGCCTTCTGACTCGGATATTGTAACCGTCTTGGAGTCTTCAGCCACTTTGCTTTCAATGCCCGTACCAACGAAAGGTGATTCTGTTTGAAGAAGTGGTACAGCTTGTCTTTGCATATTCGCTCCCATAAGAGCACGATTAGCATCATCATGCTCAATGAAAGGAATTAACCCAGCAGCAACCGAAACAACTTGCTTGGGAGAGACATCCATAAAATTGATCTCTTCAGGGTCGTATTCTTGGACTTGATCGCGGTAGCGACATGTTGGACGGCCCTTTAGCTTGAATGACTTATTGTCTATTTCGCTGTTCGCCTGAGCAATGATATATTTTTCCTCTTCGAAAGCATTAAGATATACAACATTTTTGGGGTTCTTATCAACCACACCATTTGTTACTTTATGGTAGGGAGACTGCAAAAAACCAAATTGATCGATCTTAGCGTAAGTAGACAATGTGTTTATTAAACCGATATTTGGCCCTTCGGGTGTTTCAATAGGACAAATACGACCATAATGAGTGGGATGGACATCACGAACTTCAAACCCAGCACGCTCGCGATTCAATCCGCCAGGACCCAAAGCAGATAGCCTTCTTTTGTGAGTCATTTCAGCCAAAGGATTAATTTGATCCATGAATTGACTAAGTTGACTCCGAGCAAAGAAATCTCGAATGACGGTTGTGAGCGCCTTCGGGTTTATAAGTTTTCCAGGTGAAAGACTCTCGACTCCTTGATCGTATAAAGTCATTCGTTCGCGTACCACTCTTTCGGTACGAGCTAGTCCACTGCGGCAAACATTTGCAAGCAACTCACCAACCGTACGGACGCGACGATTTCCTAAGTGGTCAATGTCGTCAATACCCATATCAAAAATGGAGCCAGCATCCTCCCTAGCCATCTGCTCGTCGGATTTACCTCGCTTTAAGTCAGTCAGTTTACGAGTGGCTGCTACTAAATCTTCAACCGTTGTAATTCTTACTTCTAAAGGAGTATCTAACCCCAGTTTAAGATTAAGCATATGACGACCTACTTTGGCTAAATCATATCTCTTGCCATCAAGAAAAAGACGATTAAGAAGAGCCTCTGCATTTGCCTTATGCGGTGGCTCTCCGGGACGGAGTTTTTTATAAATTTCTTTGAGGGCTTCCTCTTTGTTTTTAGAGGTATCTTTCTTGAGACAACGAATGATTGCTCCATCATCCACGCTAGTATCAATGGCTCTAAGTGTCTTTTCTCCAGCCTTAACAAAGGTCCGTAAGTAAGTTTTTGTAAGAGGCTCAAAAGCTTTGGCTAAAACAACCCCTTTGGCCCGATCGAACATAGGCTCTACAAGCACAAAATTTGACACATTTTCCTTATTGATTAGATCTTCGATAGATAATGTTTCGATATTGTAGAAAAGATCGATTATTTTTTGGTCCGAGTCTTTATCTTTAGAAGGATCCCAATCCATTAAGGCTCTTAGAAAGGTCGTGATTAAAAACTTCCTACGCCTTCTTCTTCGATCAAGATAAACATAAAGTAATTCATGTTGATCAAATTGAGCTTCTATCCAAGTACCTCGGTCAGGAATTATACGAAAACCGTGGAGAGTTTTACCACTAGTGTGAGTTGACTCTTCAAAGCTGACCCCAGGAGAACGATGTAATTGACTGACAACAACACGTTCAGCTCCATTAATTATAAAAGAGCCCCGCTCCGTTATAATGGGTAAATCTCCCATGAAAATTTCTTCTTCACTGTAAAAAGGCTTGTTTTGTCCGTCTACTTCCAAACGAAGCCTTAATTTCACTTGAAGGGGTGCAGAATAAGTACATTTCTGGTCGATACACTCAACCTCAGAAAGCTTAGACTCACCTATTGAATAACTGACATATTCTAACCTAGATTTCTCGTCATAACTAAGAATTGGAAATATTTCACGAAAAACGGCTTCTAAACCATCATGTTGACGATGTGTTGCAGGAACATCTCTTTGAAGAAAGTGATGAAATGAATCAACTTGGTTTTGGATAAGAGTAGGTGGATCAATGACTTCCTGTAATTTTCCGAAGTTTTGTCTTTTCGTGTATTCCATGACTAGAGTGGGGGATAGGGAGAAGTTTTAAGAGAGCAGTAGAAACGGAAAAGCCGCCAGTACTAAACCGGGCGGCTGATCCTAAAAATTAAAGGAAGAACAACATTACTTGACTTCTGCCTTTGCTCCGGCAGCTTCAAGTTTCTTTGCGACTTCATCCGCTTCCTCTTTTGATACCCCTTCTTTAACAGGTTTAGGAGCACCTTCTACAAGATCTTTAGCTTCTTTTAAACCGAGTCCAGTGATTGCACGAACCTCTTTGATAACTGCGATTTTATTGCCACCGAGCTCTGTAAGAATTACATCAAACTCGGTTTTTTCTTCAGCTGCCCCTCCATCGCCATCTCCTCCGCCAGCGGGTGCGGCAACAGCAACGGCAGCGGGTGCTGCCGCACTAACGCCCCATTTTTCTTCGAGCTCTTTACCGAGATCAGCGATTTCGATTACGGATTGACCACTTAGCCAATCAATTACTTGTTCTTTTGTTA
>JAYQBP010000036.1:0-14281 GCA_038137385.1 Opitutales bacterium | reverse complement strand
GCTTTTCCAAGGCAGCAAAATTAAACGAAGTCACCCAGTCGGCTGTCAGTCAACAGCTTAAGGCAATGGAGTCGCATTATCAAATGCTCATCATTGACCGAAATCAAAAAAAATTCCGCCTCACCCCCCAAGGAACGGCTCTTTACTCCACCTTTAAACAAATTCTGAATCTCTACGATCGCTTAAATTGCGAAATTCAGGAAATGCGCAATGTGGTCAGTGGAACGATACACATATCCACAGTCAATAGCATCGGACTTCATGTTTTACCTCCTTATCTCAAATCTTTTCTCAAGGAATTTCCCGCAGTCAATTCGAGAGTAGAATACCGAAGAGCCAATCTAGTTTATGAAGATGTTTTGCACGGAAATGCAGATATCGGATTAATTGCTTTCCCCTCCCCTCACAAAGACCTCGAAGTCATTCCTTTTACCAACGATGAAATGATTGTGGCAATGAGTCCGGAGCATCCGCTTAGTAAGAAACGAATGATTGCGTTGAAAGATCTTCAAGATGTTGAATTTATCGCCTTCGATAAAGACATCCCTACCCGAAAGGCCACTGATGAGATTCTCAATCATGCTGGAATTGATGTGTCGGTAGTTATGGAATTTGACAATGTTGAGACCGTCAAGCGAGCCATTGAAATCAATGCCGGTCTTGCTATCTTACCGGCAAGCACAGTCGTCAATGAAGTGGAGAGAAAGCAATTGATCAGTTTTAAGCTGGAAGGTGGAATTCATAGCAGACCACTTTCAATTATTCACAAAAATACTAAGATGCTCACCCCTGCCTTACGTGCTTTTATCGAACTTCTTAAAGAGGGGCCCGAAGTCGACTAATCTCTTTTCGTCTTTATTTAATGGTAGCCCCGAATGGGCGGGCTTGCCTTAATCAAGCTTGCGGTAAAACTACCCACGATTACTCGGCTACTTACACGAAGTGGAACCCTCCTCTCATCATCCGAGTACCAAACCTTAAGCGTTCCTTGCGGACTTCGATTAAAAACCCCACGCAGGTTGGACAAAGCAGGAATGGTTTCGATTGCAAAAATTCGCCCACGGGGAAGAGAAATTAACTTTCTTTCCTTTGTCTGGACAACCACCTCTTGAAAACGCTTGCCATCACAGGTTGGGAGAACGGTTTTTCCTCCGGGTATCAAGGGATGGAGTCGAAACAAATAGGCAATCGAAAGAGGATCATGGACATAGCCTGAAATTTGAGTCAATTTCGGTTTAGATCCATTTTTAACATAAGAGACGGTTCCCTCATCATAGTTGTAAACCACTTCTATTTCCCTGCGGGTTTTTCCTTCACGCTGTTCTTTCTGATACTTCAGTGTACGAGAAAAATCTGAACTTACTGTACTGGTAATCGATGTTCTTACCTTGTAAAAGGTATCGGCAAACGAATTGGTTCGTACATTGAATCGTACTAAGATCGGGCTGTTTTCAATCGCTTTATCCTCTGCGAGAACCTCCATCACCGCCGATCCAACTGGAAAAAAGCCCCACTTTATTTCATATTCCAGCCTTTCGCCCAGATTGAACGGATAGGGAGAAGTCTCGGGATTCGAACCAGTAGAAGACAACGAACCAGTAGAAGACAAGCAAGTTGTCCAACTCCCCATAATGAGGAGAAAGAGATAAGGTATGCGAATCAAGAAACGCGAACCGAGTCTAATTTCCAGATATCCTTGGCATATTCTCCGATTGTACGATCGGAGGAAAATTTTCCGGATCCAGCAACATTGCGAATCGCCATAGCGGTCCAATTTTCCTGATCGAGATAGGCTGAACTTACTTTCTCTTGAGCTTCCACATAGGCACGATAATCAGCGAGAACAAAGAAAGGATCTCCCCAATCAAGCAAACCACGTGTAAGATCCGCCGTTTGCCTTCCTTGCCCAGGTGAAAAGAAATCAGATGATAACCAGTCCAATACTGCCTTAAGTTCGCCGTCCGACTCATAATAGGAAAACGGAGCATAGCCGTTATGGTTCAGTTTCTCAATCCCATCAACCGTTTGGCCAAAGATAAAAATATTTTCATTTCCCACCTCTTCTAGAATTTCCACATTAGCACCATCCAAGGTACCGATGGTGAGGGCACCATTGAGGGCAAACTTCATATTACCAGTACCCGAGGCCTCTTTACCCGCAGTGGATATCTGTTCGGACAGGTCAGAGGCTGGAATCATTCGCTCGGCAACGGAAACTCCATAGTTAGGCCAAAAGACAACTTTTAATTTATCTTTGATCCGTTCGTCCGAATTTATTTTGGAGGCGACTAAATTAATCGCGTGAATAATCACCTTGGCCATGTGGTATCCAGGAGCAGCCTTGGCTCCGAATAAAAATACCCGAGGTGGTATGTCCAAGTTAGGGTTATGCAGAAGCCTGCGATACAATGTAAGAATATGTAAGAGGTTAAGATGCTGGCGCTTATACTCATGCAACCTCTTGATCTGGGCATCAAATAAAGCATCCGGACTGATTTCTATCCCCACCCGAGATTGCACCATCTTGGCTAAAATCTCCTTATTGTGCATCTTAATCGACCTAAATTTCTCACGAAAAGATGTCTCATCGGCGAACTTACCAAGCTCACTCAACTTCGAATAATCTGTTACCCAACTAGACCCAACCGATTCGCTGACGAGATCAGATAACTCAGGATTACACCCGACCAACCACCTTCTTGGAGTAATACCATTGGTTTTATTATTGAAACGTGCTGGATAAATCTCGGCAAATTCGCGAAGTAATCTCTGTTGAAGCAATTCAGTATGCAAGGCGGCCACACCGTTTACGGAATGACTTCCAACCACGGAAAGGTGAGCCATACGAACTTGTCCATCCGCCACAATGGCCATTCTTCGCAATCGATCGGAATCATCCGGAGCAAACCTTTTAACTTCATGCTCTAAAAACCTTCGATTGACCTCTAAAACGAGGTCGTAATGGCGTGGAAGAACCTTGGCAAATAAGCCTTCACTCCAAGTCTCCAAAGCCTCTGGCAGTAGGGTATGATTGGTGTAAGCAAATGTTTTCCTGACCAAATCCCAAGCATCATCCCAAGTCATTTGTTCGTGATCGATCAGGATACGAAGTAACTCAAGAATGGCCACCGCCGGATGGGTATCATTAAGCTGAACCACCACCTTATCAGTAAACTGATCCCATCCATCATGATTCCGGCGATAACGGGCGATGATGTCCTGGAGAGAACAGGAAACAAAAAAGTATTGTTGGACTAGCCGTAGTTCCTTGCCATTTTCGGTTTCATCATTGGGGTAAAGCACTTTGGATATCGTCTCCACCATCGCCTTTTCCCTGACTGCCTCAACATATCCGCCTTGGTTAAAAACATCGAGGTCAAACTCCTCCGATGCCTTGGACTCCCATAGGCGCAGAAAATTAACCGTGTTGGTATCATAACCCACAATGGCAATATCAAAAGGAATGCCATCCACCACTTTGGTATCGACCCATTTGGGACGATAGTCTCCTCGGCTATCATAGTCATGCTGCACCCGGCCGTAGAGCTGAACTTTTTGCATAAACTGAGGGCGGGCAATTTCCCAGGGGTTGCCATACCTTCTCCAGTCATCGGGCTTTTCAATTTGTTTTCCGTCCTCAAATTCCTGCTTAAATAGTCCATATTGGTAGTGAATTCCGTAACCGATGGCAGGCAGATCCATGGTTGCCATAGAATCAAGGAAGCAAGCGGCCAACCGTCCAAGACCGCCATTGCCCAAGCCCATATCATGTTCTTCGGTTAAGAGTTCCGAAAGGTCAAAACCTAACTCGGCCAGTGCTTCGCTCAGGTTTTCTTTGATTCCTAGATTACACAAATTCGATTCGAGCAACCTGCCCATCAAGTATTCGAGGCTCAGGTAGTGAACTCGGCGTACATCTTGTTCAACATGAGCCTTCTGGGTGCGGATGTACTTTTCCATGATTTGCTCACGCACGGCCAGGCAAACGGCGGTCCACATCTCCTGAGGGGAAACATTTTCCAACTGACGAGCAAGGGTCAACCGGAGTTGGTGCAGGATTGATTCTTTCAAATCATTCACTTGATGTTGGGTTTCTATTTTGGAGGAAACAGTAGGAGCGATATTGGTTGTAGTCATGGGTGTGGAATTGAATCAGCAGGGGCAGTTTTTGTGCCACTTCTCTAAATTTAAATTTTAGGAAATATATAATACAATCTTTCAGTGACTCGCAATTATTCCACGGAGAATTTGTAAACGGTACTGTGAAAGTAGGTTTCTCCCGGACGAAGCACGGAACTCGGCCAACGATCTTGCCCTTCATGATTAGGACTGTCAGGAAAAAGCTGAGGCTCCAAACATAGACCCGAGCGAAAAGGATAGGATTCTCCTAAACTCCCTACAAGGGAACCATCCAAATAATTGCCACTGTAAAATTGGATGCCAGGTTGGTTGGTAAACAGTTGTAAACACCTGCCCGATTCTGAATCTTTTAATGTAGCAGCCCAATTCAATTCTTGATTTCCCTTTGGAACAAGCCAGGTATGGTCATACCCCTTTCCTGCAATCAGTTGTGCATGATCCTGATCGATTCTAGAACCAATCCGGGTGGCTCTACGAAAATCAAATGGAGTCCCCATTACCTGCTCAAATCCAGAGGGTATACCACTGGCATCGGTCGCAACGAACTCTTTACCTGGCAGGGTTAGTTGATGGTTAAGAATAGTGGATTCTCCTGCTCCACTCAGGTTGAAATAGGTATGATTGGTAAGATTCACAATCGTCGGCTTATCTGAAGTGGCTTTTATTTGGATTTTAAGGTCGTTATCTGAAGTAAGGATGTAAGTGGCTTGGGTAATCAGTCTGCCAGGATAGCCTTCCTCTCCATCTGGACTTACATAGTTAAAAACAACACCGAGATCGCTTTCCATTGCCTTGCCAGCCCAAACACGCTTGTCGAAGCCCTGCAACCCACCGTGCAAATGATTGGCCCCATTATTGGTTGCAAGCTGATAATGGATACCGTCTAGGGAAAAGTGCCCGGCAGCAATTCGGTTGGCATAACGACCCGCAATACAACCGAAATAAGGGCTTTTGCTAAGGTAATCATCGAGGGAGGAAAAACCGAGAGACACATTTTCTAGTTTACCATCACGATCCGGGAGGATGATTTCCCGAACGGCAGCTCCAAACTCAAGGATACTTACCTCAACCCCATTCTCATTAATCAAACGGAATTCATGGACTTTGGAACCATCGGCGAATTGACCAAAAACTCTTTTAGAAATAGTCATCTTCTTTTTAATGTCGGGTTGATCTGGGCTATCAAGACCAAGGGTGTTTTTTCCAGTCTCATAAAAACCAGTGCCTTTTTCGACTAGGTAGGACCAGCCTTCCTCAGCTTTTTTTTGGGTATTTTGTCCGATCTCCTTAAGAGAACAGGAAGGTAGTAAGGATGTTGAAACAAGGATCAAAAAAAGTTGGAAATAAAGATTCATTCTCATATCTGAAAAGCAAGGTTCATCGAAGGCCTACGATCTAACTAATCAATGAGGGCACTGGCAATCATAGTTTGCGCTTAAATCGATTCTCAAAATCTCTGACTGGAATCTCGAAATAAGTGGGCTTTCCTTTGGGGCAAACATAGGGGTTCCGGCAACCCAATAATTGTTCCACCAGATGAATCATTTCTGTGTCGGTAAAGCCCTCGTTATTTTCGTATTTGTAATTGGCCTGCCTTTCCAAAGCTTGCCTGGCCAGTGACTCCACTCGAGGGGCACCATCACTTTCCCTGGCAACCTCAAGAAAGTCTCGCAAAAAGTTCGATGCATATTCCGATTCAAGCCAGTGGGGACATCCCTCTAACCTGTAAAAATTCCTGCCAAATTCTTCTATGATAAAACCTAAATTACGGAGTTTGCTTAAACTGACTTTAAGATTCGCACTATCAATACCGTCAAGCTCAAGGGCTTCGGCTATGAGTAAAGTTTGTGACGATGCTTGATCGGAATCCCTGAAACTATCTTCCAATTGCTCAAAGCGAACCCTCTCGTAGGCAGCCCGGGCATGTAAAGCAACAACCCCATGGGGGGTGGTGAAAATGGCAAGATTTCCGTGAGGACAATCGAGAAACTTCCATGCCGCACCCAGTTCCCTTCTTTTACCAACTATTTTTCGTTCGATAATTTCTTGGGCAGGAAAGTGATGCGCTTCATTTTTGTGGTTCAGTTGGCCATCCAACAGCAAGCTCTCATTGGTTAGAGTCTCCGCAGATTCAAAGGTTTCTTCTTTCAAGCTAGGATCCAATGTACTGTTCGAATTTCCAAAAATCTTGAGGGCCTGAGGATCGATTTGAGGAACCAGCTTTCCATTTTCCTTTTCATATTCGACTATCCCCTCCGAACTTTGGGATTGAGGTGCTGGCGAAGACATCGAACGATTATGATCTAAGATTTTACTAATGATGAAGGATCTTACTTCTGGCTCATTCCGAAAGCGGATCTCACGTTTTGAGGGGTGAACATTTACATCCACTGCGGCAGGATCAATTTCCAGAAAAAGAATGGCGAGGGGGAATCTTCCTTTCGGTACAAAAGTATGAAATGCCTCGATCACGGCATAGGATATGGTTTTACTATCCACCGGTCTTCGATTCACAAAAAACATCATCTCTTTTCGTGTAGAACGACTTTGGCCTGGCTTTCCCAACAAGCCATTCAGGGCAAAACCTTCTCCCCTTGAGTCAAAAGGCATCAGCACATCTGCAAGCACGCCACCAAAAATTTCTCTTACCCGATCGATAGGAACTTCACATGCAGGAGACCGGAAAAGGGTCCGACCGCTTTCTATCAGTGAAAAAGTTATCGATGGATGAGCCAGAGCATATAACTTAGCCAGATGAATGAGATGAGTGGCTTCAGTTACTTCAGTCTTAAGGAATTTTCTTCGTCCCGGAACAGAATTAAAAAGATGGGACACCTCAACCCTGGTCCCTGGAGGCATGCCACACTCCTTACAATGAATCATCTTGCCTCCATTGACCAAGATCTCGGAACCATCCAATGCCTTTTCCGATCGTGTTCTAAGTAAAAATCGACTCACGCTGGCTATTGACGGGAGGGCCTCTCCTCGAAAACCGAATGTCTGAACTTGATTTAGATCAATTGCCTTACGAATCTTACTGGTCGCGTGCCTTTCAAGGGATAGCAGGGCTTGATCTTGCTTCATCCCGATACCGTCGTCCTCTACCCTGAGGTAGGACTTTCCCCCATTGCGAAATTCAATTTCTATTTTCTTGGCTCCTGCATCGATACTGTTTTCGACCAGTTCCTTGAGAACAGCAACGGGGCGCTCAACCACTTCGCCCGCGGCGATTTGGTTTGCTACTTGATCTGCGAGAATACGAATTTCGGGCATCTCTCTTCCGTAAAACGGAACAAGCTGGTCGACAATGGGAAAAAGATAAAATGGATTCGAGCTTGGGACGTATAACAATCTCTGACATAGGTATTTGACTGCTTATTATGTCGAATGCATTAAAGAACCAAGCCAGTCCATACCTCAATGAACTGGCGGATCAGCCTGTTCATTGGCAACCCTGGGGGAAGCCTGCCTTCGAACAGGCACGAAAAGAGGATAAACCCGTACTTGTTTCCATCGGCTACTCCTCATGCCATTGGTGCAAACAGATGTCTCGGGAAAATTACGCAGATCCATACATCGCATCGTTAATGAACCGTTGTTTTATTTGTATAAAAGTAGACCGGGAAGAACGCCCCGACTTGGACCTCTTGTACATGGAGGCATCGCGTATGTTTAATCAGTCCGCAGGATGGCCCTTACATGCTTTCTGCTTGCCCGACGGATCTCCTTTTTGGTGCGGTACCTATTTCCCCAAGAATGATAATGGACAAGGTCTGGCTCCATGGCCTCAAGTTCTTCTACGTATTGCAGAACATTACAGCCATAAAAAGGATGAGCTTAAAGAAAATGGTAAAAATGCCCTGGCCAATTTGAGCCATTCGAACCATTCCCAAATTTCTGACCCAAGAGAATGGAGAAATGAACTGATCTTAGAAGCAGCTGAATCTCTCATTAAATCTCATGATAATGAGGAGGGGGGCTTTTCTCCGGCACCCAAATTTCCATCGCCCATGAAAATGGATTTTTTGTTTGCTTTGGGTGAATCCCAAATCGCCAGAAACAATCCACAATTCGCCGACAAAATCATATCCTGCCTCAAAAAAACCCTCCATAGCATTGGAAATAAAGGATTATTTGATCATGTAAGAGGCGGTTTTTTTCGTTACTGCCAAGACCGAGAATGGCAGATACCGCACTTTGAAAAAATGCTATCGGATAATGCTCTGATGATTTCCACTTTTTCAAGATCCTGGAGGAGATTTAGAAATATAGAAGACCGTAGGGTCATGGAGAAAACTCTCCAATGGATCGATATCGAAATGGGAAACACCGAAGATGGATTCGCATGCTCTCTTTCTGCAGAATCGAACGATACAGAAGGGGCGTACTACCTCTGGACCACGGATGAATTACACAAAACCCTGGGCAAAGCGGATACCGCATTGGTTCAAAGCAACTGGAGAAACATTCCCTTGAATTCAGGTTTTGCATACCTTCCCCAGAAGATTGATGACTTGTCGATTCCTCGGGACAAAAATTCAGCCATACTTCAAAAACTTGCTCAAGGAAAGAGAGATTCAGACAAACCTCAAATAGACCCTAAACGATCTTGTGCCCAGCATGCCCTGTTGGTTCGGGCTTGGGTCGATGCGGGAATCGCATTGAAAAACCCTTCTCTGATCGAGCGGGCTCACAAATTATTATCTTGGATGGATCGAGCATTTAGGCTACCCGATGGCAACGTATCCTCCCTGCACTACCCGGACCATTCGCAAAGTGCATTTGGTTTCCTTGAAGATTATGTACTGTGGACCGAGGCGATTCTAACTTTTGGTGCGATCTCTGAAGTTTGGGGATTGGGTAAACTTGAATCTTGGGTCAAAAAGGCAGAAACCCTTTTAGATTTGACCGTAGAAAAATTTAAAGACACCACCCTTCCTGGTTTTTTTACATGTCCCAATGACCTATTAGACCCTGGACCTACTCGAAAAAAATCATGGTATGATCATGCCATGCCTTCTGGTAATTCATCCCTTCTTCGCTGTTTTAATCTTTTAAGTGAAATAGGAAATAAAACAGAACAGTGGAAATCAGAATATGAGGAAGCCTTGGGCGGTTACCCCAAAATTGCCCAAGTTGCACCGGATGGTATCGGACATGCCCTTAGTGCACTTACCGAAGCAGCGATTGGACTCATCCAAATTAGTGCACCCATAACTACATTAAAAGCCATTGTAGATGAAATGGAGTGCCTCCCCTATCGCCCTATCTTTTTCAAGCAACAACCCCAAGTGGAAATCAAAATTAATCAACTACCCGTTCAAATAAACCAAACCACCCCACAGGCAATGATCGAAAAAATTTGGGAGCAGTAAAACTAGGATTTCTTCTTCGCCATTAATTTACTTAATGAACGACCATCTTCGCGGACCACTTTTTCTGCGATCTCTTTTACATCGTATGGCTTTCCATGCAAAACCAAGGAAGCCACATTAATTGCGGCTCGGATTAATTTGGAATCAGTCTTCACCCTGTGACCCGTCTTGGATAAAACCCGCTCCACTTCATCAAGCCTATTCAAATCATCTTCCGTGAGTGTGATCGTACGAACCACTCTCTTGGGCAAATTGTAATCATCTTTCTCTGGCATGGACTAGGTCTCTAGGAACGGATTTCAGTGTCGTAAGGTGAAAGATGCAATTGAAATAGTTCAGTAAATCTCAAAAGATGATATGGAATTAAAGTATAGGATCAGCAAGAGTTAGTTTCGGTTCATGCAATTTAGATCTTCAAAAGATCTTTTTAACCTTTCAACAAAAGCAACTTCCCCGGCTCTTAGCCAAACTCGAGGGTCATAAAACTTTTTGTTTGGTTTATCATCTCCTTCAGGATTTCCCAGTTGGGCGTGTAAATAATCCTTCTTTTCTTTGTAGTAACCATGGACTCCATCCCAGAATGCCCATTGCATATCGGTATCGAGGTTCATTTTAATCACACCATATCCGATCGCCTCACGAATTTGCTCCCGAGAAGAACCGGAACCACCATGAAAAACAAAATCAATTGGTTTTCCAGATAGACCATGCTTTTCCTTAACGAATTCTTGGGAGTTTTTAAGAATTATGGGAGTTAGTTCAACATTTCCTGGTTTGTACACGCCGTGAACATTACCAAAAGCGGCCGCCACGGTAAACCGATGGCTCACCGATGAGAGCGTTTCATAGGCCTGATTGACTTCTTCAGGTTGGGTATAGAGACGGGCACTATCGATATCGGTATTGTCCACTCCATCTTCTTCACCTCCGGTCACTCCAAGTTCGATTTCGATGGTCATATCCAACTTATCCATCCGCTCAAAATACTCTTTGCAGGTGGACAAGTTGTCATCAATAGGCTCTTCCGAGAGATCCAGCATATGAGAACTGTAGAGAGACTTCCCTTCACGGTCATAAAACTTTTCACTAGCATCCAACATTCCATCAATCCAAGGAAGCAATTTTCTGGCAGCGTGATCGGTGTGCAAGATCACCGGAACACCATAGGCTTCCGCCATGGCATGAACATGTAAAGCTCCGGAAACAGAACCAGCAACCGCACCCCTTTGACCTTCATTATTCAGGCTTTTACCAGCAAAAAATTGTCCACCTCCATTTGAAAATTGAACCATCACAGGAGAATTAACCGCCGCCGCGGTTTCGATCACAGCGTTTACGGTATGGCTGTTGACCACATTGACCGCGGGTAAGGCGTATTCATTTTCTTTGGCATCGTTGAAGATTGCCTGAACGGCATCTCCAGTTGCTACTCCACCTGGAAATTTTTTACTCATAATAAAATTGTTAGTTTTTTGGGTTTTCGATTTTTTTGCCACAACTAAGAATCACAGGCAAAGAAATTTTGGGGGGTTACCAAGATTTGTGGCTAAAAGAACTCAGTTCAACAAGTCATCGATGTTGGAAGAACCAAGGGCTTTCTCCACTTCATCAAGCTTAATAAAAGTTGTTCTTGTATGGGGTAATTTATATTTTTTGAAGACTTTTTTATCAAGCAGGTAGTAAAGCTTTCGCCTAGATATGCGCAGTACCTTAGCCGCTTCTGATATTTTAAGAATTTTAGGAGCAGGGGGCTTGCGAATTTCCCTCATCGATTCCTGTTGATCCAAGAGAGATTCCTCCATTTTTCCGATTCTTTCATCCAAGTTATTAAGTTTATCTTTAATTTCAGAGAGAACTAGGAAAATAACTTCGTTTTCGATCGCTTCCCTATCTTTTACACCAAGTTCCATTTCCTTTTGGTTGCGAAAATGAAAAGCATCGATGCGCGTGCGAAAATACTTTCGGTACCTTTTTTTTCGATAGGTCCAGGAAATGCAATGTGGGGATGCACGATCTTTGGCCAAAGAGTATGAAATTTTCATGAATTGTGTTTGCTCAAGAAAGTAGAATGGGTTTAAGAAAGTGTCACCACCTTTAACCCAAGTTCTTAGAATGAGCGATAAAAACTTTCCCGATGTAATCCGTGAGATTCATGACCAAGACCAAAGGTTTGGTAAGGGGGCCTATTATTTCATCCGGGAAGCACTCGATCACACCCTCAAAAATATGGAAAAAAACCAGCAGGGCAAAGGCGGCCATGTATCGGGTAATGAATTGCTTGAAGGTATCCGAGAATATGCTCTTGAACGATTTGGGCCCATGACTCAAACCCTCATGGATCATTGGAATATTCGACAATGTCGGGACTTTGGCGAAATTGTTTTCAACCTTGTGGAACATGGAATCCTTGGTCGAACCGAAAACGATTCACTGGAGGACTTTGAACAAGGGTATGATTTCCAGCAAGCTTTTGTGGATCCCTTTTTGCCGCAATCGCATAAGACTCCACCTCCGGAACTTAACTGATCAACAAATCTTTACTGTTTCTAAAGCCGGAAGATTGCATATAAAAATAGAATTAAAGCGGTCAACCCGATTGCTTGGTAATATAACTTCAATCTTTTTCGGCCACTCCCTGAGCCAAACATACCTTCGTTGTATCTTTCTTCTTTTACTTCTACGCACATCTTGCGGGAACAAATTGGGCAGGAGAGACCGTCTTTTGAATGCCACTCAAAGTCGCACTTTTGACAGGTATGAAAATCATCATTCATTGCTTCAAATAACCGTTTGTGATGATTGACCTTGCACAAATCTTATAATTTAAAAAGAAATATCTTCTTCAGCACCTAGATGAAAGGTACCAGCCCAGCCCAATTTTGCCCGATCCATTCTTTTCATTGGATCCTCGTTGTTCTTTGTGTCTTTTCCCCAATCAACACTTCAGTTGGATCTGCTTTGAAAGAAGAGCTCACTGCAGTCCAAAGAAAAGCACTTGACGGTGACAAATACTATCAGGGTGCACTCGCTCTTTTTTATAAATATGGTGAAAAAGGTCTCCCTATTGATCTTGGCGAATCAGAAAGGTGGGCGAAGCTTGCAGCCAAAGTGGATGGAGGTGTGGGAATGGCCGTTCTTGCATCGATTGAATTGGAACGGAATAAGATTGAACGCGGACAATTCCTTTATGATGAAGCCTACCTGCATTCCAACCTGCGAGATTTAGCCAAAGCGAAAGACCCTATCGCCCTCTTTTGTGTGGGATTGATGGAGATTGATAATCCTCCGAGGAATGTAGAAAAAGGCATGAGGAATTTGGAACGTGCTGCAGACCTTGGCTTAGCCACGGCTCAAGCTACACTTGGAATGATTTATTTCACCGGTATTGGCGTGCCAAGAGACCCCCAAGAGGCGGTATCGTGGTCATCTAAAGCCGCCCGGAGTAAGCTACCCCTCGGCATGTTTTATTTGGGTATGGCTTACTCAACTGGGGATGGATTATCTCGAAATAACGACTTTTCAAACCGTTGGATCCGTGCTGCAGCGGATAAAGGCTTAGTCATGGCACAACTCCAATTAGGAATGAAACTCGCCTTGGGAGATGGCATTGAGCGAAACTTAGATCATGGTGTTCAATGGTTGAGGGAGGCTTCGAACGCAGGTTCCTCCGAAGCCGCCTTACAACTAAGGCGCTTCGAGAATTTGCTAGTCAAGGGCCCTAAACGCCCCTCATCTATTTCCGATCAAGAACGTCAACCACTGAACTCCTTGGCCCAAAATTCGGCCATCCTTAAAAACAAACAAAACACTTCCCACAAGGTTTCTAGTCCGAGCCCCAACCTCCCAAAAGAACGGCCCTCCCCCAAGTTAGGCCCTGCCGAAATGGCCTTTAACATTATCACCGATGAAAACAGTGAGTTGATCGCCAATCAATTTCTCAAGGAAATTGCGGGTCAGGGAAAAACCGAAGGGTTTCGCAAAAAAGGCTTATCCCATTATAGAAAGCAGGAATTTAATCTCTCCCGTGAGAATTTCCTCAAAGCAGCCTTGGACAATGACGCCATTGCCACCCGCTACATTGGAATCATGTTCTTTTTAGGCCAGGGAACCCAGCAAAATTATAAAAAGGCAGAGGAGTGGCTTGCACAGGCCCTTATTCTAGGAGACAACGAATCCAATCGCTATCTCAGAATTGCTAGACAGTATAGTAAAAGGTAAGAGGGAATATTGAAATAGACCCCTTGCCCAATTGAAAGATTAAATCTTCAAGTGATCTTTCAATGATTGAACTGCTTTTTCCACATTTTCCCGATGGCCAAAAGCACTAAGACGGAAGAAACCCTCCCCTGCAGGTCCAAAGCCAGACCCTGGTGTACCCACCACATGACATTCTCCGAGCAACTTATCAAAAAAGTCCCAAGAGGATACTCCATCCGGAGTTTTCAACCAGACATAAGGGGCGTTGCCCCCTCCATAGGTAGTAATTCCCAACGAAATTAAACCTTCGTTGATGATGCTCGCGTTCTCCAAGTAGAAGGCAACCTGAGCGTCAGTCTGCTCCCTGCCTTGTTCCGACAAGGCAGCCAGTCCGCCCATCTGGACCACATTGGAGGCACCGTTAAAAAAAGTATTCTGCCTACGGGTCCACAAAGCATGGACTTTGCCTGCCTCGGAATCCTCCGTTCGCAAAGCCTTGGGCACGATAGTCCAGGCAAGGCGTACCCCAGTGAATCCTGCGGTTTTGGAAAAACTGTTCATCTCAATGG
>JAYQBP010000035.1:8938-14463 GCA_038137385.1 Opitutales bacterium | reverse complement strand
GTATGGTTAGTTTTTAATGAAAGTTTCTTCTTCACATCACCATCCCGCCGTCAACTGTAAAAACTTGTCCGGTGATGTAGGATGCTTTGTCAGAACATAAATAAGAGGCCGTTTCTGCAATATCAGAAACTTGGCCAAATCGTTTCAACGGGATCGCACCAAGGGCTCCTTCTTTGACCCGCTCATCAAGGCCTGAAGTCATATCGGTGTCAATAAAGCCGGGGGCAATCGCGTTGACGGTTACCGAACGGGCGGCAAACTCACGGGCCAAACTCTTGGTTAGCCCAATCATTCCAGCTTTGGCCGCCGAGTAATTCGCCTGACCAGCATTACCGGTAAGACCAACCACAGATGCGACATTCACAATCCTGCCCCAACGTTTACGGGTCATGGGTCTGCCCAGTGCTTTGATCCAATGAAAGCAACTGGTTAAATTGGTCGTAATCACATCATTCCAGTCATTTTCTTCCATTCGGAAGAGCAAATTGTCTCGAGTGATCCCAGCATTGTTGACCAACACATCGACGACTTCATGTTTTTCAAGCAAGCCTTCACAAGCCTTGCGAATTTGCTCACCAGAAGAAACATCGATGGCCAAGGCATCGGCAGAACCGCCATTTTGACGAATCGATTCTGCAGCATCACCACAAGAGGATTCGGACTTGCTTACACAAACAACATGCATCCCGTCTCTAGCCAAAGCATCAGCAATGCCGCGTCCAATTCCCCGCCCCGCTCCGGTAACGACCGCAACTTTCTTTTTGTCTATTTCTTCGCTCATGAAAATATTCAGGTTCCCATCCCTGTAAATTATTGTATCTGATTAATGATGGAATCCTAAAAAATACGCAACATCAAGTTTTGCACATGCCAAAGAACACTCAAAATACCAAAGAAACCAAATTGCCACAGCCGAAGCTGCAAAAATTCCTGGCAGATTCCGGAGTAAGCTCTCGCCGTGCCGCTGAGGAATTGATTAAAGATGGCCAGGTTTCGGTGAATGGAAAAACTGCGACACTCGGAACTCGGGTAAATCCGAATTCAGATGTTATTAAAGTGGGTCACAGGAGAATTCAGTCCAAAATAGCCAAACCGGTAATTTTCATGGTCAACAAGCCCAAAGGATTCACCTGCTCAAATGAGGACCCTCATGCCCAAAGGCTCGTGTTCGAACTTCTAGAAGCCAGACACCGGAATATCCGACTTTTTTGTGCCGGAAGATTAGACCGTGACAGCGAAGGCTTGGTCATTCTGACGAATGATGGAAAGCTTGCTCATCAATTGACTCATCCTTCTCAGCAGGTAAGGAAAAAATATCAGGTTGAGATCAACGAACCCCTTGAATATGAGGATATGAAATCCATGCTCGGCGGGATCGATGACGATGGAGAGTATTTACAACTCGATGAAATTCGTTCCAAGTCAGGAAATGCTGTGGGCTCCACCAAGCTCGAAATTATTATGGGGCATGGTAAAAAGAGAGAGATCCGAAGGTGCTTCCAGCGTTTTCGTTATAAGGTTAAAAAATTACGGCGTGTTGCCATTGGTGGATTGCGTTTGGGTAAACTTCCTTTGGGTACTTATCGCGACCTAAAAGATTCAGAAATTGATTTGCTCTTTCCCAAGCAAATTTCCTAAATTCAAAAAATGGGAAGTTCAGAATATAAATACTTAAATAAATGCAAAGGAGTGGGGGCTCTTTTTGCCTTAGCAACCTTGGTACATGCGCAGCCATCTCCCGAAGGAACCCCAAGCCTCGGTGAAGCTTTCAACTCCGGAGCGCCCGAGGTTGAACCCGTGATTGTAGGGCGTGAAAGATGGAATGAAAAACCGCCCGCCCCTACCGAAAATCAACCTGTCCAGTCGAGTGCTCAATCCAGCCCGCAAGAGAGTGCAAGAATCAATGAATTGGATCCGCTCGAAACCCAACAGGTACAAATTGAGCCAGGCTCCTTACCAATCGAGCCCCCAAAAAATAAACCAGCCACTTTAATTGTTCGAAACTTTGAGGGAATGCTTGTTTTTAAACCAAGAAAATTTGGATTCGAAAACAAATTCCCCTATCAGTTGGAAAATTCCAAGGGCAAAAGACTTGCCTACCTAGACACCGATCAGATTAAGGGTTTAAATCCGCAGCAATTTGTTGATCAACCAGTCAATGTACTAGGCAAGCTTGAAGCGATCAAAGAAGGTTCCGATGACCGCGTGATCCGAGCCCGGGTGATCCGTCCTTCAAATTAATTCACCCCCAATCCTCTCCTGATGAATTTGATTGATGGAAATCAAATTGCCAGTGAGGTTTTGGCTGAACTGAAGTCCAAAATCTCATCCCTTGAAAGCCGTAAGCCATGTGTGGTATTTGTAAGAGTGGGGAATGACCCTGCCTCGGTTTCTTATGTCAAAAAAAAGCAAATCACGGCAGAATCCATCGGAATTGAGGCTCGTCTTATCGTACTCAACGAATCGATTACGGAAGATGGATTAATTGCAGAAATTGATTCCCTAAACCAGGATCCTACCGTTCACGGGATCTTGGTCCAAGCCCCCCTTCCCGCTCATATCAACGAGGTGCGGATTTTTAACTTCGTGCTCCCTGAAAAAGATGTGGATGGCTTCAATGCATTAAATTTTGGAAAAATCTGCCAGGAACAAGCTCGTGCCTTCCGATCCTGTACCCCTGCGGGAATTGTGGAATTGATTCAACGCTCAAACATAGAAACTGCTGGGAAGCGGGTGGTTGTGCTCGGGCGCAGTCTCATTGTGGGCAAGCCCGTTGGCATGCTCCTTTTAAACCGTGCCATTCCTGGGAATGCCACTGTCACTTTTTGCCACTCGCGGACTCACAACCTGCCATCGATTACCAAGGAAGCTGATATTCTGATCGCAGCCATTGGCAAACCGCAGTTTGTTACCAAGGAAATGATTAAACCAGGTTGTGCGGTGATTGATGTAGGAATCAATCGCATCCCTGATAGCTCCAAAAAGTCGGGCTTTCGTTTGGTGGGAGATGTTGACTTCGATGATGTTGCACCGCTTACATCGCACATCACACCTGTGCCAGGAGGCGTGGGTCCGATGACTGTGGCTATGCTTATGGCCAACACACTACAGGCATTTGAACAAATCGATAAAAAACCATGAACGAACCCCTCAAGACTCTGGACGAAGCGGTAAAAAATTGCCCCACTCCTGAACTTGTGCCTGCTCCCATCCTGAAAAGAATGGTGGCTTTCGCAATGGATTTCATTCTTATCGTCCTCCTGCTCCAACTACTGGCCCATTTAATGCCATCCTTTTGGGACCCTCATACCAAAGAGGAATTTCAGAATTTACTGCAACAGGCCACGCTTTTGCCCAAAGAAGAACAAATGAATTCAGAGCAAATGGCCCAGTTTATTCAACAGTTTGACCTTTCTCCGGAAACCTATCAAATGCTGATGGCCATGGTGGTTTGGGCATGCCTCCTCCCGGTCATGTACTTCTTTATCGGCGAACGATTCTTTAACGGCAAAAGCTTGGGAAAGGCGACTTTTGGGCTTTCCAGTGTAAGAATGGATGGAACCGAGCTGCCCTCGTCTCCATTTCGTCAATTTTTTCGTGCCCTCTGCAAAGGCCTTAGTGCTCTGCTACTAATTACTCCCTTCCTTCTTCCAGGATTAATGAATTTTTTGTTCTCTTTCATAAACCGCAAGCGCAGATGTCTGCATGATTTTGCCGGAGCATCGATAACGGTTCAGCAATCCCAAAACAAAGACTCAGTAAATGAATGACCGCATCTGCTTTATCGGGGCAGGAAAAATGGTTTCGGCCATTGTCCACAGTTTGTTGAGATCGAATGCCTTTTCTGCGGATCAAATTTCCTGCTGCTCGGCCAGGGATGGAACATCCGAAAAACTGTCTAAGGACACGGGAATCTCCCGATTTGAATCGGTGGAGGAAATGCTGGCAAGCCCAACCTCTATTTTGGTGCTCGGTTGCAAGCCTCAACAACTCGGAGAAATGCCACCATCCGTGTGCGATTCTACCTCGGGTAGCTTGATTCTATCGATTATGGCGGGCATTCCTGTATCTCGCTTAAAACAAGTCTTCCCGAACTCCCGCAATGTGGTTCGTTCTATGCCCAACACCCCAGGGCAGATTGGACATGGAGTCACCGGCTATCTATTTGATCAAACACCTAGTGAGAAAGACCGTAAGATGATCCAAAGCATCCTCAATGCACTTGGGCAATCCCACGAACTCAAGGAGGAAGAAGACATTGATCGTGTGACCGCAATTAGTGGAAGTGGCCCCGCGTATCTATTTGAATTTACCGCCGCTTTGGAAGAAGCAGCACGGGCCATTGGACTATCCAGAAAGCTGGCCAAAGAACTGGCGATCGGAACGATTGCCGGAGCTGCAAGATTAATGGAATCATCCGACTTGGAACCCAAGGAACTTCGGGATCAGGTCACCTCCCCTAATGGCACCACTCAGGCCGCATTGGAGAGTTTTTCTGAAGATGATTTAAGAAGAATCGTCAGGCATGCAGTGGAAGCTGCCCGCACCCGCTCGATCGAACTCTCCCTTGAGTAGCTTGGTAAAAGGCGACCTCGTAGTCACCGGAGGAGCTGGCTTGATCGGGAGTGCTCTGATTTGGGGGCTCAACAACCGGGGTTTCAAAAACATTTGGTTGGTCGATTCGCAAGATTCCAACGAAGCAAAAAATAGGAATTTAGATCCTCTCAGCTACAGCAGACATTTATCACCCGAGGACTTCAGAAAACTCGTCCGCGAAAACAGCGATGAGCTTGGCTCTGTCTCCACTATTTTTCATCTTGGAGCTTGTTCCAGTACGACTGAAACCAATGAAGAGTATTTAAATGACAACAATCTCGGTTACACCCGGGAGTTGTGTGAATGGTCGCTAGAACATGATGTTCGCTTTGTTTATGCCTCCTCTGCAT
The DNA here is from genome assembly GCA_038137385.1 of Opitutales bacterium. Taxonomy (GTDB): domain Bacteria; phylum Verrucomicrobiota; class Verrucomicrobiia; order Opitutales; family Seribacteraceae; genus Chordibacter. Next base: position 9,517 of record JAYQBP010000035.1, on the reverse strand, counting down.
CCACTTATGGGGATGGTTCACTGGGCATGGATGACCAGGACATGGATTTAGCCAAATTTCAGCCCTTAAACCTCTATGGATGGTCGAAGCATAAATTTGATCTCAAGGCTTCAGAAAACGGTTGGTTAAACCATATTGTGGGTTTGAAATATTTTAATGTTTACGGCCCCAACGAGGAGCATAAGGGAGACATGCGCTCGGTGGTCAGTAAGTCCTACGAGCAAATCGTATCGACCGGAGAAATGACCTTATTCAAGAGCCACCATCCTGATTATGGCGATGGTAGGCAAATGCGTGACTTCCTTTATGTGAAAGATGCCGTTTTAATGACGATCTGGCTGGCAGAATCGAACAAAGCAAATGGACTTTTTAACCTAGGAAATGGACAGGCACGCACTTGGCTGGATCTGGGGCATTCAATCTTTTCTGCCCTAGGAACCGGCCCAAATATCAGGTTTATAGAAATGCCAGAAATCTTACGGGACAAATATCAGTATTTCACTGAAGCCAAAATTGAGAAACTCCGCCAAGCAGGATACAAAAATGAACTTTTTCAACTTGAAGATGCGGTGAAAGATT
>JAYQBP010000035.1:5155-8822 GCA_038137385.1 Opitutales bacterium | reverse complement strand
ATACCTGGTTCCTAACCGGCGATTAGGTTCTTGATTTATCGGGTTTTGGGTGGACATTCCCCCTCGATATCAAGGCCTTTTATTCAAAGAAATTTTTTTGCTTTGACGAAGTTGTTTTTTTGCAAAGAAACAAAGTTGTGGGAACAGTAGTGGTGGATGAACGCAGGGATGCTTTGGGCGAATGGATTGGTCAATTCACTCCCTATGGGTCTTGCCAAATCAAAATCGCATCCTCGGATGCCAGTTTCCGAAGGTATTTTCGGATGGATACCCCGGATGGATCGAGAATTATTATGGATTCCCCCCCTCATCTGGAACCATGCAAACCCTTCATTGAAATTGGTCAAAGGCTGGCCAACTCTGGCATTCAGGTCCCGAAAATCTATTTTCAAGACCCCAGACAAGGTTTTCTCGTGCTCTCGGACTTTGGGGACCGACACTTTCAGGATATCCTGCACACCCAGGACAGAAACGCGCACTATACAGATGCAATCCAGCAAATTGTAAAGTTACAGACTGCCTCACAAAGTTGGTACAAAGAGCTCCCACTCTTTGATGGTGACTGGCAGGCAAAAGAACTGGAAATTTTCCGGGAATGGTGCCTGCCCGATACTTCGCTGGAGGAATTTGCAAGCTACACTTCTCCTCTGATTAAAGGAATAGATCATATCCCCAAGTGCATGATACACAGGGACTTTCACTGCCGAAACCTTTTGGTCCTCGAGGACAATTCTATCGGAATCATCGACTTCCAGGGGGCGATGAATGGACCAATCACTTACGATCTGGTTTCTCTGCTCAGAGATTGCTATGTCGACAACTCGGAAGATTGGATCTCGCAAAAAATTTCTGATTTCCGCACCCAACTGATCCAATCTGGCTTGCTCAACCCAGAAGTGAATTTAGGGACACTAACCAAATGGTTCGATTGGGCAGGTTTACAAAGACACCTAAAATGTGTGGGCATTTTTCATCGTTTAAAAATCAGAGATGGAAAACCGAAATACCTCGCAGATGTACCCCGGGTTCTCTCTTACATCGATCAGGTACTCTCCAATTACCCTGAATTATGCGATCTCAAATCTTTGGTTTCCCGAGCTCAGTTGCTTCACCCATAATCTTCGAAAATCATTTATGAAAGCAATGGTATTGGCTGCAGGTTTTGGTAATCGTTTACGCCCCCTTACGGATCATACCCCTAAACCTTTGGTTTCCATTGGCGGAAAACCATTGATTGTTCACCACTTGGAGAAATTAAGTGCTGCAGGATTTAAAGAAGTAGTCATCAATCTAGGTCACCTTGGATGTAAAATCCCTGAGGTCCTTGGAGATGGTTCCAATTGGTCGCTCTCGATTGAATATTCCGATGAAGGCCCCGAACCTTTGGAGACCGGTGGAGGAATGACCAAAGCCCTGCCCCTTTTGGGTGGAGACCCTTTTTTACTTGTTAATGGGGATGTATGGTGTGACCTCGACTTTTGTTCAATTCCGAAAACATTGGCAAAGAATGACCTCGCCACTCTTTATCTTGTGCCGTGCCCGGAATGGAGAACCCGTGGGGACTTTTCATTATCAGAGAACCGGGTCATCGAGAACGATGCACCAGAACATCTCTACAGTGGAATTGCAATTTACCACCCCCAAATCCTGGAGGGAGCAAAAGTGGAAAAATTCTCCATAGTACCCAGACTTAAAAAGGCCATCTCACAAAACCAAGTGGCCGGTCTTTTTTATGGCGGGGAATGGGACGATGTAGGCACGCCTGACCGGCTACATGCCCTCCAATCGAAATACGGACCCTAAAAAGGCTTGGGTGATTTTTTGGGGACTATGCGCTCAAACATTCTAGGTGCATCCTCCGGACCATGCGTATTCACGATATATGCGACCACATCCTTCAAGGTACCATCCGTAATATCTTTGGATGCCGCCTGCATCGTTTTACCATCGATATCATCCCGATGGTATCCCCTCATTCCTGATCTGAACTTTCTCATTTGCTCCAAAAAGTACCAACCCTCGAGACGGTTCAGTGCCGGTCCTCCGACCAATCGGTTCCCTTGCGCTTTTTCTCCATGGCAGGAGGCACACCTCGCTTCGTAAAACAATCTACCTCTTTCTAGATCTCCCACAACGGTACGAACGGCCGGTTTCGGTTCCTGTTTAGCAAACCAGTCAGCAAGGTATGCAATTTCTAGATTATTCTTTATTTTCCTTACCCCAATACCCATAAGGTGCTCGGATCGGTTCTGAGGGTTTTTACCGCGTATTCCAGAGTGAAACTTTTGGATCTGTTCATAAAGGTACCAATACTCCATACCATCCAAAATAGGCCCTCGTTGAGCTTCCTCAACCCCATGACAAACACGGCATTCCTGGACCCTTTCACCCACACTGGCCATGCTTTCTTTTTCGACAGATTTAGTAAGGACCGAAGACTTTGAAGGCTCTGGTTGGCAGGAAAAAGCACCCATGCATAGAGCAAAGCCTGCAAGCCCGCACAATTTCGTTCTTCCTAGGAACCAACCTTTCACACCCATCAGATTAGGCTGACCTTACTTAATTCACAAGCGACAAAGCTTTACGCGGGCTCATCCATTGCCATGATGGTCCTCCAAGGATGAGTAACACTGTATTATTCGATAATATCGGAAAAACCTTTCCGCCCGATGTGGTTGCACTTCACTCTATCGATCTCAAAATTGCGGAGCATGAACGGATGGTCGTGGTTGGACCATCAGGCTGTGGAAAAAGTACCCTATTGCGTCTGGTCGCTGGATTGGAAGAACCGAGCCGTGGATCGATTCATCTTTTCGGAAAAGATGCATCGGGAATCAAGCCTAGTGAAAGGGAAGTTGGAATGGTTTTTCAAAACTATGCCCTCTTTCCTCATCTAACTTCTTTTGACAACATGGCCTACGGTTTAAAAGCCCGCAAAAGATCGCAGTCGGAAATCCGAAACAAAGTGGAAGAAGTCGCCAAGAAGCTGCAGGTCTTAGACCTCCTCAAGCGCAAACCTCATCAATTGAGTGGCGGGCAACGCCAAAGGATCGCACTGGGCCGCCTGCTCGCCCGGGATCCTAAAATTCACTTATTTGATGAACCCCTGGGCAATCTGGATCCTCAGTTTCGTCAGGAAATGCGCTCCGAACTAGCAAGGTTACATTCAGAAAATCCACGGACCTCTCTATATGTGACTCATGATCAGGCGGAAGCCATGACCCTTGGGCAAAAAATATGTGTTTTGCACGAGGGTGAAATTATCCAAACGGGCACACCAGATGAGATCTATTCCACTCCTAATCATAGGTTTGTGGCACAATTCTTTGGTTCTCCAGGTGCCGATTGTATTCATGGTAAAATCGAGAGAAATGCCCAAGATTTGCCAGAATTTGTTTTCCATTCCTTTAGGCTTCCCATTCCCAGGAAAGACCTGCCCAACGGTTCGATCACGCTCGGAGTTCGCCCAGAAGACTGGCAAGTTCTTGAAGAGGGTCCAGGAATGATTTCCGGATCGGTTTGCAGGGTGGAAAACCTTGGAGATCATCGATTGATTGAAATACGGGTAGATGAAGATTTATTTTTCCTCAAGACAACAAGGACGGATTTAAAAGCTGGGCATCCAATCCTGATCGCCCCCGACTTTAATCAGGCTCATTGGTTTGAA
>JAYQBP010000035.1:478-5145 GCA_038137385.1 Opitutales bacterium | reverse complement strand
GTTTGAAAGATACACGGGTAAAAGAATCCCCTAATCTCGATCAGGAAACCACCCAATCAGAAAGAGCCGACCGGATACGCTTAAAGGAAATGCCGAACAAAATCAACATTGGCAACAGAGCAACCACTCCAGCAGCTAACCCCACTGCTTCAGGAATACGGTAGCTTGAATCACTCAATTTCGCCAGGGCTAGGGGTAAGGTAAGCTCATCACTTTTCAAAACCAATAGGGGGAGCAAATGCTCTTGCCAACTGAGTAAAAAGTGTAAAATACCGTAGGTAATCAGAGCCGGCTTGACCAAGGGCAAAAAGGTGAGAAAACACCCAAAATGACTCTTCCCTTCCAGTCTTGCAAGATCCACCAGTTCAGGGGGGATCTTTTTAAATACCTGAGCGAAAAAAACCACGCCCAATCCACTGGCCACCCCGGAAAAGAGCAACCCATATAGACTCCCCGTTATTCCGAGCCTGACCATCCATTCAAAAAGAAAAAGACTCAACGCTTGTTTGGGATACAGTATCAAAAGCATAGCAGCCAAAAAAAGCAGTCTCTTTCCCCGGAATCTCCCCACAGCAATCGCATACCCGGTAGCCGCGGTCACCAAACAGGCCAGGACCGCCTGTCCACCACTCAGAAAGAGCGATCTTAAAAGAACTTCATCAAATTTTATTAAATCATTGGAGAACAATAATTTATATGCAAAAAAATCGAAAAATTCAGGAATAATATGTGCGGTACGATAAATCTCCTGGTTTGTCTTGAATGAGGAAAAAAACATCCACAAAAAAGGATAAGTAGTTAGCAGTAGAACCATCAGCAGGCAAATTCTGGATAAGAACTTAAACATCTATTTCGCCACTCCTTTTATTGAAGAGCTCCAAATCAAAAAATAGGCAATCCCAGTCGTCGCAATGGCCACCGCCAGACTCATTGCCGATGCAAGAGGCAAATCAAACCGCCCACTACCCCCGGGAAAGGCCACCTGATAGACATAAGTAACAAATAAAAGCCCCGCATCCAATACGCCACCGGATCCTCCTAGGAGGTTGTAAGCTCCAGAAAATGCGGCCACTCCATCCACCAGGAGAAAGATTGCGGCAAACCAGAGCAAGTGCCTGACCCCAGGAAAAAGGATAGTTTGTAAAACCATTCCACGGTTAGCACCCTCCAGAGATGCTGTTTCAAACTGCCAACGAGGAATGGCTTGCATACCACAAAATAGAAGCAGGGTAATTAAGCCTGTCCATCTCCACACCGATTGGAATACCAAACAGGGTAAAATCCAGTCTGGATTCATCATCCAATTAACCTGTTGAAATCCCAGTGGCATAACAAGAAACTGGTTCAAGACCCCTGATTTACCGTGAAAAAAGAGGTAAAACAACTTGGCCAAAGTACCGGGTAATGCGAGTGATGGAACGATGAGCAAAAAAAGGCAAATGGCTTGGGAAACCCGATGCATTCGAAAAATTACCGAAGCCAGAAAAAAACTCAGTGTCAGGGTTGAAGTGATCGAACCAACTACAAAAAGAGTGGTGTTTCCTAGAGATTTTACCCATTTTGAATCTCCTAGAGCAGCTTGATAATTCCCCCATGTTGCCTTGTATTCACCAACCATCGTGCCATCCGATGCCATTTCCGTGACATGTCCCGTAAAAGAGAGTTCAAGTCCAGTAAATAAGGGAACCAACCAAAAAATAAACCAGAGGAGAAGGAAGGGGCCAAATAATGGAACGAAAGAGAGAATCCCCTTGCCTGATTGATCGCCAGACATGGCTCTACGCCTTAGGGAGATTGTTGCGGATTCTCGCCAAAGCCCGATTTCATCGCATCCCGCAACCTAAGAATGGTATCTTCAGGAGTTAGCGTGCCATACATTGCGGATGGAAAGAAATTTTCCTTCATCAAAAAGATGGCCTGCGGACGTCCCGGGTTGACCGTGACCGGAGGGATTTCATCTGCCAACTCAACCAGCAATTGACCCATGGACTGTTGAAAATATGGTTGTATACCCAATATTCGGGGGTCCGTCCATGCGGGTTTGTATGCCGGAAAACTATTTCCCTGCAAAAACCTTTCGGCATTGGCCTCTGAGTCCGTCATTACAAACTCAATAAAATCCCAAGCTTCTTCTTGCAATTTGCTCGAGTTCATAATCATCAAACCCTGACCGGCAAAGGTGGCGGTGCGTGGACCGAGGGAACCATCCTCTTTTTTCCAGGTTGGCAAGGGCAACATCCCCCACATACCTTCCATTCCAGGTGCAAATTGCTGAAATAGATCAAGCCCATACCAGTCCGCCCCGATCACGCATAAAACCTCCCCCATTTCGAGATCACCACTAAAAAATACCGGATCAAAGATGGATCCTCTGTCAGGCATCACCGCAATCTGTTTTTGTGCCATTTCCGCAAATTCTTCAAGGATGGATATCGCGACCCCATCGTCAGGTAAAAAGTTTCCATTTTGATCGAATAAATCACTCCCTTTTTGACGAAGCAGAGAATCGAACAAGGTCCCATCCAGTGCGAGAAAACGCTGCCCTTGATTATCCATTAAACCCTGTCCTACTTTGGCAAAGTCTTCCCATGTAGTTATATCTTCCGGCTGAATATCAAAATCAGCGAACAAATCCTTACGGTAATAAAGGACTAAGGCACTCAAGGACTGAGGTACTCCGTAAGTCTTTCCTTCAAAGGTAAAAACCTCCAATCTCCTAGGATGTAAAGTTTTGTTTAACTTGGACTTACGCAATTTCTTGGTAAGATCAACAAAAGGGGAAGTAGCGTTAAGAAAAACGCCAAAAAAGGTCTCGTCCAATTGTACTAAATCGGGTGCTCCTTCCCCTGTACGCATGACCGCTCCCAATTTGTCTGGCATTTCCCTAAATCCATACGCCTCAACAACAAGATTGACAGACTTACCCCATTTTTTCCGGTAAAGGTCAGCCATTTGTTCATAGTAGGACTGATCCTGAAAGGAACTAATCCAAAGGGTCATATTTTTTTCTGCTCCATTCAAAAGCGTAAAAAAGATTAAAAAACCCGTGCTTGGCAGAATTTTGAGCAAACTTTTCATACCCTACCCATTATTTCTCCCCTTTAACATTTCGCAAGTGGATAGAATCAAATTGTAAAAAATTTAAGTAAAAATCACTTGAACAAAATTTTAATGTATTTTTTTGATGCTTTTCGCTAAAGTCTTCCTATAATATACTATGTGTACGAGTAACTTCATGTTTACATCTTTTAAATTTTCATCCATCCACCCAAAAATTTAACCCGTTAATTAAAACCCGTATCGAAAATGAAAATAAAAAAACTACTACTCATATTGAGCACGCTAGGACTGGTCTCCAGCTTGTTTTCTCAATCTGGAAATAAATCATATAAACTAACCGATGATGAAGGTGATTCCATTACTGCCATTGAAGACCCACGTGCTTTGGGTACACCGTTAGGCGACTCTCCACTTGGTGAAATCCGAAATTACTCTGAGTCCGAACTGGATACCCTCACCAAATTTAACGGAACAGCTGCGGGGCGTTCTGGACTTTTCGCGATTTCTGGTGGCAATTGGACATTGAATGAAACTACCTACACAATGGAATATACTGCCAGTTCTGCAAAGCTTGAACCCGTTGAAGACTTGGGAGATTTTGTGGGAGCCCCCTTGGTAGCGAATGTGAGTGCGGAGCAAATCCTTGGTACTAAAGCTGTCATGATTAACTTTTGGTTACAATACGACACTTCGAAATCTTCAAATGTCTACATTGAAGTATGGTTCCGTGAATCAGCAAATCAGCCTCAATGGGAGCGCTGTATGGCCATTAATAATTTCGATGAGGAACTTGGATGGAATCCTGCTACTTACGCGAATGATCTCTTAGTCGCACATACTAAAAGTCAAAGAGGTTGGGTCGACTCTTCCTGGGATGCAGGTATAGAAAAACCCAACTTTAAGGGAGAGAACTGTGAAATCCGAGTTATGGCAATTTATCCCAAGAGGGATTCAAATTCCGGCACTTTTTTACCTGCGGAGCAACAAGGATCGGGATGGGATGGTTATGAAGTTGAACTCGGGGATCAATTTGTTCTCACAGGCGATCCTCAAGTAAATCTAGCCCATCCTGACTATGGACCTGATCCTGGACCCGCAAATGATTATTTCTTATCTTACATTCAACAAAACAACATTGTAAGGCAAGGCACTGCCAATATTGATGGTAAAAACTTCCCTGTTTATTCCCTCACTTCAGATGACTTCCAGGCAGTCACTGGGGTTGCTGGGACAGCCGGTAATTATGCTTTCTCAGGATTAAATGAAACAACTGACCAATTTGGCAGTAATGCTTATGAGTGTATAATCGCCAAAGTATCACTCCAGTTGTAATTCTTACTCCCTATTTTCCAAGGAAATCATTCCTGATGGATCAATACTCAATATGAGTTGGATTACCAAGTTACGGGTTTTGGTAATTGGAGTAGCGTGCAGCTACTCCTCCGTCGTTGTATTTGCTCAGGAAAATAATGAATCTGGATTCGCCGATTCCAACACCTTCGCACTCGATACCACCGATACAGGTACGGGGGGCGACTCCGGCGTGGGCGACTCCAACACCTTCGCACTCGATACCACCGATACAGGTACGGGGGGCGACTCCGGCG
>JAYQBP010000035.1:0-378 GCA_038137385.1 Opitutales bacterium | reverse complement strand
TGGGCGACTCTAACACCTTCGCACTCGATACCACCGATACAGGTACGGGGGGGGATTCAGGCGTGGGCGACTCCAACACCTTCGCACTCGATACCACCGATACGGGCACCGGAGGCGACTCCGGTTTGGGCGACTCCAACACCTTCTCCCTCGACACCACCGATGGCAACACAACAGAAGGATACCTCGAAAACATAATGGTAAGCGGCGGAGATTTTGCATCTCCTTTCTATGAGTTTAACGATTCTCATGGAAACCCGCTCGCTTTGGATACCAAGATATTCTTCCGTGGTTCAACCTATGTATTTCAAGATGCAGGAGTTTCGGCCTCGCACCCATTCATGATTGGTCAATCATGGGGAGATACCAACTCGTCCC
>JAYQBP010000034.1:0-14809 GCA_038137385.1 Opitutales bacterium | reverse complement strand
GGCTTTTTTAGCCGGAGGCGTCTTACCCATCGCCTCATAGGCAGTCTTGAAGTGGAGTTTGCAAAACTCACCCATTCTCCCCTCTCCAAATTTTTCAAATAACAAACGGGCTCGTTCTTTGGCTTGCGAACCCGACCCCTTGGGCAAAGGTTCACCCACTAATTCCTCCAGCTTTTTCATCTGCTCCAACCAAGTGGAACGGGCAATAATGGATGCGGCGGCAACCACAGGGTCCTCCTCCGCTTTGGTCCTCATGTGTAACTCAAATGCCGGATCCTTGACATACTTTTGCACGAGGGGTTGCTTGGAAAACTGGTCGAGCAAACCCCACTTGGGCTGTCTCACCTCCAGGGCATCAAGCAGAGCTCGACCGTGCAACCAAGCAAGGAGTTTATTCAAGTTCTCCCCAAACTTCACATATAGCTCGTTATACTTGAGCATCCCAGTGTAAGCGGTTTTCACCACCACGCCCTTGGTGTCCTTGATCGATTTGGCCATTTTTAAAATCGCTCCATCCGTAATGGTTTTACTATCCCGAATGCCTGCCTCCATCCATTTTTTAACCATATCTCCGTCGGCCACTACACAGGCAGAAACGACTGGACCAAACAAATCCCCTTTTCCACTTTCGTCAAGACCAGCATGAGGCTCAAACCATTCTGGATGGTTGACTTCTTCATAGCCCAAGAGAAATTCTCCTGTAATCTCCGGTTCTAAAATATTCCTTACAAAATCTTCAGTCTTTCCACCTTGAACCACTAATTTGCCACTTTCGTAAGCCACCACCCTAACTCCGTCACCATCAAAAGCATGCCTCGCATAGGGAACATTTCTAGTGGGCCAAGCACGCCCGCTCAATGCGTCGCCCAATTTAGCCAGTTGTAAATCGGTCAACTTCAGCGTGTAAGAAGTTTTCTTTTTGGGCGAATCGCCAGAAGTTTGTTTTGCAGATCTTGCCATTTCACTCCTATCCATGTGAAAGAGATTAGAAAAAAGCAACCGCCAAGCATGCAATATTACATCCAATCCTCATGGATCAATTCCGATAGCCCCAAGGGTGATTTCCGAAAGAACCTGATGTCTTGGTTTGATCAACAGCAGCGCGACCTGCCTTGGCGCAAGAATCCTTCACTTTACAAAACGGTGGTTTCAGAATTTATGCTTCAACAAACCAGAGTGTCCACCGTTCTGCCCTATTTTGCGAACTGGCTTCATTTATTCCCCGACTTCCATGCACTTGCCAGTGCTTCTGAGAAAAGCGTACTCAAAGCGTGGGAAGGGTTGGGTTATTACACGAGGGCACGCAACCTACACAAACTTGCCCAAGTAGCCGAGAACTGGAAAGAGCCCCCGGCGTGTATCGAAGAGTGGAAAAAGCTTCCTGGGGTTGGTCCATACATAAGTGCAGCAGTGACGAGCATTTCATTAAATCAGCCAAATGCGGTTTGCGACGGAAATGTGGTTCGTGTCTTGAGCCGCTTATTTTCTGTGTCAGAAGTTTTTAGGGACGGAGCCACTGCACAAAAAAAACTTCTTCCCGTTGCCCAGAAACTTCTTTGCAAGGACCGGCCTGGCGACTTCAATCAAGCAATGATGGAACTTGGGGCCACGGTTTGCCACCGGCGTTCTCCACACTGCACGCTATGCCCGGTCATTTCTCTTTGTAAATCAGGGAGTCAGGGTGATTTTTCCCAATACCCAAAAATTCAGCGAAAAGAAAAGAAAAAGCGTCAAATTAAACGATATTGGGTTGAACAAGACGATAGTATTCTCCTCCATGTTTCCGATGCAGAAAGGATGGGGGGAATCTATGAACTGCCTAGTTCCCTGCCCGACTGGCCAAATCAACATTCCTCTAACCCTGAATTGATGATCAACAAAAAGCGCACGATTGGGAATGTGGACTACCTGGAGAATGTTTATTTGATTCGAACAAAAATCTCCACAAGCCAATCACTAACCGTAGGATATGAATGGGTCAAATGGTCCGACTTGAACAACTTTACTATCTCTGGACCTCACCGAAAATGGATCCGAGAGATCCGAGAATTAGCCTTTCCTCAAATAAGAGAAGATCAGAGGAATAAGCGACAGGAATGAACCCAATACATAAATCTGCCAGGTTTGATCACAAAAGTAAGGATAAATGAACAGAAAAAGAGCACAAATAAGTGGCAGGTAGGATGCTGTTTTCGTCCCATATTTAAAATATCCCAAACCAATTGCACTGAAGATTAAGGCTCCCATGATATCAGCAAAGGTCATGCTTCAGATAGAATGTATGATTTGGCAAAATCTGTAAATTCGTGAATCACTCCATCAAAAGAACCATTGGAAAAGAATACAACTAAAGCGTTTTTCAACCTGTTACTTACAAGTTCATTGGCTAAGAATTTGCCCAATTCTTTGTTGGATTGAAAGGCCATAGCTTGCTTACCCCTGGCCTCAATAGAGTGAACCATTTGAGATGGGCTTATTCTTTGATTCTCGGGGATTCTTTCAGCTCGGTGAACCCCACCAATTAAAGTACAATCTGCCTGAGAAAGAGCATCGGCAAAACGGCCTTCAAAAACATTGGTTACCGCAGTATTACTTCGGGGTTCAAAGCAGGCCACCATGTGGTGCATTGGATATCTTGCCCGAAGGGATTCCAAAGCTCCCGCAATCGCCGTGGGATGATGGGCAAAATCGGACAGGATTGTCAGTTCCTTGCTCTCCAAAAGAGCTTCCTGCCTCCTCTTCACCCCCAAACATTTGGAATAACTCACACCTGACAAACTGTCAAAGATGTGCCTATCCAGATTCATCCCCGCATCTTTGATTTGAACCAAAGATGAAGCGAGAATTGCCATGGACAAATTTCTCGCATTGAAGAGGCCATGCATTCCCCAGAAAACTTCTCTCACTTTTTCGCCCTTCCAAAAAAGCTTAAATCGAGCACCCGATACATTCTCTCGAAAATCACTAATCACAAGGTCATTCTCGAATCCTGTACCCACAGAAAGAACTTGGGTCCAACTTACCGGAGGAAGAGAACTTAAGTTTTCATCATCTCCATTGGTTAGAATGAAACCATTCGAAGGAACAATCCGTAAAAGATGAGAAAAACTCCGCGAGATATCCTCCAGATCGCGAAATATATCACCATGATCAAACTCGAGGTTATTTAAAATTAAAACCCTCGGACGGTAATGGATAAATTTACTTCGCTTATCAAAAAAAGCCGAGTCATACTCGTCTCCCTCAATGACAAAGGCTGAGTCTAGATCACCAAGTTGATTCCCACCGAACAAATCTAAAGGTACCCCACCAATCAAATAACCAGGGTTAAGATTCGCCGCATGTAGGGTGTAAGCAGTAAGGGCAGTGGTGGTCGTTTTCCCGTGAGTGCCCGCGACCACGATGGAAGGCCGGTTGCCAATTAAATCCTCCCCAATCAATTGAGGAAGAGAAACGAATGGAATGCTTCGAGTTCTTAAAAGGTATTCAACCTGAGGGTTTCCCCGCGATACTGCATTTCCTACAACCACCCGATCCGGCTCCCATTGGATTAAACTCTCTTCACTGAACCCCTCAAATAGATCGATCCCTTCAGCTAATAACACATCCGACATGGGCGGATAGACTCCCGCGTCTGAACCGGCCACATGATTCCCCATATTTTTAAGCAAGATGGCCGCATTTCCCATCGCAGTACCACAAATCCCAATAAAAAAAACCCGCATCAATTATACTCAAAATACAGCTGAGTAAGGAATGGCAAAGATAAATTACCTCGACTTCGCTTGTTGATTGGAGAAAACCATAAACAAATGAATCAAAAAAATCTTCGTATCCTCGTTCTCGGAAGCGGTGGTCGTGAACACACTCTAGCAAAAATCTGTTCCCAAAGTCCTTTAGTCAGCGAGGTTTTGGTTGGCCCTGCAAATGGAGGTATCAAACAAGAATTTAAATCTCTTGATTTGCCATTGGAGGACAATGAAAAAATTGTCGAAGCCTCAAAGCTCGAAAGAATTGATTTGGTTGTTGTTGGGCCTGAGGTCCCCCTTTGCAACGGTGTGGTTGACGATTTGAATGACGCGGGCATTCTGGCGTACGGCCCGGATGCACAATGTGCCCGACTTGAGGGAAGTAAGGCCTTCAGTAAAGACTTTCTTGCTAGACACAACATTCCCACAGCCAAATATGGCAACTTTACTGACAAAGAACCTGCACTTAATTATTTGCAGTCCTGCAGTCTACCAGTGGTCGTGAAAGCGAGCGGACTGGCTGCTGGAAAAGGGGTCATCATATGCAGTTCTTATCACGAAGCCGAACAAGAAATCCGAGAAATGCTCAGTGGAAATCGTTTCGGTTCAAGTGGAAGTGAAGTCGTAATTGAAGAATTTCTGGAGGGCGAAGAGGCCTCCCTCCATTTAATTTGTTCAGGAGAGGACTATGTCACCCTGCCGATGAGCCAGGATCACAAAAAAGTGGGCGAAGGAGATACCGGACTTAATACTGGAGGCATGGGTGCTTATGCCCCCACATCCTTGGTATCTGCTTCGATGCTTTCTGAATACGAAAGCTCCATCGTCCGCCCAACCCTAGCCGGATTGAAATCCGAAGGAATGAATTTCCGTGGCACTCTTTACATCGGATTAATGCTCACAAAAGAAGGCCCAAAAGTTTTGGAATTCAATGTTCGGTTTGGAGATCCTGAGACTCAGGTAATTTTGCCATTAGTTGAGGATGATTTAGTTCCTGTTCTCATTGCATCGGCCAAAGGAGACCCGCTACCCAGCCAATTATTGATCAAGCAAGAGTACGCGATGGTGGTGGTGTTAGCCAGCAAGGGTTATCCCGGCAGTTATCCTAAAGGCGAGAGAATCGTAGTCCCCGAAGTCCCGCCTCCGTCCAGTGTTGTTATCCATGCTGGCACGAATTTATCGGAGAATGGAGATCTTGTAAGTTCCGGAGGCAGGGTATTGGGAGCTGTGGGTACAGGCACAACCCTTTTGAATGCTCGAGATGCAGCCTATGCCTTGTGCGAATCTGTAGAATTTAACTCCAAATATTACAGAAATGATATTGGATTCCGCGAGTTTTCCCGAAACGATTAGGTTCAATCTTGCCATTACCCTAAAGTCAGATGAATGTAATGATTAAATGGGTAAAAAAAGTCGGCTGAAAAAAGAGAAGAGAGAACTCATTAAAGTTCTTTTTATCTGCACGGCCAATGTTTGCCGTAGTCCCATGGCCGAACGCCTTTTTATGCAGGAGTTGTCCAAAGTAAAAACTGTAAAAAAAATAATTGCATACTCAGCCGGATTATCAGCGATGGATGGGGATAAGGCATCTCAAAACTCCATGGATGCTTGTGATGAGCTTGGGTTGGATATAACCGATCATCGGAGTTCAGGACTTACCCGAAACTCACTGGAGGAGGCTTCTGTGGTTTTTTGCATGACCGAATCTCACCGGGCCTTGATCAATATGTATTTTGATCTACCTCAAGGTTATCCGATTTTTTTGATGCGAGAATTTGTCAGCAGCGGCCCTAAAGAACTACCCGACCCTTACGGTCAGGACATTGAAGTCTACCGTGATTGCAGAGATCAAATGCTCGAAGCCATGCCCTCGTTAATCAACTGGGTTGAGAAAAACCTATGATTCCTTTATTCTAAATTCTACCATGACCGTCGAATCCGATACTACCACATACCCCCTTACCCAAACGCTGGACGCACGACCTCTCGCAGAGATCGATCCACAAATTCATCAGGCGATTGAGCAGGAAAAATATCGACAGCAAACCCACATTGAACTGATCGCTTCCGAAAACTTTACTCTGCCTGCAGTGATCGAAGCAACCGGTAGTGTTTTGACCAACAAATATGCTGAAGGTTATCCAGCCAAAAGATATTACGGGGGTTGCGAGCATGTCGATGTGGCCGAGAGCCTTGCCATCGAGCGAGCCAAACGACTTTTTGGTGCGGACAATGCCAATGTTCAGCCCCATTCTGGAAGTCAGGCAAATACGGCAGTCTACTTTGCCATGCTCCAACCGGGTGATAAAATTCTAACCATGAGCCTCCAGGACGGAGGCCATTTGACTCATGGGCACCCCAAGAATTGTAGCGGTATGCTTTACGAGGTGATTAACTACGGCGTGGACGCTGAATCCGGTTTGATCGATTATGACGCTATCGAGGCTCTCGCCCGCACAGAGAAGCCAAAACTTATTACCGTAGGTGCATCCGCTTATTCCCGAACAATTAATTTTGAGCGCATGGGAAGGATTGCCAAAGCCAATGGCTCCCTCCTTCTTGCTGACATTGCTCACATCGCGGGCCTTGTCGCTGCTGGTCTCCATCCTTCCCCTGTTCCCCACGCCGATTTCGTTACCACCACCACCCATAAAACTTTGCGGGGTCCGAGAGGAGGGCTCATACTCTGCAAAGAGGAGTATGCAAAAGCCATAGATTCTGCGGTTTTCCCGGGGAATCAAGGTGGTCCACTGATGCATGTTATCGCAGCCAAAGCTACCTGCTTTCAAGAGGCCGGAAAGTCCGATTTCATTGATTATCAAAAGCAGGTAATCTCTAACGCATCAGCAATGGCACGGACCTTATCAACCCTTGGCTTTAAAGTTGTTAGTGGAGGAACAGATAATCACCTCCTATTGATTGATCTTCGTGCTTCTCATCCTGAAATGACCGGTAAAGAAGCTCAACTCGCCTTAGAATCAGTTCATCTCACGCTCAACCGAAATACAGTACCTGGAGAAACCCGTAGTCCTTTTCAGACAAGTGGCCTGAGGATTGGCACACCCGCAGTAACTTCAAGGGGCATGAGAGAGTCCGAAATGGAAAAGATTGCCCACATCATACAGCAAACTTTACTTCAACCAAATGAGACCGAATTATTTGAAGCTCTCAAAAATAAGTCGCTTGCACTTTGCAAAAATTTTCCATTACCTTACTAAATCATCAGCCCATTGAAGTAATTTAAACTTATGAAAAATTCAAAATCATCTGCTAAAAAAGGTTTCACTCTTATCGAACTTCTTGTTGTGATCACCATCATAGGCATTCTTGCTGGCATAGCGATTGGTGCTTTCGGGGGTATTTTTGGCCAAGCCGGTCAAATGGCAGCTAAGGATAAACTCATTGATATTCACAAAGCCTTAGCCGAAGCGTACAAAGGCCAAAGCAAATTCCCAACATCGGATCTTCTCGATGATGCATCTCCAGCAGGATTTGCTGTTTGGTTCCGTAACAAAACTCGCAATACTGAATCCTCCTTGTGGTACATTGATGATGACGATGCGGTTCTTGCCCTAAGTGAAGGAGATGGAGTGGGTAAGCCTGCCCTTATACCAACCAAACCCGATGATTTGGATGATACACAAAAGTCGGCCATTGGTTGGACCATTGCTGTACCCGGTGAAGGTTCTAGCACAAAACTTGATCAAAATCTCCAAAGTGGGCCTTTCCCCATTATGTGGACTCGCGGGCATAGTGGCGAAGAATGGGATCCCGATTCTCCCTGGAGTGGAGATGGCGGTCATGTTCTCTTCTCAAATGGTAAGGTTGAGTGGTATGAAAAAACATCCAACGATTCGGGAGAGGGAGTGTTTGCTAAACCACCCGCTGAAGACGCCGAGGCGGATGCAGATGTGGAATATGTTACAGACCCTGCAGAGGCATTACCCGAAGGTTGGACCACATTGGAAGTTAGCCAGTAGTTATTTGCTCTGCCAAATTCTCGAAATTTTGTAGGACAGATTTTCTTCTCTAAGACAGGTAGGGCTAAAGTTGTCCTACCTAACGGGACGGATGTCATTTCATTGGCCAGAGGCACCTCGTCCACAGCACTTCACGGGGACAGTGTAGAGTTACATCGTCTACCTCCTAAAAGAAAGTTTAGAAAACCCAAGAATAAAAAGGCGAAACCAATTGTACCTAGATTCGAGGTTCGAAAAATCGTTAAGAGAAACACGGATCAGTTTCTTGGTTTCTTCTCCAAGGATGGTGGAAGGCCTGTTGTTCAGTCAGAAAACTCGCGAATCCCCATACCCTTTAAGGTCATGGGGGATACTAGAAATGCTCAGCAAAATGAAAAAGTTTTGGTAAAGTTTGTTCGGTGGGACCCGCCCGCTCGAGTTCCTACTTGTAAAATAATAAAAGTCCTTGGCCCGGCAGACGATGCCAGAACCGACCATAAAGGAATCCTTGCCAAGTATGGACTTTCCCCCAATTTTCCTAAAAAAGTCGAAGAAGAAGCCTCGGGAATTGGGAGCAAGGTACTAGCCCGAGATTGTAAGAGGCGAAAGGATTTTCGTAAAGTATTCACCCTAACCATTGACCCCCTCGATGCTCGAGATTTTGACGATGCAATCTCTCTCAAAATTCTCGATCATGGTGAATTCGAAGTCGGTGTTCACATTGCCGATGTTTCTCATTATGTAAGACCTGGGACAGCCCTTGATGCTGAGGCGAAAAAGAGGTGCAACTCAACCTACCTTGTTGGTGAAGTGATTCCGATGTTACCCCACTCTCTTTCAAGTGGGATATGCAGCTTAATTGAAGGGGAAGACAGGTTGGTCAAGTCGGTTGTTTTTCGCTTTTCTAAGGACTTTCATCTCCTTGGATCTCAGTTGGTCGAAGCGGTCATTCGTAGTGATAAAAGACTTACCTATGAACAGGCCCTGCTCTTTCTTGAAAAGGATAATTTACAGGAAGTCCTTCAAGCCACTCCTCCTCCCAGTCGATACTCAGGTAACCCTGGTCGCCCATTGAGAGAAGTCAGTACGACCACTTTGGAAAAAATCCACCAAAGTATTCAATTGCTGGGAAAACTCGCCGGATCCCTTCGAAAACTTAGGATGGATAGCGGATCCTTGGAACTTTCTTCCATCGAAGTCAAAATTCTTGTGGATGATCGGGGCCAACCTGAAAAAATCTACCAAAATAAGGATGATCAAAGTCATCAACTCATTGAGGAATTTATGCTTTTAGCAAATCAGACGATCGCCAAAATATCCAAAAAGAAAAGATTGCCAGTAGTATATCGAACCCATCCCGACCCAGACCCTGAAAATCTCGAGGAGCTTAGGAACTTTCTTTCCCTTTTTGGTATATCATGTGGAGAATTGACCAGTCGTAAAGAAGTTCAAAAAATGCTCAACCAAATCAATCGATCCCCCATTTCTCAGGTCTTAAGGATTAAATTTCTTCGAAGTCTCCAGCAAGCCTGCTACCGTGCATTCCCTGACGGACATTACGGATTAGCCATGCAAGATTACCTTCACTTCACATCTCCCATTCGAAGGTATGCAGATTTAGTGACACACCGAGCCGTTGAACAAATTATCCGAAAAAATGCTTCTAAGTTATCACCTAAGGAGTCAATAGAGGGATTGGCAAAAAAACTCTCTGTAAGTGAAAGAAACAGTGTAGATGCCGAAAGGGATTCAGTAAAAGATAAGCTAATTCTATTTTACAAGCGTGACCTAGAAAGTAAAACACCCGTCAAACATCAGGCTTTGATTACAGAAATTCAGCGACGCGGATTCTTTGTCGAATTAACCGACACACTCGCTCGAGGCTTTGTATCCGTTCGTTCCTTACCCAGGGAACTGGGTTATCGCTTAGCTTCTAATGGAATTTCCCTTATTGGAAGAAACCCAAAGCATAAAATTAAAATTGGACAAAAAATAAATGTCCAAATCGATCGTATCCATTCATTAGACAAACAAATGGATTTTCGTATGGTATAAAGTTTTGGAACCCCAAAGCTCTTTTAAATATGTCATATGACTTTCACTCCCAACTATCGAAGATTTGGAATAATGCGGTCGAACTATACAAATCAGGAAACTCGGAGTTTCATACTTTTAACATCGATTCCCATTTAGCCCTTCTACAAAGCTGGGGATTAAAAAAGATCGATGTTTTTGATTTCGTGGAGGATTGGTGCCTGCATCAGGAACCCGATTTTAATACCTTTTTACTGGTCCACTATGAAAGGTGGAGTTTTTTTAGAGATGAACAACAATTGATACCATCCAAAAATTTGCTCGATCCTGCTACGCTTCCCCCCAAGAATGAAGCGTTTCAAGGGATCACTTGGTTGCCCAGAATCTTGCCCAAGGCCCGGGCCAAACTCAGGGGTGAATTACCCCAGGAAGTGATGTATGGTTGCGGTGGAGATAGGCAATTTTTCCGAACCAACAATATTCATCCCGCCGAATTCTTACAAATTGTTCGATCTCTTGAAGACGATTCTTCTATTATGCAATGGGTGGTAAACAGGAAAAGATCACTCGCCTGACTTCAACCATTTTGGTAATCTAGCTTCCATGATTTTTGAAAAATATCACGCTCTGGGAAACGACTACCTTGTCTATGACCCAAGAGAAACCAAACATGAGTTTAGCGAAGAGCAAACTATCCGAATATGCCATCGTAACTTTGGTTTGGGATCCGATGGCATTCTGGTCGGCCCCCTTCCTTCACGCAGGGCAGACTTTGGCCTGAGAATACTCAATCCTGACGGAAGTGTGGCAGAAAAAAGTGGAAATGGACTGCGGATTTTTGCCCGCTATTTAAGAGATTGCAATTTAGTTAAAGATAAATCTTTTACCGTGGAGACCCTTGGCGGAGTCGTGAAGTGCCAGGTTTCATTCGATAAATCGATTATTTCTGTTGAGATGGGCCAGGTTAGTTTTCACAGCGATATCATTCCAATAAATGTGGAAGGGGTTGCTCGAGAGGTCCTTAATGAGGCAATTGTTCTCGCCGACCAAACATTTAATTATTATGGGGCAACCATAGGCAATCCTCATTGCGTTGTTCCTCTTGATCAAATCAGCGCTTCAATCGCAAATCAATATGGACCGGCATTGGAAACCCATTCCAATTTTCCTAATCGTACCAATGTTCAATTTCTACAAGTCATCAATAGAAACCGCATAAAAATCGAAATCTGGGAGCGCGGAGCAGGATATACTTTAGCCTCGGGAAGCAGCAGTTCAGCCGCTGGTGCAGTGGCCCGAAAAATGGGAGCCTGCGATGAAGACATCACAGTCGAAATGCCCGGCGGAGAAATTGCCCTTAAAATTGACGACGAATTTAATGTACTGATGAAAGGTCCGGCGACCAAAGTAGGACAAATGATGCTTGATCAAGAATGTATTGGTTGAATTTTCAATTCGTATCAAGTTAGTGTACCCCAAGATCGGTCTTGCCAAATACTCCAAAAATTGGTTTTTTTAAGGATTTCCCAAAATCATGAAAGCCACAATTCGTACCCAAGGCAGCCAATTCGTCGTTGAAAAAGGCGATAAGCTATTTGTTAACCGTTATCCCGAGACCAAAGAGGGAGACCAAGTAAAAATCGAGGATGTATTAATGGTCGTTGATGGGGAAAAATCTACTTTTGGTACCCCTACCGTTGATGGTGCGTCTGTCACTGCCAAGATTTTAGAAAATAAGAAAGATAAAAAAGTCATCGTTTTTAAGAAAAAACGTCGACAAGGCTACAAAAGACGCCGTGGACACAGACAACTTCTTTCCGTTATCGAAATCGAATCAATCGACCTTAAATAACTCTACACTACTTCTCTAGTCATGGCACATAAAAAAGGACAAGGTACTTCCAAAAACGGACGCGACAGTAATAGCAAACGCTTGGGTGTTAAAAAGTTTGGTGGCGAATCTGTACTTGCGGGTAACATCATTCTCCGCCAGCGAGGCACCAAATACCACCCAGGAAAAAATGTAGGTCTTGGCAAGGACTTTACCCTCTTCGCACTTACTCCAGGAAAAGTTCAATTCGACAAGCCCCACCGATTGGTCAATGTATTGGCCGATTAATCGGCTACCCATTTTCGGCCACAAGCTTGGTTACCATTGCCGCTGGACCTATGGAACCAAACAATACTAGTCCAAATGATTGTTCTCTGGGTTCTCTTGATGATGAGGTCCTTGTTCAGTTGTCTTTCGAAGAAACCCGGGTTCTCGGATCACTAATCGAGAAAGAACTAACCACTCCAGAGTACTACCCTATGAGCCTAAATGGGCTGGTTAATGCTTGTAACCAAAAAAATAACCGTCTCCCCAAAACCAGTTTTGCAGAAGAAGAGGTCAATCAATTTATTGAACAGCTGAGAGTAAAGAGACTGGTTCATCGGGTCGATTTAGTTGGGTCAAGGGTTCCTAAATTTCAACATAACGCAGAAAAAGAACTCGATTTAATCAAAGCTGAAAGAGCATTGATCGCAGAACTCCTCAATCGGGGCCCCCAAACCACAGGAGAATTAAATAACCGGGCAGACCGCATGTTTCCTTTTGATGGCCTCCAAGATGTTGAAGACACACTCACCGACATGATGGAGCGATCGCCCAGCCTGGTGGGTATCATGGATGCTAAACCTGGACAGAAGGAATCCCGATGGTTTCATAAGCTTGCCCCCCCTCCACAGGTCGAAGAATTACAAGATGGAAGTGCTGTCTATGTACCTGCAAAAGACCATCGGTTGGAAGAATTAGACACCGTACTTGCTGATTTCAAAGATTTAAAAGAAGAAGTCGAAGCTCTCCGCTACCAAGTAAGGGATTTGTCGGTTGAATTACGGGAGTTTAGAAAACAATTTGAGTAGTTAAAGGGTCTTCGGTTTAGCCTATTTATTTTCAGTACCCAAAATTATAATCTAGTGGTTCCGGCTTCCAGACCTGCAAGAAAATCATCATAAGCCGACTGAATTCCTTGCTCCAAGGATAATTTGGCTTTCCAGCCAAGCACATCAGCCAGCGAAACATCCAGCCTTTTAAGAGGCATACCATCAGGTCTGGAAAGATCGTGAGTAATCTCTCCCTTATACCCAATGGTTTTCTTTACAAGTGCTGCAATTTCTAAAATGGAATGATCCACCCCTGTACCGAGGTTGACCCAGTCAGGTGGATTCTCAATGGATAAGAGAAATAGAAGACCATCGGCTAAATCATCCACATGCATCAGCTCCCTTCTTGGGTTACCGGTACCCCAAATCACAACCTTTTCCGCCTTATCTTTTTTAGCTTCATAAAACCGGCGCATCAAGGCGGGTAATACATGAGAATTTTCTCCATGATAGTTATCTCCTGGGCCGTATAGGTTCGTAGGCATAGCAGAGTGAAAAAGGACACCATACTGGTTACGATAATGCCGGCACATTTCCAATCCGGCAATCTTGGCCAAAGCATAGGCTTCATTGGTTTTTTCCAATGGTCCAGTGAGTAAATATTCTTCTTTAATAGGCTGTTGGGAAGCTCTTGGGTATATGCAAGAACTCCCTAAGTTTAGAAACCGTTCGACTCCGTGCTGCCATGCGGAATGAATCAAATTGCTATTGATGAGTAAATTCTGATGAATAAATTCCGCAGGATAGGTATGATTTGCATGAATTCCGCCCACCTTTGCGGCAGCATTTATGATGATGTCGGGTTTGTTAGAGGCAATAAACTGGTCCACTGCAGATTGATCCAACAGGTTGAGTTGCTGCCTGTCTGCCAGAATTAAGACATCTCCACAATTCTTGGATTGAATGGCCCGAGCAATGGCCGAACCGACCATCCCCCGATGACCGGTAATGAAGATCTTACCCATTAGGCAAGATGGGCTTCAGCTAGAGTTTTTTCCCTTTGAGCCAATTTCATATCTTCATCCACCATTAAAGCCACCAAATCCGTGACAGTAGTTTGAGGTTCCCACCCCGGTTGTTTTTTGGCGTTTTGCGGATTTCCGATCAGCAGGTCAACTTCGGCCGGGCGTTCATATTTTTTATCAAATCCAACATATTCATTCCAGTCCAAATCGAGACAGGCAAAAGTCTCCTTCAAAAATTCACGGACCGTGTGTGTCTCATTGGTCGCAATCACATAATCATCTGGATTATCCTGCTGTAGCATCAACCACATCGCTTCGACATATTCTTTGGCGTAACCCCAATCACGTTTTGAATCTAAATTTCCAAGAATTAATTTGTTTTGCAGACCCAGTTTGATGCGGGTCGCGGCCCGGGTAATTTTCCGGGTAACAAAAGTTTCTCCCCTGCGGGGAGATTCATGATTAAAAAGAATCCCACTGCTTGCGTGCATATTATAGGACTCCCGATAATTCACAGTTAGCCAATGAGCATAAACTTTGGCACAGGCATAAGGAGATCGGGGCCAAAAAGGGGTGGTCTCAACCTGGGGAACTTCTTGCACTTTGCCGTACATTTCCGATGAGGATGCCTGATAATATCTGACTTTTTCAACGAGTCCGGCTTCGCGGATTGCCTCTAAAATACGAACGGCTCCCAACCCAATAACATCTCCAGTGTACTCTGGCACATCAAAGGATACACGAACCTGGCTTTGTGCACCGAGGTTGTAAATTTCATCAGGTTGCAATTGGTAGAGCAACTTGACTAACTGCACTGCATCCGCCAAATCGCCATAATGAAGGTAAAGATTGGTATCGTCCACCAACGGATCTTTGTACAAATGATCCAATCGATCGGTATTGAAGGTCGATGCCCGGCGGACGATCCCATGCACTTCATAACCTTTATCAAGCAACAATTCTGCCAAATAAGATCCATCCTGTCCCGTAATTCCAGTGATCAAAGCTTTTTTCATTAGAATTGATTGAAACAGATTTATCCTTCGGGTAAAGCAAGTATAGCATGAATTTCAATGCAACTGCGTTGACTTAGGCAGTCTAGGATCTATTGTAAATTTTTCTTTGGGGGATTAGCTCAGTTGGTTAGAGCGCATGCATGACACTCATGCTGACCAAA
>JAYQBP010000033.1:13245-15622 GCA_038137385.1 Opitutales bacterium | reverse complement strand
CCCATGCGCATCCGAGCATCGATTCTTGCTACTGCGATTGCTGAAGGGTTTCGCGACGATGGTAAAAATGTTTTATTGTTGATGGATTCTTTGACTCGTTTTGCTATGGCTCAAAGAGAAATAGGTCTTGCATCCGGTGAACCCCCTGCATCCCGAGGTTATGTGCCCTCTGTTTTTTCTCTACTTCCAAAATTATTGGAACGAACTGGAACAAGCGAATTAGGTGCGATTACCGCTATTTACACGGTTTTGGTGGAAGGTGATGACATGAACGAACCGGTTGCTGATGCAGTTCGGGGGTTCTTAGACGGACACATCGTCCTTTCTCGAAAACTCGCAAATGCAAACCATTTTCCTGCAGTTGATGTTCTGAGGAGTGTCAGTCGTCTCGATCGTGCCGTTTGTTCCGAAGAAGAAATGTCCCTTATCTCTGAAGCTCGAGATTTGCTGGCGGTATACAATCAGAATGAAGACATGATCAATGTGGGGGCCTATGTAAAAAATAGTAATCCCAAAATAGACCGAGCCATTGATAAAAACTCGGGGATTCAAAATTTCCTTCGCCAAAAGTTCGACACGCTCTCCTCGAGAGATGAATCGTTTTCGCAACTTAGAAAAGTTCTGCAATGAGAGCATTTCACTTTAAGTTAGGCGCACTCTTGAAGCTCAAAGAGAACCACCGTGAACAAGCCTTGCTCAAGTTGGTTTCATCCATCAAACAAGTCACTCAGTCCAAAGAGCAATATCAAAAAACTTTGGATAATTATCACAGGATTCTTCAGTTAATTGAGACACAGCAACAAGCCAAGTTCAGTATGTATGAAATTAAGTCACTACAAGATAGTCTTGAAAATGAGAAGCAATCCCTTGTGAAATCTGAGCAAAAGCTAAATCATCACAAAGATATTCATCAATCTCGCCAAAAGATATTTCAAAAAAAAGACTCTGAATTTAAAGCTTTGTTGCGTCTAAAAGATAGGCAAAAGGAGCTACATTTTGAAGAAGAAACTCTAAAAGAACAAAAGGAACTCGAAGATATAATTGCTGCAAGGTTTAGCTTCCATTCTCAAAACTCTAGTTATTGAAATCATGAAATTATCATCATCCATTATAGTTTTAATCGCCGTTTTGATGTCCGTTGCAAGTGCTGGGGTTATGTTATTTCTTAACTTTGATGCTCTTTTTAAGCCCGTTCCTATTGTGAAGGCCGAATTTTCAAGTGTGGAGTTTGATGCGGATGATACGAGTTACTCTCCTGCAGAAACTCATTCGATGAACCAACTTTCCAAAGAACTCTCCCTCTTAAAAGAAAAATTACTAGAGAATGAAAAAGAACTTGATGCCCGTGAATCCGCACTTGCGATGGACTTGGAATCACTTGAAAGACAGAAAAGAGAACTCAATCGAATCCAAGATGATCTAACACAAAAGCTCGCTGAATTTGAGGCAAGGAAAGGTAAAGATCTAAGCGAGGAAAAACTGAAGGAATATAAAGATACAGCTAAAAGATGGGTCGAGATGGGACCTGAGGTTGCAAGTGTAGAGATTCAAAACTGGAGGCAGAAGAGAAGATTTGAAGAAGCTTTAAGCATTTTTGAAACATTAAAAGCAGAGGATAAAGCACCCATAATTGCATTCATGCTAAATAGTGATGAAGATGAACTGATTGAACTTGCAGATGCTTTGGCTATGAGAGACCGAGGTTTGTTGCCAAGTGTGAGCGTGGATTAATTTAAGGTGTCTGAAATTACTCTCAATCACTTATATTCTGGTAATCAGAATAAAGGTCATCAAAGTATTGGGGCCAATGGTTCATTTTGGTTGCCTCCAAAAATGCAGCCAGCAAATTTCGAATCCAGTCTAAGGAATTTTGCTAATAAAGGTCGTCAGGATCCTGCCCAAAATAACACCAAAGTGGTTGAAAGTAAGAAAGGTTCATCTACCAGTTCCCGCTCTCTTATTGACTCGAAAACTTCTGCTGTTAACCCAGAGAAAGTGCCCCCTTCATTAAAATCAACCAAGCACAGTCCTACATTAAATCCTGGCATGATTCCTGTATCTAAAAGCACGGCTCGCCATCCATGGGTTTCTAGTCATCCTGCAGTCAATTCAAATTCAGGTTCTGGGTCTTCACCGTTTGTTAATATTTCCTCCAACCTATCGCTTCCAGTCCTGCCATTAGGCATGCCTAAGCCCGATCCTGTTGTGTCGGTTAATAAGTTTGGAACTTCACCCAGTGCCCAATTTAGTCAACGCTCGGTTCATAGTGGCACAACAAATGCTTCTTATTTTGGCAGTAACCATCAAAAGACTCCTCCTACTTCAACCGATGCTGAATTTCCTCTTGTTTCCCTTTCAGAAGATCAAGCCTTTGATC
>JAYQBP010000033.1:0-13235 GCA_038137385.1 Opitutales bacterium | reverse complement strand
TCTTATCAAAAGTACATTTTCTGATGGGTTTTCTTTTGCTGTTAACCAGAAGGGGATCATCCGTTTTGCTTTTAATTTGGAAAATGGTAGCTCGGTTTCCGTTCGAATTGAAAATCAAAAGGATGATTTTAAGGTTTGCTTCATATCAGAGTGTTCTGAGTCCCTTAGGTATTTATCCAACCAATTTTCTTCCATGGAGTTGGAGGGAACCCATTCGGTAGGCAAGAGCTTCACTCCGATGTTTTTCACTTCATACAAAGAAATGGATAACCAACTTACCAACAAACCCAATCATGATTGAACAAATTTCCAGTATGCCTTCATCGGTTAATCTTTCAAATTCTCCCCGTGAAGTTTCGTCTGGTAGTCAGTTGCAGATGGATGACTTTCTTCAACTTCTGACCAGCCAAATCACCAACCAAGACCCCTTGGAACCTATGAAAGATACTGAATTTATCTCTCAGATGGCTAATATTGCATCCTTGGAGCAAATGGAACAGTTTTCTAAAGGTTTTTCTAAGTTTGCGGATTCTCAAGTTGACCTACTTGCCCAATCTTACCTGGGTAATCAAGTAGATATTTTTTCCGAGGGTAACACTTTTTCAGGTATCGTTGAGGCAGTTAACCGTAACGATGATGGATCCTCGAGTGTTGTAGTGGACGGGAAGTCTTACGATCCTTCATTAATCAAACGGGTAGAGTTAAGCACTAAGCAATAATGCAGTTATGATTTCTTCACTTCAAAATGGCATTACTGCTCTTAAATCTTTCACCGAAGGTTTACAAGTAATCAGCAATAATATCGCCAATGTAAATTCTCTTGGCTACAAGTCCACCCGGGCAAATTACACTGATACCTTTTACCGCCACAAAAATGACCCTAGTTTTGTCATCGCAGGTGGTGCGGATAATTCAACTCAGGATTTTGGCGGGGGTGTGAAGGTTGGTTCTCTATCCTCAAATTTCAACCAAGGTGTTGTCGAAAACACCGGCCTCGATCTTGACCTTGCTATTGAAGGAGAGGCTTTACCTAATGCGGGTGGTTTTTTTGAAGTTGCGGACCCAATTACTGGAGATACCTTTTTCACTCGGACGGGGGCGTTTGAAGCTAAGTCAGACGGATTGATCGTAACTCGCGACGAGTTTTCGTATCAATTGCTTGATGTGGATGGCAATCCCATTTCTATGGCTTTAGAAGAAGGGGAAGATTTGCTTGCTCGTAGAATCGAGGAAGATGGAACTTTAAGCGTGATTGTTTCTAAGGATAATGAGGACTCGGTGCGTACAATGGGTCAACTCAAGTTATCCAATTTTCATGCACCTCAATATTTGCGGCGAGTGGGTAATGGTTATTTTTCCAATGGTGGTGCTAATGAAAATTTCGCTGACCTTATTGATAATCCCGTGCCTGCTAGCGGCACTAACGGAAAGATTAAGCAATTTGCCCTCGAATTATCCAATGTAGACCTTACTAATGAATTCGCAATGATGATCAGTCATCAGAGATCATTTCAGGCTGGATCTAGGGTGGTAACCACATCCGATGCTATTCTAAATGAAGCTGTAAATTTAAAGCGTTAACCTTAAACTTTTGATATCCTAATGAGTGCTGATCAAATAGACGAAATATCCCCAAATCAAGCCCCTGGTAAATCCAGTGGTGGAAACTTAGTTCCAGCTCTTATAGCGATCATACTTGCTCCGCTGCTTACTGTAGTTGCGATGTCGTTTGTCATCAATATGAACAAGCCAGAAGCTCCTGTTAGCAATCAAATTACTGAGGGTGGGCAACCATTAAACATGGAGCCATCTGGTGAGGAAAAGTTCTACGAGATTAAGCAACTCATAACCAATCTTGGAGGTCCGATTAAGTCGAGATACATAAACATAGAACTTCGTCTCGAAGGCTTGGCAGGTGATTTTGAAAAAGTTCTTGCTCTTAATGAGCACAGGGTTCGAGACAAAGCACTTTCGATCATGGGAGGGTACACCTATGAAGATGCTCAATTAGATGGTTTCCAAGAAAGAGTTCGAATCGACCTTAAAAAGGCGTTTTCTCTTGTTCTCAGGAAGTATCGGGATGGAGAGAGTGATCTGATCCGACAGATCTATTTCACTCAATTTGTTGTTCAATAATCTCATCATGGCCGATCAGGAAAATTTTGATGACGAAAGCTTTGACCTCGATGAGCTCGAAGCTTCCTCTAATGATGGCCTTGTCTTTCTTTGTGATGGAGAGAAAGTTTCGGATATTTCCGACCTGAATATTAAGAAGTATGATTTCACAAATCCAATCGTTTTATCCGATGCTGATCTTTCTTTGCTGAAAACCAAATCTGAGCAGTTTGTTTATTACTTATCAGGACACCTCTCCATGTTCCTGAGAACTGAATTTAATTTGGAACTCGATGATCTTACTGCATCTTTATACAGCTCTTTTGTAACCTCTATTAATTCACCCTCTTGCGTGACCCTTTACAAAATGCAGGAACTCAATGGCGTGGGGTTATTGGATGTTAATTCTCATTTATCCGCTACTGTTGTGGATCGAATTTTAGGAGGTCGTGGGTCGACTAATCCTGAAGAACGCGGTTTAACGGATATCGAGAAAGCTTTAGTTGAAGACTTTAACCTTATCATTTTGGAAGAATGGTGTAAGCAGTGGCAGTCGATTAAAACCTTAAATCCAGTGATTATTGGTACGGAGACAACTGGTAAGTTTCTACAAACATCTCCACCTGACGCGATGATGCTAGTGATGTCGATGGAGGCATCTTTTGGCGATGTTTCGGGTCCTATGAGGATTGCAGTTCCATATTACACCATGGAACCTGTCCTTACTTCTTTACTTGCACAATCAAGTCAACCACCCTCCAAACCAAGCAAAGCACTTGCCCCGAAGTGGCATGAAATCTATGACCAAATACCTGTGAATGTATCGGTTGAATGGGACGCGTTTTCTTTAACTGTTCGAGACTTACTGAATTTAGAAGTGAACGATGTAATTGAAATGAACCCTGATTTAATCTCCAATTCAAAAGTTCGAATTGAAGATAAGACTTGTTTCGTTGGGGAAATTGGTCTGGAAGGGGATCAGGTTGCATTTCAAGTAAATGAATGCACTTCAGCTGGTTTAAATTTAATCTCAAAAACTTATGGATAGTAATAAAATGGACATCGTTATGGATGTAAAAGTCCAAGTAACCGTGCAGTTGGGCACCGCTCAACTTCCTATGAAGGAGATTGTTGAATTAAGTCCTGGCTCGCAAATCCAACTCAAGCAGAATGCGAAAGATCCTGTGAGCTTATTAGTGAACGGCAAACTCATTGCCCTTGGGGAAGTGGTTGTTATTGATGATAGGTTTGGACTGAAAATAACTGAAATTGTTGATAGTATCAGTTGATTCACCTTAGGGTTTTATTTTTATAAACCTAAAATCCGAGTTGAAATAACCAACCCCTAAATTTCTTCATGGATCAACTCGGGGATTTTAGCGGTATCTTTAGAGTCCTTGGTTTTCTCGGACTTTTGGGGGGCATCGCTTTTTTTATTAATCGTTTTTTATCGGCCCGTAAGAGCGTGTTTTTGGCCAAAACAAGCCAAGGTATTTCAATTTCCGAAACTAAACACCTTGGCAACAAGCAGTTTCTAGTCGTTGTGGAGTATGGAGGCGAAAAGTTATTACTCGGAATCAGCCCTCAACAAATTCAGTGCTTATCAAAAATTAGCTCCCCTCCGGACTCCACCGCAAATCCCCATGAATTTTCTTAATACATTGATTGGTTTACGCTTGGGTAAATCTCTTTTTTTAAAAATTGGGATTCTCTCCATTCTCTTTCTTTTTTGCGTGGCTAATAACTTGGACGCTCAATCATCGGGGCCTGGTTTGCGTATTGATGTGAGTGGTGCAAATGAAGAAGGAGATTTAGGTTTGGCCATTCAACTTGTGGTGGCCATGACCATTCTAACCCTAGGTCCATCCGTCATTATGATGATGACCAGTTTTACAAGAATTATTATTGTTCTTGGCTTCGTTAGAAATGCAATTGGTGTAAATGCGGCACCTTCCAGTCAAATAATCATCGGTTTGGGATTATTTCTAACCTTTTTCATTATGGGTCCCATTTGGAACAAGATCTATGACGATGCAGTAACACCCTACATGGATAAAGCGATGAAATCATCTGAAGCCCTTGAAGTTGCTACTGCATATATGAAGGATTTCATGATGAATCAGACTCGACAGGAGGATGTTCAATTCTTTCTGGAGATTTCACGGCAGGGTGCAATGACGCGGAGTCAACTTCCATTAAGTATTGTGGTGCCTTCCTTTATTTTGAGCGAACTGCGAACCGCTTTTCAAATGGGTTTTCTTATTTTTATTCCTTTTATCGTGGTTGATTTTATTGTGGCTTCGACCCTTATGTCCATGGGCATGATGATGATGCCTCCAGTGGTGATTTCTATGCCGTTTAAGCTTCTGTTATTTGTTTTAGTGGATGGTTGGTACTTGATTGTCCAATCTCTGGTTGAAAGCTTCAACATATAGAAGGGATCTTCTTATGACTATGGAGTTAGCAGTCGATTTGATGAGGAATCTTCTTCAAACAGGACTTATCTTAGCAGTACCGATTTTAGGAACAGCTACAATTGTTGGTTTGCTTGTTAGTTTCATCCAATCCATAACGAGTCTGCAAGAACAGACCCTGACTTTTGTTCCCAAACTGATCTGTGTATCTCTGGCAATTGTCTTTGCTTCCAATTTTATTCTCAAGACACTTACAGATTTCTGTATTTCCATGTTCAACTTGATACCCACCATGGCTCAGTGACCATTGAAGCAGAGCAAATAGTTGTCTGGGTACTGGTTTTATTGAGAACAGGAGCTTTTTTTATCGGTATACCCCTGTTTGCTGGAAAATTAATACCAGTTAGAATCAGGATGGGTTTTGGCTTAATTTTATCTTTGTTAATCAGTCCATTTGCCGCGGCGGATATTGGGATCTCTGTGCACTTCATCGGGGCTATCCTTCTGTCTATGAATGAGATTTGTATTGGCTTATTACTGGCTATGATGGTTCGTATGGTATTTTTTGCCGTAGAATTAGCCGGGTATCTGATTTCTTACGAGATTGGTCTGATGGCTAGCAACAGCATTAACCCGCTACTAGGCTCAACGGACGCAACCTTGAGCAGTTTATTCTACTACTTTAGTCTGGTAATCTTCTTTGTTGCGGGAATCCACTTAGATGTAATTAAGGCATTTACTTACAGTTTTGATATTTTACCTATAGGTTCCTTTTTTTTGGAACCTAATCCAATGCCCCAATACATCTCGGAGGTTTCCAATGTCTTCGTTTTGGGGGTTTTGATGGCGGCTCCTTTCATTGCCTTGAATTTTATCGTGAATATTTCTTTTGCCGTTCTAGGTAAAGCGGTCCCTAAGATGAATGTATTCATTACCAGTTTTGCTGTTCGTATTATGGCTGGGCTTATCCTGTTGGTTTCTTCCCTTTTGTTGTTCTCCTCTTATGTCTTTGATCATAGCAAGAGATCCATTGAAGTAATGATCGACATTATCCAATCTGGATAATTTAGGGTGTTTCGATGTCAGATGTTGATAAAAGTTCAAAAACGGAGCCTCCCACGGAAAAAAAACTATCGGAGGCCAGGTCTCGTGGGCAGTTTGCCAAAGCACCTGAGATTTCTATGACCGCAACCCTCTTGGCGGGTTTATTGGTCCTGTTTTTTTGGGCACCAAGCAAAGCTGAGGATGTGATTCAATTTACAAAATCAATCTTTGAGAATATTCATAGAATTGAGGCAACGCAGGAAGGTATGCTTGTTACTTTAACCGAGACTTTCATGTCATTAGCTTTGGTGATTTTACCCATGTTGGCGGGATGTTTTTTTGCAGCTTTGATCGCCGAGGGTGTTCAAACTGGTTTCAGTTTCACTCCTAAAGCTATGGAGCCAAAATTCGATAAGATGAACCCAGTAAGTGGAGTGAAAAGGATTTGGGGACTTAAGGCATTGAAAACATTCGCTGTAGATTTCCTGAAGTTTTTAGCCATTGGTACTGTGGTGTGGGTCACAGTTTTGATTTTTTTGCAAGACCCCATTTTTTATGCTCCCATTCCGATACAGCATGTCCCTGGGTTTATCTACGAGTTAATGATCATCATGTTTGCCCTTCTTTTTCTGATGCTTCTGATTGTTGCGATAATCAACTTCATAATCAAAAAGCGAGAGCATACCGAGGAGATGAAAATGACTAAGCAGGAAGTCAAAGAAGAACGTAAAAGCAAGGAAGTTTCAGAGGAGGTGAAATCGGCTCAAAGAAAGAAAGCAATGGAGATGGCTATGGGCCAAAATTTACAGAATGTTTCCACTGCAGATGTCGTTGTTACCAATCCTACTCACTATGCGGTAGCATTAAAATATGAAAAAGGCACGGATAATGCTCCAGTTGTTGTGGCGAAGGGCCATGACATGCTAGCAAGAAAAATAAAAACAATCGCAAAAGAGTTTGATGTTCCCATGGTGGAGGACAAACCTGTTGCTCAAATGCTCTTCGCACTGGGCATCCTTAACGAGCCAATTCCTTTGCAACTCTATCAAGTGGTGGCTCGAATATTGGCTGATGTATATGCCAAGCATTCCTATTATTTCCACCGTCTTAAGGCGAGAAGACTTCTCGCCAAGGGATCCAATTCTTTAGCGACTGCCTAATGGACTTCTGGGTTAAGATTTCTCCCTTCTTTTCCCGATTCAAGGGAAACTCTGATTTAGGTTTTATTTTTGGTCTTTTTGCGGCTGTTTTCCTCTTAGTTATTCCCATTCATAAAGACCTGCTGAGCATCTTTCTTGTTTTTAGTATAGCTGTTTCTTTGCTCATTCTACTCACGGTTGTTTATGTCAAGGAACCCCCCGAGTTTTCAGTTTTCCCAACGATTCTATTGGCAGTCACCCTATATCGACTTGGTCTCAATGTTGCATCAACTAGGTTGATTTTACTTGATGGAGACGCAGGTT
Source organism: Opitutales bacterium (assembly GCA_038137385.1). GTDB lineage: Bacteria > Verrucomicrobiota > Verrucomicrobiia > Opitutales > Seribacteraceae > Chordibacter. The sequence goes on along the minus strand of JAYQBP010000033.1, from coordinate 6,199 downwards.
CTGTAATCCAGTCATTCGGCACTTTTGTTGTTGGGGGCAATTATGTAGTTGGGGCGGTTATTTTCTTTATTCTGGTCATCATTAATTTTGTGGTAATTACCAAAGGTGCTGGTCGAATTGCCGAGGTTACTGCTAGGTTTACTCTCGACGCCATGCCTGGTAAGCAGATGTCGATTGATGCCGAAATGAATGCCGGTATCATCACCGAGGCTCAAGCATTGGAGAAAAGAGCAAAAATTCAAAAAGATGCTGATTTTTATGGAGCGATGGATGGTGCCAGCAAATTTGTGCGTGGAGATGCAATAGCAGGCATTTTTATCACAGTGGTCAATGTTATTGGAGGTATTCTCATAGGATATTTCCAAAGAGACTTGGCGATCACTGAAGCCCTGCAAACTTACACGGTGCTCTCCATTGGTGATGGTCTAGTGTCTCAAATACCCGCTATTATTGTTTCGATTGCTGCGGGTATTCTCGTGACTCGTTCATCCGATGAAGCTAATCTCGGTGAATTTGTTGGCAGGCAGTTAACCATCTATCCCCGTGCAATTGCTATCTCTGGATTTTTGCTACTTCTGTTTTCGATTTTCTTATCCGAAACCTTTTGGCCATTTTTCATCCTATCCATTGCCTGTTTTGGCTTATCTTATTACCTGGCGAAAAAATCTTCCGCTGAATCATCGATCGAAGAAATTGCAACAAATTCTCCATCGATGATGGGAGCAGGGCAGGGGAATGCCCAGCCTATACAGTCCAATGATACAGGCTCCTCACCCGAGGCTGCAACCAGCTCTTCATCAATGGAGAAAGCGATTGAACAAGAAGTTTTTGGTCTGGAGATGGGATACGGGTTATTGGTTATGGCAGATAAGGGAAAAGGGGGAGATCTTCTCGACCGAATCACCGGAGCCCGTACCAACTTTGCTAAAGATATGGGTATGTTATTACCTACCATTGGGGTGAGAGATAATATAGAGCTTGAACCGAATGAATACCGGTTCTTACTCAGGGGAAAAGAAATTGCCAGGTCATCCATCATGCCCGACCGGTTCCTCGCAATGAACATGGGGGGAGCGAGTGATGAAAAAATTGATGGGACTCCTACCATCGAACCCGTATTTGGAATTAAGGCTAAATGGGTCACAGAAAAAGAAAAGAGAAAGGCAGAAGTCGAGGGCTTTACCGTGGTTGACCCCTCATCAGTTTTGGTTACTCACCTTTCTGATGCCTTAAAGAATTTTGCCTATCTTATTTTAGAACGAGAAGGAACTCAGCGATTATTGGACCTCATTAAGGATAAAAATCCTACCTTGGTTAGTGAGTTATTGCCTGATTTAGTTAATGTCGGAATTATTCAGAGAACTTTACAAAATTTACTGCGCGAAAAAATATCGATTAAAAACCTTACCCTGATTCTGGAAACCATCGCAGACATGGCATCGGTTACCAAAAACCCTGATGACCTTTCTGAACAAGCTAGAAAGCGTTTGGGCACATATTTCGTAAAAGACTACGAAGTGGAGCATAACAAACTGGTTGCTCTAACCCTCGATCCTAAACTCGAGCAAATTTTGGTTCAGCGTGTCAAGAAAAGTCAGTTCGATATTGGGTTGGCTATGGACCCTGAGTTAACGCAAGGCATTATCGAAGAAATTGTTCCTCGCATCGAAGAAATGACCAATGACGGGTTAACACCATGCTTGGTTACCACTTCCGATTTGAGGCTGGCTTTGCGTCGTTTTCTTGAACCCAGTTATCCACAGCTTTCCATTGTCGCATTTCAAGAAATTCCAGCTGAGACACTGGTTGAACCATTTGCGGCGATCACACTGCCCCATTTGTCTCTACCAAATGGTTTGACCCCATCTTTGGATGACCAAAACGATGATGCGTTAATCCATAGCCCTGAATTAGTTTCCTAACATGATTTCAGAAGACAGTCCAACTATACCCACTAGCGATGCGAAAAGGTATCGTATCGTTGTTCGTTCAGCGGAGGAGGCGGTCCGACTCATTCGAGAAAAACTTGGGGATCAGGCCAAAGTAGTTTCAGTTAAACAAATCGGAGGTGAGGGATTGAAAAGGTTTATATCTTCTCCTAAATTGGAGGTGATTGCAGAATTGGGTAGTCCGGAGAAAAACGAAGATATACTCTCTAGTGACCCTGAATTTGCTGGCGAGAGTTTATCATCTGTACCCGCCAAATCATTGGCCACTCAAGATGTTCAATCCGAGGCCCCCCAACAAGCTGAGCAGACCACCTTAGCTCTCGATAAGAATCAAACTCATGACTATATCGAAGAAGGGGATGCTTTAAGTGTACTTGCAAAAGCAGGCTTTGACCCTGTTTTCCTTTCAGAAATAAAAACCCTGCCAGATATGAGTGATGTCAAGGATCTATCTTTGGCTGATCTCCTTAAGAAAGTTACCCTTTGCCTAAGCGATCGTTTTCGTTCGATTCCCCACAAGCATACCGGCAGTAAAATAGCCATTCTTGGGTCTCCTGGTTCCGGCAAGACCACACTTTTATGTAAACTCTTGGCTCATGAGGTATTTATAAAAAAGAAATTACCCATGGTTCTCAAATTAGAAAATGGGATTCCAAACCCTGATGACTCCTTGAGGATATTTTGCGAAGTGATTGGCGTGACTCTTTACAGGGAGCCGAATAAGGTCCCTCCTTCATCGGTGGATAGTCCTCTTTTTATCGATATTCCTGGAATTTCGCTAAACGATGTCGGGGAATGGTCTACGGTAAACTCCTCTCTTAATCAATTAGGAGTTCAAACTAGGTTATTTGTGGTGAATGGTGCCTATGACTCAAAAGTTCTAAACAAGTGCATTCGTATAAGTTCCAACCTCGAGGCCACTCATCTTGCCGTTTCCCATTTCGATGAATTATCAAACGCTTCCAAACTTTGGCCAATTATTTTAGATTCAGGATTATTTCCTTATTGCATTTCAAATGGTCAAAATGTCACCGGAGATTTCTCTTTCTATGTTCTTAATCAGATGATCTCTAAATCGTTTCCTGAGAATCTTTATTCTCAAACCTTTTCATCTTATCCACAATCTGTATGAATGATGATGCAAAATTTGTCTTTTTCCTGAGCGGTTTTTTTGGCTTTATATTCTTTTATTCAGTTTCATTAGTTCTCAATAAAGATCTAATCTTAAGCCTTATTTATGGTACCAGTGGTTCTTTGTTGTTTTCTTTCTTGGGTCGTTTGATTCTAATTTCTTTACTTCGTAATGCCAAAGTATCTGGCTTTAAAAGCCATTCCTCTCAGGCTAATCCTACTGCATCATCGGATCCGGCAAACATCTCCTTAAGCTCACAACAGGAGAATCTAACAAGCTCGATGGAAGCCAATATGGCCGCCGCATCCAATAGCACAGAAAATTTTAAAAAGAATACCTAAAATCTTTTATGGCCGAGCATTCAAAAATAAAGCTTGAGGCAACCCGTGGTCAACCTGTGGTTGTAACTGCGTCTGAAAACTATCTTCAAGCCATGCTGGATGACAAGTCTCGCGATCAACTAATCGAGGATTATCTGCCTCTGGTTAAATCGATTGTCAGTCGTTTGAGGTACCATTTTCCTGAGAGTTATGAGACCGACGATATGTACAGCGTTGGGGTGCGTTCTTTGATTCTTGCCGTGAATCGTTTTGATCCATCAAAAGGAAAAGCTTTTGGAAATTATGCGGCCCTTAGGATTAAAGGGGGATTGCTTGATGAACTCAGAAAGATTGATCATTTGCCCAGAGCGAACCGGGCGAAAGCAAAATCTTTGCAGGCTACAGTGTTGGAAATGGAACTCGTTCTCAAGAGGCCTCCAACTCCAGAGGAGATTTGTAAAGAGCTTAACCTTACCCTTTCAGCCTACAATAAATTGCTTAAGCAAACTCAACCAGTTATCTTTGTGCCTCTTGAGGCCTCTTCTTCTCATGAAAATTTTGACGGAGAGAGTACATCCCTAAGTGAGACTCTTCACGATCCAACTGAATTAACTGCGTTTGAGCATTTGGAAAACGGAGAAAAGATTGTACAACTCCGTGAATACATCAAAGAATTGCCATCCCAGAATCAAAAAATTCTAATGCTCTATTATATTGAGGAATTGAGGTTGTCTGAGATCGCACAAGTCTTTAACTTGTCGGAAGGTAGAATCAGTCAAATCATTTCTCACTCCATTATTTCACTTCGTGCTAAGTTTCAAACATCTGAATCTCACTAATTTACAATGCTTTTAACTGTCGGAATTATTATCGTTTTTGTTTCTTGTATCGGGGGCTTCGCCGTCGCTGGCGGTAATCCAGTTTCCCTAATCCATGCCGGTGAGATTATGATTATCTGTGGTATTGGTCTAGGAATTTTAGTGGTCTCGAGTCCCAAGACGGTTCTGGTGAATCTCAAAAACGACATCCTCAAGGCGTTCAAGGGTGGAATCAGTGATCAAGCTAAATTTATCGATCTCCTTGTTTTGTTGTATGAGTTATTCATGCTTGGCAGGAGAAAAGGCACTCCAGCTCTCGATGAACATGTTAGTGACCCTACGAATAGCTCAATCTTTACAAAGTATCCTTCTTTTTTAAATGATGCTGGTCTGGTTGAATTCCTTTGCAATTCACTTCGGCCTATTGTGGATGGTCGATGTAAGCCGGGGGAAATAGGAGGCATCTTAAAATCCGAGTTGAGTAGTCGAGAGTCTGAGGCCAGTCGTTCAATCAAAGCGATTGAGATGATTTCTGATGCCCTTCCAGGGGTTGGGATTGTAGCCGCAGTTCTCGGTATCATCAATACAATGTCCAATCTTGAGGATCCTGAGTCTGTTGGATACAAAGTAGCAGCGGCCCTGAGTGGTACCTTTCTCGGCATTTTCCTTGCGTACGGAATTGGAGTGCCCCTCGGTCGGCTTGTGTCCTTAAACCAAGGTCAAGAAATGCTTTATTACCGAATTGTTGAACGATCAGTTTCCGGTTTTGCAACTGGTTTATCTCCCATTATGGCTGTTGAAATTGGTAGAAGATCTTTGGACAAGCAACTCCAGCCAACAGCAGATGAACTTGAGGAAAAATGTAAAGATGCAGCCAAGGGCGGTTGATCTTTCTCTTCATTGAATTTACATGTACATGAGCTCCAAGAGGATACGCAACTATTCCTTTGGTCACGGGGGAGCCTGGAAAGTTGCCTATGCTGATTTTGTTACTGGCATGATGTCTCTGTTTTTAGTCCTTTGGATTTTGTCTCAGGATGAAGAGGTTATCATCGCGACCACCAGATTTTTTCGGGATCCTTACAAAGCGGGTGTGCCCAAATCCACTCCGATTGAACAAAAGGATGCCCGTCCTGGTAGTATGGTCGATCAAATTGTTGGAAGATCTGATACCACGATGAGGAATACAGATGACACTACTTCCATTGATATTGATGTCCTTCACCGAATTGCTCAAGATTGGTATAAGAGACTGAAGTTGCACGAGATTGATGACTCAACTATCCAGCTAGAAGTCACATCTGACGGTTTAAAAGTCACCCTCTACCATGGGGATGATAAGCCTATTTTTGATGCGACTTCCTCTAAACTTTCCAACCATGGTAGAAAGGTAATGCAACGGTTATCGTGGTTACTTTCTCAACATGTATTGGCGTACCGGATTGATTCTCATGCCATGAATCTTGAAGAGAAAGTTAAAAATCATGAAGTCGCGGAATGGGAACTATCGCTTTACCAAGCCGTTGAAGTTAACAATGCATTAGGGCATTACTCTGCTGGGGAATTAGAGGGAAAATTAGAGAGAATGACGGGGCATGGTGCAACTAAACCAAATCGTATCCGCTTCCCCAATCGCCCTGACAAAAACCGCCGGGTCGAAATTAGCTTGGCCTTGGATGTTAGCAAGGAGGACTTAGCTCGGTATCGATAATACTCGGTATATTGCATATTTCTTTTATGGAAAATTATCTCAAAGGGAGAGGTTTTAAAAACTCAGAAACAGAGGAAACAAATTCTTTTCGAGGATTGCTCGACCCTACTGAATCTGAACCACAAAACTTACCAATTGCTTCAGACCTTTCTGGGAAAGCTACTGAATCCAATATAATTTATGAAGAAAAAGACTGTCCTAAGGTTGAAGTCATTTCTGTGGATGGGCGTCCTTCTTCTATCGTGATTCATTTACCAGACGGACGGTTA
>JAYQBP010000032.1:7491-16329 GCA_038137385.1 Opitutales bacterium | reverse complement strand
ATCTACTACACCCTCAACCAATTGCGCCCGGCCAAAGAGCCCAAGCCTGGCCGCAATGTTGGCTGGTCTTTGGTGGGGTCCAGTTGGTCACGCAACGACAAGACACGTCCCCTTCCCCCTTTGGTCGACCCCCTTCCAGAGACTCAATGCACCGTCGCCCAACCAGCCAACGCCCTCCTGCTCGACCAATCGCAGTGGACCAACCCCAATTGGAAATTTGATCATAGCGGGGTGATGCCGAGAGGCAAGGGTCATAACCCAACCAAGAAGGAATTTGGGGACGCCCGTATCCATCTCGAATTTCGTTTCGACCCGGCCACCGAAGGCGAGTACGAAGGCAAGAGCCAGCTCTATGGAAACTCCGGGGTTTTCCTTATGTCCGCCTATGAAATTCAGGTCGTCAATAGCTTTCAAAACGACACCTTTGCTGATGGGTTTTGTGGAGCGGTTTACGGACAGCACCCTCCCCTAGTTAATGCCAGCCGAGCACCCGGTAACTGGCAGTCCTATGATATCCTCTATAAAGCACCCGTTTTCCAAAAGAACGGCTCTTTGGCTGAGCCCATGCGATTAACCGTGCACCACAACGGCCACCTCATTCATAACGATGCCTGGATCTACGGCGAAGTGGGCGGCCCTTACAAGGAACATGGTAAACGTCCCCTTATGATTCAGGATCATAAAGGAACCGGCGTATCTTTCCGCAACCTTTGGATCGTGCCTGATATCAGCTACGAAGATGAGCTTTATTCCTTCATAAGGCTCTTTTCATCAAGCTTAAATTAAGCCAACACCTCTTCTCCATTCCCTTTTCACTCTTCCATCAGTGACTTGAACATTGCACCCTTTTGGGGCATTCTTATGGTAATTCGTTTCCTATTCCTTTTATTCGAATAAACTACCTATGAGCACTATTGCCTACACCCTAACCGACGAGGCCCCCGCCCTCGCCACTCGTTCCCTGCTCCCCATCCTCGAGGTATTCACCTCCTCCGCAGGCATCACTTACGAACTCAAAGACATTTCATTAGCCAGCCGTATTCTTGCTCATTTCCCTGAGCATCTAAGCCACGAGCAGAAGGTACCTGATGCCCTCGCTGAATTGGGTGAACTCGCCAAACAACCTGAGGCCAACATTGTTAAACTGCCCAACATCAGTGCCTCCGTACCGCAATTGGTGGATGCGGTCAAAGAATTACAAGCCAAGGGCTATCCTGTGCCCGACTTCCCAAGTGACCCCCAAACCGAAGAGGAAAAACAAATCCGCGCCACCTATGCCAAAGTGCTTGGCTCTGCGGTCAACCCTGTGCTCCGCGAAGGAAATTCCGATCGCCGGGTAGCCAAGCCGGTCAAGGAATACGCCCAGAAAAACCCCCACTCTATGGGTGCCTGGTCAGCCCGTTCCAAATCCCATGTCGCTCACATGGCAGATGGTGATTTTTACGGCAGTGAAAAATCCCTCCTCCTTTCCCAACCCACCACCGTATCGATTGAACTGCTAAGTAATGATGGGCAGACCACCGTGCTTAAAGAAGGACTCGCGCTGGAGGAAGGGGAAGTGATCGATGCATCGGTAATGAGCCAAAATGCCCTCCGCCATTTTCTCTCCGAACAGCTCGATGCTGCGGTCTCTGAAGGTGTGCTTTTTTCTCTGCACATGAAAGCGACGATGATGAAGGTCTCCGACCCCATCATTTTTGGCCATTGTGTAAATGCTTACCTGGGTGACCTTTTGTCCAAACATGGTGAAACCCTCAAATCTGCCGGCTTCAATTCCAATAATGGATTAAGTTCTTTTTACTCGGCTCTCGATCGCCTTTCTGCCGATCAAAAATCTGCCATCGAAGCCGACCTCGGGGAAATTGTGGCCAATCGCCCACCGCTCGCCATGGTTAATTCGGACAAAGGCATCACCAACCTTCATGTGCCCAGCGATGTAATCATCGATGCTTCCATGCCCGCGATGATCCGCACCTCCGGTCAAATGTGGGGACCGGATGGACAACCCCAGGACACCAAGGCCGTCATCCCCGACCGCAACTATGCCGGAGTCTACCAGGCAACCATCGATTTCTGTAAACAACATGGAGCCTTTGATGTGCCCACTATGGGTAGCGTCGCCAATGTCGGATTGATGGCAAAAAAGGCAGAGGAATATGGTTCCCATGACAAAACCTTTGAAATCTCTACCGCTGGTAGCGTCCGGGTAGTTGGGCCTACCGGCAGTGTACTGATCGAGCACAAAGTGGAAACTGGGGATATCTGGCGGATGTGCCAAACCAAGAAAGTATCGATTATCGACTGGGTAAAACTGGCGGTCAACCGGGCACGACTTAGTGAGACTCCAGTAGTCTTCTGGTTGGATAAGAACCGGCCACACGATGCCAATTTAATCCGCTATGTCGAAGCCAAGCTCACCACCCTCGACACCGAAGGTTTGGACATCCAAATCCTTGCTCCTATCGAGGCCACCCTCCATACCTGCCAGCGCTGCAAGGAGGGTCTCAATACCATTTCTGCTACTGGCAATGTGCTGCGCGATTATTTGACTGACCTCTTCCCCATACTTGAGCTTGGAACCAGTGCCAAAATGCTCTCCATCGTACCCCTGCTGGCCGGGGGTGGCCTGTTTGAGACCGGGGCCGGTGGATCTGCCCCCAAACATGTTCAACAATTTGTGGAAGAAGCCCACTTGCGTTGGGATTCGCTCGGGGAATTTCTCGCCATCGCGGTATCACTCGAAGACCTTGCCAATAAAACGGGTAATGCCCAGGCTCAGGTCCTCGCTGATGGCCTTAATACTGCCATCGGTATATTTTTAGACGAAAATAAATCGCCCTCCCGTAAAGTCAAAGAACTGGACAACCGCGGGAGCCACTTTTACCTCGCCCTCTACTGGGCAGAAGCCCTCGCAAAACAGACTGCTGATGCAGAACTCCAGTCTAAGTTTTCTCCCATCGCTCAGAGCCTGCGGAAAAACGAAGATAAAATTGTTTCCGAGCTCAACGATAGCCAGGGTCATGCGGTAGACCTTGGAGGGTACTACTTACTGGACGAAGAGAAAGCAGTCGCCGCGATGCGCCCAAGCAAGACTCTTACTTCGATCTTATCTTAAGATCGAAGTAAGAAAGGGAGAAGTTGGAAGAGTCAAAAGCGAGGGGTTTGAAGTTATCTACCCTTCCCTCACTCTTGTCATTACGAGGATTAGACTAAGGACAAGGGTCATGACAAAATCCAACTGCATTGCAAAGATCACTTCACTTGGTATGGGGAAGGGCACTCCGTGATCCCATGGATAGCCAAGGGCTTTCTAGCCTTCGATATTAAATCCTTAATCAAAGATCAGCCTAGCTCTCCTGCCTCTTTTCATCCTTCTCTCTTCACTCTTTTTTCGCTTCGTGCAGAGCGACAATAGAAAAGGTAAGGGCTTTAGCCTGCACTTGCGAAAATCCCGCTTTTTGGATTTCCCGGGAAAGACCGGCCCGATTGGGAAACTCCGATATGCTTGAGCCCAGGTAGAGGTAGGCATCGCGGTCACCCGTAAGCCAGCGGGCTACCCAGGGTAGCAAACCTTTCAAGTACAAATAGTAAAAGGGACGAAACCAGAGGTACGGCTGAGTAAATTCAAGCACGATCAACCGCCCACCCGGGCGGAGCACCCGCAACATCTCCGACAAGCCTTTTTCGCGGTCTGCCAGGTTGCGCAAACCAAAGGAGATGGTGATTAGATCAAAACTCTGATCCTCAAAAGGGAGTTGGAGGCAGTCCCCATGAAGAAATTGGTTGTTTTCCGAAACAAGTTCATTCTTGTCTCTTTTTAAACGGGCCTGTTCGAGCATCGGTTCGCAAAAGTCCAATCCAGTCAACCGGACTTTTTCATCCAAACCTTTTCGCAAAGCAAAAAGAACATCCCCACTGCCCGTGGCCAGGTCCAGAATATTGGTGGACTGTTTTTGCCGTGCGAGGTCAACCAGGCATTTCCTCCAGTAAAAATCAATCCCTCCAGAGAGCCAGTGGTTGGCAAGGTCATAGCGTGGGGCCACGCTAGAAAAAGTCGCCTCAACCGCGACTGGGTCTGGCCGGCTCACTCGATATCGGAGGAACTGGAAAAACTCTCCACAACCCAGCGAGAAAGTTCTTTATCGGGATCTTCAATCACTTTTTTATCAATGACAAACGAATGACTGCCAGTCCGTTGGGATATAATCTTCAACCCATGTTCGAAATCCTTAAATTTCTTTTCACAGAGAGCAAGGACGGAGCGGTTCTCAGCAGTTGCTTCTTTAACTACAGCGATCTTGGCCGGTTTGCGAAAGCGCAGTTCCAACCCATGCTCGCGCTTAAAAGCATCCACAAAGCGATCCACATCCTCGAGCATATTTTCGTCGAGCAAGTCTTGATTATCCTCAAGCAGTTCCTTGAGGCAAGCCGACGGGTGCTTGACCGTATCCGCATCTACAGAAAACTTACGAATGGATGTGGAAGGGAGCTCAAATTTAAAATCACGGAAGATTCGTTCGAGGATCGTGACGAGCCCGCGGGCTCCCGTCTTTTCTTGGGCAGCCAGTTTCGCCACCTCAAGGATCGCAGGGTGAGCCATTTCAAACTTGATCCCATACCCGTCAAAATCTTTGCGGTATTGATCAAGCGCATTCCCTTCAGAGGAGAGCAGGATATTGGCAAGGTCTTCCTTGGTTAATTCGTCGCAGGCCACCCGCACGGGCAATCGGCCGACAAACTCTGGCTCAAATCCGTACTTAATAAAATCTTGAGTCTCTGCTTTGTTTAAAAAATTGATTCCGCTTTCGGAGAGTTGCTTTTCTTCTGAAGAACCAAACCCGATGCGGTTCAGATCGAGCCTCTTTCGCACACTCTCAGCCAGTTGATCAAAAGCACCACTCACAATAAAGAGTATATTTTTGGTGGAGATGGTGGCTTTGCGTGGCTTCCCTCCACGCTGCATTTCCATAAAGGCTTTCATTTGGCCCATCATATCCTGGGCTGAGTGTAGGTTAACCTCGGTTTCCTCCATCAATTTGAGCAAATTGATTTGCACACCCCTGCCGGAAACATCGCGCCCACCGCGCGAACCTTCGGCAGCAATTTTATCGATTTCATCGACATAAATAATTCCGTACTGGGCAAGCTCTACATTGCCGTCGGCCTGCTTAACCAAGTCGCGTACCAGATCATCCACATCATTGCCCACATAGCCGGTTTCAGAAAACTTGGTGGCATCGGCCTTGACGAAGGGCACCCCAATCAATTTGGCCACATTGCGCATTAGGTATGTCTTCCCTACACCGGTGGGTCCGAGGAGTAAAACATTGGGCTTCATGTACTCGGCAGACTGGGCACGGGAGTCTTGCATGCAGCGGCGGACATGGTTGTAGTGGTCACAAACTGCCACGGAAAGCACTCGCTTTGCCTGCTCCTGCTTAATCACAAAACGATCCAGGTAGTCCCTAACCTCCTTGGGCTTACGGTCAAAAGAACGAATTGCCTCCAATGGGTCTTCGGAATTGGACGACTTTGCTTTTTGCTCCTTGCCTCCATCTTTCGTTTTTTCAGATTGGCCATCATCTTCGGCTTGGTTCATCGATTGCATAAATGGAGCAAATGCAACTTGAAGATTCTTGTTTTTGAGAAGATCCTTCAATTGTTTTTGAATCTCTTCGAGCGGGTTATCGTCTTCTTTTTTAGACATGTTGAAAAAAATAATAGTTTGACAGGTCGTTCTTGTGTCGGAATTTATGGAATACATTACCCTAACCACCTTCCCCAGGTCTTTCAAACCGTTTTCCCCACATGTCGAACAACCTGACCAAAAGACAAATCGTCCAATCCATTTATGAGGGCGGAAATTATAACCATAAGAATGTCACTGAAATTGTTCAGCAGACACTCGACCACATTTGTAAAGGATTAGTAAGCGGTCAGAATGTGGAGCTGAGAAATTTTGGCGTTTTCGAGGTTCAGGTGAGGAAATCTAGAGTCGGCCGGAATCCTAACCAGCCTGAGAAAGATGTGGTTATACCAAGACGGGCTGTGGTCAAATTCAAGGCGGGCAAGGAAATGAAGGCCGGGTTATCCAAGCTCGACCTCGACTCCGTCTAGCCCACCACACTCCCCTAGGGAGCTGGGTCTAACCGGATATCATCCTTTGAGCAAGTTAGATACTCTACCTGGATTTCGGGAATTCCCGCCCGATGTCTGTGCCCAAAGAAACCATCTCTTTCGGGTATTCCGTACCGTGGCTCGTGCCTTTGATTTTCAGGAATATGATGTTCCCCTGCTCGAGCCTCTTGATCTATACTTACAAAAATCAGGCCAGGAAATTGCCAATCAATTATTTCATTTTGAAGATAAAGGCGGCCGTAAAGTTGCCCTCCGGCCGGAACTTACTCCTACCCTTGCCCGAATGATTGCCGCCCGGGCTAACTCTCTCCCCAAACCGGTCAAATGGTTCAACATCGGTGAGCACTTTCGCTACGAGCGTCCGCAAAAGGGAAGAGGAAGATCCTTTTATCAGTTTAATGCAGACTTAGTTGGAGAACCTGGGATTGATGCTGATGCTGAATTAATCGCCTTACTTTGCTCAATTCTTGAGACCTTTGGCTTAAATCATCAGGATGTGACCATTCGCTTGAGTGACCGAGTAACCTGGGTTTTATTGCTGGATCAACTAGGCATTTCTGAGGACGCCCGTTCGGCCACTCTAGATGCAATCGATAAAAGCGAGCGCCGCAAGCCTGAGCAAACGATTGAATCATTAAATCAGGCAAACCCCAACCGGGGAAAAGAAATCTTCAGCGAAATCCAAAATTATAAGTCCCTGAAAAATCTTGGCGAGATTGTGAAAAAATTGGACGCATGTGGAGAAGAAGGAAAAAAGAGAGCTTCGGACTGGCAAGGTCTGATCGACCGCTTGGAAGCCCACGGTTGTGGTGAAACCGTGAATGTGGATTTATCGATCGTTCGAGGCTTGGCTTACTACACTGGTTTTGTCTATGAAGCCTTTGAAACCACCGGACAGGGTCGTGCGCTTGCGGGCGGAGGAAGGTACGATGATTTGATCCAAAAACTCTCAGGAAACTGCGATCTTCCTGCTGCTGGTTTTGCGATTGGCGACATGACTCTAAGTGATTGCCTAGAATCCAAAAATCTTTTGCCCCGATATATCGTCGCTCCTGATCTTTTCCTTATTTTTGGGGAAAGCGAGAGGGATGTAGGGCTTCGTCTTTCATCTCATCTTAGAAAAGCAGGCTTTTCGACTACTTATTCCTTAAAGTCATCCGGTTTTGGTAAACAATTCAAGGATGCAGGAAAGTCAGGAGCCCGCTATGCCATTATTCTTGGAGAAGAAGAAGTGAAAGAAAGTTCGGTTAAGGTAAAGGATTTAAAAAGCGGTTTTGAGAATACCTGTAAAATCCAAACGCTAGTCCAAAAATTAGAATACTGGGACAGCGAAGGAGGAATCGTCGAAGAAGAATGAGTAAGGATACCCCGGATTATCATCGGGAACTTGAAAAGAAGCGTAACCAACGCCTCAAGAAAATGAACCGTAGGGAATGGTTGAAATACTCATTTCTTGGAGGAACGGGTCTGCTCGCATCGGTAGGATATCTTTCTTTTGAATCACAGTGGTTAGAAATCCAAGAGAAAGAAATCCTGCTAAAACGTTTGCGTCCCCAGACCCACCTTCGTTTGCTTCATCTCTCCGATCTTCATCTATCCAAAGTCGTATCGCTTGAGTATTTGGAAAACGCCCTTCTCGTTGGGCTGTCACAATCTCCCGATGCCTGCTTCATCACCGGTGATTTTATTACCGATCAACCGCAAACTGAAGAACTTCGAAAATACGCAAAAATATTAGGTTCATTCGCTGAACAAGTTCCCACTTTCGCATGCCTTGGAAACCATGATGGAGGAAAATGGGCTCGTGAAAATGGCGGTTTCTCCTCCAATCAAAAAATTAAGAACCTCTTGAATTCAGCTAAAGTTCGAGTGCTTGAAAATGAAAGAATGCCCCTATTCATCAAAGGCCAAAAAATAGAACTGGTTGGAGTCGGAGATCTTTGGTCAGAGAATTGTCGTCCTCAAAATTGTCTGGAAAAACTGTCCTCTTCCCAAGAAAAAAAGAACTTCCCAATCTTTCTTCTTAATCACAACCCGGATGCAAAGGAGGTGTTGGGAAATTATAAATGGGATATGATGCTCAGTGGTCATACTCATGGTGGACAATTTATAATTCCATTCGAAAACTATGCTCCCTTCGCACCTGTCAAAGATAGAAAACAGGCAAGTGGCACCTTCAACTGGAAAGGAAGAATTATTCACATTACCCGTGGGATTGGCAACTTGTATGGTATTCGACTCAACTGCAGACCGGAAATAAGCCTGCTCAAAGTGAGTGGGATATCCTAAAAATTTCTTCTTCTATTCCAACGCCATGGCATGGGCCTTTTTGGACGATTTAAATCCGGAATTCTTTCCAGACCCTAACACGAGTGATCCGACTGGTCTGCTTGCCCTAAGTGCTGATCTTGGGGCAGAACGTTTGATTGCAGCTTACCTTCGAGGAATTTTTCCCTGGATGAAGATGGACCAACCTCCCAACCTTTGGTGTTGGTACTCTCCTGACCCAAGGATGGTTCTTTATCCCGAAGAATTTAAAGTTTCGAGAAGCCTAAAGCAGGCTCTTAAGAACGAATTATTTTCCATTCGGATTGATCAGAACTTTGCCCAAGTCATGAGAAACTGTGCTTCCATCAGGCGATCCAATCAACCAACTAGCTGGATTGAACCCGATATGGAAAAAGAATATTTCGAGCTTCA
>JAYQBP010000032.1:0-7481 GCA_038137385.1 Opitutales bacterium | reverse complement strand
CTTCACCAAAGGGGAATCGCCCATTCCATTGAGGCATTTCAAGGAGATAACCTGGTGGGTGGGCTCTATGGAATTGCATTAGGAAAAATTTTCTTTGGGGAATCGATGTTTCATAAAGTTTCTGAAGCATCTAAAGTCTGCATGGCTAAGTTGATCGAGATTGCTCGCACGGAGGGTTTACACTTCATTGACTGCCAAGTTCCTAATTCATTTTTGTATACTTTGGGTGCACGAGCTATACCCAGAAAGCGTTTTCTATTAGAACTTGAAGGAGCCCTTCAAAATGACAATTCTGTAGTGGATTGGTCTTCTTGGAAGCAAAACATCGGCTGACTTTGCCTTGCTCCCTTGTTTAGTTAATGAAATTATATCCCCTTTTCATGAACACTGATAACCCAGAACATGCCCACCTTACCGAACTCGGAAAAGGAGGCACCCAACCCAAACGCAGCCTGGAAACATTCCCCAACCGCAACCCGGAACGCGATTATCTCGTGGAACTGCAAACCAGCGAATTCAGCTGCCTGTGTCCGAAAACCGGCCAACCTGATTTTGCCACGATTTTAATTCGATATACTCCAGACCAAAAAATTGTCGAATCCAAGTCGCTTAAGCTCTACCTCTGGACATACCGGGATGAAGGAGTTTTTCATGAACACTTTGCCAATTTATTACTGACGGATCTGGTCGAGGCACTCGATCCAAAATGGTGCCGAGTGGAAGTCGATTTTAATGCTAGGGGTGGTATTGGAATTGTCGTTACTGCCGAGCATGGTTCCCCACCTGATATTGCCCTAACATGAACGAACAAAAAATCATCGAAGTTGGAAGCATCCAAGTTTCCAATGCCCTCCCCTTCACTCTATTTGGAGGAATGAATGTTTTGGAGTCCCGAGAAATGGCTTTGGAAATCGCCTCAGCCTATCATGAGATTACCCAAAAGCTTGGCATTCCCTATGTGTTTAAGGCATCTTTTGATAAAGCCAACCGGTCTTCGGTATCCTCTTTTCGTGGTCCAGGGCTCGAAAAAGGCTGCGAAATTTTGGCCGAAATCAAAGAAACTTTCTCCATACCTGTAATCTCTGATATTCATGAACCTTATCAGGCTAAGCCAGCTGCAGAAGTAATCGATGTGCTGCAACTGCCAGCCTTTCTTTGCCGCCAGACCGACCTGGTCGTCGCTTTGGCTGAAACAGGGAAGCCAGTCAATGTGAAAAAAGCCCAGTTTTTAGCTGCTCATGAGATGGGGCATATTATTCAAAAGTTTTCAGAAGTGGGCAATGAAAAGGTCCTGCTCTGCGAGCGGGGTACCTCATTCGGTTATAATAATCTGGTAGTAGACCCTTTGAATTTTGGTATTATGAAAAAAACAGGATGCCCCGTTGTTTTTGATGTCACCCATTCTTTACAAATTCCGGGGGGCAGAAGGGATTCTGCCGGAGGGCGTAGGCAGTCTGTATTTGAGCTGATGCTCGCTGGTATGAGCCAGTCGATTGGCGGACTATTTTTAGAGTCTCATCCATCGCCATCGGAAGCCAAATGTGATGGCCCTTGTGCCCTACCCCTTCAACAATTAGAGGAATTTCTTACTCAGGCAAAAGCCATAGATGATTTGGTCAAAGGACTGCCTGCCATTCACATCGACTAGGTTGTATGTGACTGGAGCACAACCTTTCATCCTATGAGCGAAGGGCAAGACCCATGGCCCCAGTTACAGGCTTGGTTTCCTGATATAAATCAAGAGAGTTGGGATAAATTAAAGCAATATACCACCTTACTTCGGGAGTGGAATGAGAAGATAAATTTGGTATCTCGCAAGGATATGGACAGGTTGGAAACCAAACACCTAGCCCATTGCCTGACCCTGACTAAGTTCCTCCGCCTAATGCCTAAATCCCGTTTGCTTGATGTTGGGACCGGAGGTGGTTTACCTGGGATCCCCATGGCCATCTGTTACCCTCAGGCAAAATTCACCCTGATGGACTCAATTGCCAAAAAAATGATGGTGGTTGAAAACATAGTCAACCGATTGGAACTTTCCAATGTGGAGGTCCGAAGAGGAAGAGCCGAAGAATTACCCAAGAAAAAGGTGTACGATTTTGTGTTGGGACGGGCGGTGACCTCCCTACCTGTATTCTTTGGATGGGTACGGGATAAGGTAGCCAAAGGAGCGAGAAACTCGCCGGCCAATGGCATCCTTTACCTGAAAGGGGGAGATTACACCGAAGATCTTAGGTCTTCAGGGCTAACCCCGGCAAAAATTTGGAACTTGGACGAACTTCTTCCAGATGCGGAACTAGGCGAAAAATACCTGATCCATTTTAAACTCTGAGACTAAGGCTTCCAAACCTTGAACAATGCTTCGGCCATGTGGGAAGGAGTTTCTGCTACCGAAATACCCGCATCAAGCAAAGCTTCCACTTTGGCTTCCGCAGTACCTTTTCCACCGGAAACAATCGCTCCGGCATGGCCCATACGACGGCCTGGGGGAGCCGTACGACCAGCGATGAAAGCAGCACAAGGTTTATCCACATTTTCCTTAATAAAGGTAGCGGCCTCTTCTTCTGCAGTTCCTCCAATTTCACCAATCAAAATGATGGCCTCGGTGTCAGGATCCTCATTGAATAATTTGACCGCATCCAAATGACTGGTGCCATTGATTGGATCGCCCCCTATTCCAATACAGGTGGATTGACCATGACCGGCAGATGTAATCTGCCAAACCGCTTCGTAAGTGAGAGTACCGGATCGGGAAACAATCCCGACTTTCCCAGGCTTATGGATGTATCCAGGCATGATACCAATCTTACACTCACCCGGAGTGATAATCCCTGGACAATTGGGCCCGATTAGGCGGGTATTGGAATTGACCAGGCGGGCTTTGACCTCGGCCATATCTTTAACTGGAATCCCCTCGGTGATCGCAATGACTAATGGAATTTCTGCGTCGATGGCTTCAAGAATGGAATCTGCAGCAAAGGGAGGAGGCACATAAATGGCCGCCACATTGGCACCTTCCTTGTCCACCGCCTCCTGAACGGTATCAAAAACAGGAACCGCATCCTGAAACTTTTGGCCACCCTTTCCAGGAGTGACACCAGCCACCACATTGGTGCCATATTCAATGCATTGAGAAGTGTGAAAGCTCCCAGCACTTCCAGTTATTCCTTGAACCACCAGTCGGGTGTCTTTGTTTACGAGTACGCTCATTGTATAAAAATATGATTAGAGTTAAATTACGATTGGGCAGCCAGCTTAACCACTTTTTCGGCAGCTTCCGCCAGGGAGTCGGCGGGCTCAAGGGCCAAACCACTATCGGCAAGTATTTTCTTTCCTTGCTCTACATTGGTACCTTCTAATCGTACAACCAGAGGAACTTTCATGTCTAACTTGCGAGCTGCATTAACAATCCCAGTAGCGATCACATCACACTTCATGATCCCTCCAAAAATGTTTACCAGGATTGCTTTCACGGCATCATCGGAAACTAGTATACGAAAGGCATTTTCCACTTGTTCCTCATTGGCGCCCCCACCCACATCAAGAAAATTGGCTGGGGATCCACCATAATGCTTGATAATGTCCATGGTGGCCATCGCCAATCCTGCCCCGTTAACCATACAGGCAACATTACCGTCCAGTGCGATATAATTTAGATCGAACTTAGAGGCTTCCACCTCTTTAGGGTCTTCCTCGCTAAGATCGCGCAATTGGACAACATCAGGATGTCTGTACAATGCATTGGAATCGAAGTTCACTTTGGCATCTAGGGCTAGAACATCTCCGGTTGGAGTGAGCACCAGAGGATTCACTTCCACCTGTGAACAATCTTTCGACCAGAAGAAGTCGTATAATTTGCTAACCAGTTGAACACATTGCTTAAATGAAGCCCCACTCAATCCTAAGGAAAATGCGATTTGCCTAGCTTGATAGGGACGGATGCCCAAAGCTGGATCGATTAAAACCTTAGTAATTTTTTCGGGAGTGTTTTCAGCAACCTCTTCGATATCCACTCCTCCCTCCGTAGAGGCAATAATCACAGGCTTGGAAGTGGCCCGGTCCATAAGAATGGCCAGGTAAAATTCTTTTTCAATATCGGATGCTTCGGTAAAGTAGATCGTGCCTACCTCCTTACCTTCATCTCCTGTTTGCTTGGTAACCAATACATTTCCAAGCATAGACTCGGCTTTTTCTCTGGCATCCGCAGGAGATGAAACCACATGAACCCCTCCTTTGAATCCGTTGGTAAAGGTGCCCTTCCCCCGGCCTCCGGCATGTATCTGTGCTTTCACAACAACCGATTGGTCACTTGAGAAAGTGGAGAGTGCTTGATCAAATTGATCCACAGACTGAGCGATCGTGCCTTTGGGCACCGAAACGCCAGCGTCTGCGAATAGTTGTTTTGCCTGATATTCGTGTACGTTCATTGAGAAAGCAATAGATTGTCAGGCTTGTCCTTTCGTTCAAGCCTTTTCCCTTGGTAAAAAAAGTTTACCTTCTCGTTGTTCATTTCACGCTTGATTGATTGTTCCTTTGAAACGAAAAAAAAACCATGTCATTCCGTTCCATCTTTTTTATTCTTATTCCTCTAACTGTATCGGCCAACTGGCCTCAATACCATGGTCCCAATTGGGATAAATCCACCGAGGGCTTCCGCCTTTTCGATAGTTCGGGTCTGTCTCATGCCAAAGTAAAATGGAAAATACAAACCCCCCTTGGCTTCAGTTCAGTATCAACCGACAAGTCCTTGGCATTTACTTTGATAGCAAAAGAAGACGAGGACGGCCTACTGCGAGAGGTATGTATTGCTCTAGATCAATTAAACGGAAATCAGCTATGGCAAAAATGGCTCGGAATGGCCAACTATGGGCATTCGGGTGGGAATGCAGGAACAGCCAGTAATAAAGGAGGGGATGGCCCACGCTCCACCCCATCGGTGATTGGTGGCAGGGTGTATGTATACGATTCGATTATGAACCTGTACTGCCTTTCTGCCCTTTCTGGTAAGCAAATCTGGAAAATCGATGTCCTCAAGCAGTTTGATGGTGAAAATATTATGTGGAAGAGTGCGTCTTCTCCCCTCTTAGTCAATGATCTGGTTATTGTTTATGGGGGCGGGGCAGACTCAAGCATGCTCGGATTGGACCAGGTTACCGGCAAAGTAATATGGAAACAAGGAACCGAAACCCCAACTCATGCGACTCCCGCATTTGCAACCATTCACGGGGTGGAGCAGGTCATTTTTCTTTGTCGGTCAGGGTTGGTTTCTTTGAGGATTTCGGATGGTAAAGAACTTTGGAGGCAGGCTTTCCCATTTAAAGTATCGAGTGCAGCATCTCCGGTGGTTGCTGGGAACCATATTTTTTGTTCCGCAGGTTATGGTGTGGGTGCTGGCTTGTACGAAATCTCCAAGACTGGAAATGTTTTCTCTTCCCGTGAAGTATGGAGGAAGAGAAATGAATTGGTCAATCATTGGAGCACTCCATTGCACTACAAGGGGAAACTCTATGGAATTTTCGGATTCAAGGAATATGGAAAAGCTCCCCTTCAATGCGTGGATCTTCTTACCGGGGAAATTTGCTGGACCAAGGATGGCTTCGGCCCAGGCAACCTAATCCGATCGGGTAATACCCTCCTCATTTTATCGGATGATGGCTACCTAGTTGTGGCTGATGCCACTTCCGAAAAATACAATGAACGACTCAGAAGAAAAGTTCTTCAGGGGAAATGCTGGAGCACACCGACCATGAGCAACCAATTACTTTTTCTTCGTAGCACGGAGGAAATGGTTGCATTATCCCCTTAAAAACTGGTTTTCAAAAATCGAAAAATTTAAGGCATCCGATCGATGACTGGATCCCTCAGAAAAATTTTAAGAAACTGGGGGGTCGTAGCACAGCTTGATCGCCTACTAAATTCAAGACAAAGGGGTCGCTGGTTCGAATCCAGTCAACCCGAAATCCAGCTTTATTAGCCAACCCTAAGAAGATTTGGAAAGGAAGGGTTCCCTTCATCGATCATTTTGAACTTGGAGAAACTTGGGGAACCTCTTTCTTGCGGCAAAGCAGGCAATCAAGCCGCCAAGCATGGGAAATACATAATGGGGTTCTGGAGTTGGGGGGCTTTTAAAACCGCCGATTGCACCGGTCCCATCGGCCGAGAGCCAACTGGAATAACTCTCGCTTACTGGCATATAATAGGAGCCATTCCAGCCACTAACTGGATCGGTCATAGTACCCCCAATGTTGGTAAGTCCAGAATCAGGTGCGGAAGAAATACTAAGTCCAATGTCCTGAAGCAAGGCAACATCCAGATCACTCACTCCTCGTCGAACTCCAGTTGCTTGGTCGTAAATAAATGAAAAGAGAGGGTGGCAATCGCATTGAACATCCGATTGGTTCATTTGATTGATTCTTACAATACCAGCATTAAACATAGGTACTTTGTTGTTTCCATATTCTGCCATCGCATTGGAACCATTCCACAACCGCCAGCTAGAATTATCCGAATTAGGATCATCCTCCAAATTCGCATTAGGAGCAGAAAGCCAACTTGCGTCTTGTAAACCCAATTGTCTACCGATTTGAGCAACTGCAGAGGTATAAAAATCAGTATATCCGGAGGGGACATCATTGTGGGTGGTGAGGTTGCTGTCAAAATACCAGTTACTGTCCGATTCGTGCCTGGTCCAGGCAATCAACGGGCCACCTGCTGCCTCAAAACGGGAGGAGGTATTTTTGGTGCTATCGATCATATTCCACCAGGTCGTCCCGGCAACCGCCTCAGTATTGATACCAGTAGCTTTATAATTATTAATAAAACTCCATAGTTTTTGCCCTTCAATATTTAAGGAACCATTGAGTTCACTATTTTCATAGGCTGCCATGGGGAAAAGAACCACAGTATCGGATCCACCTAAAACCGCACTTCCTCCTGCCACACTCGTACCGTAAGCTAAATCAACCGTTGTACCATTAAATTTATGAAACCTCATGTAGGCGGTCTTACCCGCCTCAGGAACCAGGGAGGTAAAGGATTCATTGACCAGACGGCTCTCCCAGGCAAAGGCCGCCTGTTCCAGTATGTATTTTTGTAAATCACCATACCAGCCAATGGTGTCGTAACGGTAGTCAAATACGATATCGATTGCACCCCAAAGACTTTGCCAACTAAGCGAAAAAACAAGAAAGATTTTCGTTAATCTGGGACTAGGGAGGTTCATACTTCTTTAACTTTCTTTAACTTTCTTTAATTTTTAATTTTTGACAAGTATTTTTAAAAGAAATATTATAAGGCTCTTAATTTATTGTTCTATTTGTCTAAAAAATGATTTCCTCGCAAAACGAAGATTTTGTAGCCATAAATGCTAGGGTGCCTAGAAATACTTACGAATCGATGCAGGAAGTCTCTAAAGCATTAGAGCAAAGTTTATCCTCCCTAATTTCAAGCTCCGTATCCGAATACCTGCACCAGGTAACCTC
>JAYQBP010000031.1:0-17245 GCA_038137385.1 Opitutales bacterium | reverse complement strand
TGGCGGAGAGGGCGGGATTCGAACCCGCGGTACTTTTCAGCACACCCGATTTCGAGTCGGGCACATTCGACCACTCTGCCACCTCTCCTCAAAAGAGTCTCCTTATCTCTCATTAAGTTCTAAGTTGCAAATAAATAGACAGGCATCGAAATCAACCCACTGATAAATTTACACGCTTGCTCGAAACCGCATGATGATTTTGGATATGGAAAATGACCCAAAAAATTTCTAACTACCTAGGCTATTTCTTTGCGATTTTAGCATTAATCGGTTGTAAAACTCTGCCGGAAGCCGAATTAGTCTTTTCGGACGGATCCTACCAAGGCAAGGTCAATAGGGATGGAAAAAAGCACGGGTTTGGGATCTACCGATGGATGGATGGATCTATATACGAAGGCGATTATCAAAACGATGTCCGACATGGTAAAGGTAGATTTCTTTGGGCTAATGGGGAAAGTTATGTTGGGGTATACCTCCAGGATGAAAGAACGGGAAAAGGAATTTATCATTGGCCAGATGGTTCTTACTACGATGGAGATTTTCTTGTCGGGAAAAGGCATGGAAAAGGAACCTATCATTCTGCGGATGGTATTACTTACCAAGGAGAATGGTTTGATGATCAGCAGCATGGACAGGGGACGATCACTCATGCAGATGGCAAGACCATAAAAGGGATTTGGCGTAAAGGATCCCTCGTTTCTAAACCCGCTGAGTTGCCCCCATCTTCAACCCAACCGCGACTACCCGTTTTGCAAATAGAAAAGGTTTCTTCCCATATTCCCACTGCTGATCCAATCATCGCTTCGGTGCCACCTACAGTTCAAGAAAACAAGATATCGACCCCGGCTAGCGAACTAAACTCACCAAGTAATGGAGATTTAGTTGCTCAAAGTAACTTTACGGAAACGCTTGAAAAGAAAGATTTATCGGATCCAGCACCTTTCGTCTCTACATCGTCCCCCACCTCCACTAACGAAGCCATTGTGGCGAAGGATGAGTTTCCAAATCAAGAGATACCACAACCGATCTCCGCGAAAGATATAGAAACTCCTGACTGGTCGGGGACTCCTGAGGACGCCAAAACTGAATTTATCACCGAATTGATCGACGGCATCGACACGGTACTTCACCGAAAAACTGGAATCCCTTTTACTGGTAAAATGCAAACCTTGGATGATTTCGGGCAAACCACTGGAGAACTAAATTTTAAAGATGGAAGAATGCACGGAGAAGAAATCTTTTTGGATCGTTCCGGTAATATCATCGAGAGTTATATTTGGTCCAACGGCCGTCCTGTAGAAAAATAATCTTTTTCCCAAAAGTATCCTCATCGATCATTTATCTTATGAACGTGAATTTTTTTGCGTTCATCGGGACTCTGCTCATGGGTAAGTTAAATATCCAATGAGCACTCATTCCTTAACAAAGAAAAGTCCCAATTTAAGCCCGGTTCATTTGCCATATGATCCCGAAGAATACCCTAGAGAAACTTCTAGACACTATATTTCTGCATCGGATGAAGATCTTTCAGCTATGTTACAAAAGGTTGGATTAAGCCGTTTATCCGATCTTTACTCTCACCTACCCCCTAAAAAAATATTTACCGAAGCCCTGTCTTTACCAGAAGAACTCCCCTATCTTGAAGCCGCTGCGGAACTGGAAAACATTTCCAAAAAGACGAATCTTCTCCCTTCTTTTATTGGAGATTTGCTTCCTGCTTGGCAAGTTCACCCTATCGTAAGCGAAATATCCAAACTTAGACCCCTTAGCACATCCTATACCCCCTATCAACCCGAGCGTAGTCAGGGCACCTTGGTAACGCACTGGATATATCAATGTGTTCTCTCTAATCTTACCGGCTTTGAGGCGATAAACACATCCCTGTACGACCGATCGGCTGCTATTTTTGAGGCAATCTGCTGTGCAAGAAGATCGAGAAAGAGACCCGGCCCTGTACTGCTAGCAAATTCACTCTTTGAGGAGGATATTTCTTTCCTTCAAACCCATGCACAAGGCACGGATCTTGAATTCGAATTGGCTCCTGTTGATGCCACCAGTGGCAGGCTTGATTACGCACGCCTCAAAAAAACGTTGAACGAGCAGCATGGCTCTATATCTGCCTTGGTGTTCCCCCAAGTCAATGCATTGGGACTGCTTGAAGAAGTGGATCAATTATCTGACCTAGCGATGAAATGGAATATCCCATCTGTTGCTGTCATTGATCCCATGCTGTTAGCAACCGGAGGACTTAAACCACCCAACAGGTTTGGCCAACATGGAGTCGATTTCATAGCTGGTGAAGCCCAGCATCTTGCCATTCCTCCTTCCTTTGGTGGGCCGGGGCTCGGTCTCTTTGGCAGCCGTTTTAATGATCAATCTAAAAAAGATCTCAGAAACACTCCCGGAAGGTACATTGGGAAAGCAAAAGATTCCCAAAATCGTGATTGCTTTGTCATGGTCCTTTCCACTCGGGAACAACACATACGCAAAGAGAAAGCGACCTCCAATGTATGTTCGAATCAAGCCTTCCTCGCCACAATTGCAGGAGCTAATCTTTTGGCCAAGGGAGAAAATGGATTAAAGCATTCTTTGGCCCAAGCCATGGGGTCTCGCAAGCAAGTGGCAGAATGGATTATGCAAAGAGATGGGATCCAGCTCGCATTCTCTGATACTCCTGCCTTCAATGATTTGCTCGTTTCGGTAGAAGAAGACCCGGCTCAACTTCTAAAAGGTGCCCGAGATCGAGGCATTCATTTTGGTATCGATGTATCCTCTCGCATCCCTGGAAATGACAAGAAGTTGATCAAACTAAGTTTTTCTGATCTTCAAAGTGAGCAGGATCTAACCGTTCTTAAAGAATTTCTTTGGGATTATTTCCCTGCCAGTTCTTCTAAAAAAAGGGAAGTCGTCCCACCCACTCATCTTTTACGGAACAAACCAGCGAATTTGCCGAGTTTCTCGCATGACGAATTAATTAATTATTACGAGCAACTCGCCAACTTGAATATCAGTCCGGATGACGGCTGCTACCCTCTCGGTTCATGCACCATGAAGTACAATCCACTCCTCAACGATTGGGCTGCTGGGTTAGCCGGTTTCTCCCAGGCTCACCCACAAGCTCCCGAAGAAGATGTGCAGGGACCACTAGAGGTTCTATATCAAATTCAGGAATGGTTCAAATCGATCACTGGCCTAGCTGGTGTGACCACTCAACCGGTTGCCGGTGCTCAAGGTGAGCTTGTCGGCCTTAAACTATTCCAGGCTTATCATCTGTCTAAAGGAGAAGGGTATCGAAATATTGTATTGATCCCTAAGTCGGCTCATGGGACCAATTTTGCTACGGCCGCAACCGCAGGTTACGCCTCAGGGATTGTCTATCTACAGGCCAATGAAAATGGGATGATCGACCTCAATGACTTCCGGCAAAAGATAGATCAACATCGGAAAAATCTTTGTGGAATCATGATCACCAATCCGAATACCTCTGGAATCTTTGAAAGCGATTTTTCCGAAATTGCCGACGAAGTCCATAAGGCTGGCGGCCTTGTTTATATGGATGGTGCCAATATGAATGCCATTGCTGGCGTAATCAATCTTTCCAAAATTGGGGTAGATGCCGTTCACAATAATCTTCACAAAACCTGGACCATCCCCCATGGGGGAGGAGGTCCTGGTGATGCCATCGTGGCGGTCTCTGAACGATTGGTGGATTTTTTACCTGGCAGACAAATACGCAAAGAAGAGGATGGATCCTTTCGTTCGTATTTGCCGGAAAAATCCATCGGAACATTCCATCGTAATTGGGGAAATTTCGGACACAAGGTCCGGGCGTATTCCTACCTTCTAAGACTCGGAAAGGAAGGTGTACCCAGAATGTCGTCTGTTGCAGTTCTCTCGGCTCGGTATTTATTCGAAGTCCTTCGCTACCACTACCCCACCCTCCCGGCCCATGCTGGAAAAATCCCCCGTATGCATGAATTCATTCTTACTCTAAGTGAGCAGGACTTTGTAAAATTGGAGAAGGCCGGAGTCCCTAAAAGCCAAGCAATCCCTCAAGTTGGGAAATTGTTTCTTGATTTTGGTTTCCATGCACCAACGGTCGCATTCCCAGAGGTTTTTGGCCTAATGATCGAGCCTACTGAAAGTTACACTAAACCCGAACTTGATCGGTTTGCCCGTGCCGTAATTGCGATTAAAGACTTGATTGAGAACTATCCCATTGTCGTTGGGAGTGCTCCTCATTTCACTCCTATCGACCGCGTCGATGAAGTAACGGCAAACCGTAACTTGTGTCTCTCCGAAACACTTACCCACCTCCCATCTCTTCCAGTCAATAGAATACAACCTAAAGCTCTACTGGCATTGGAAATTGATGAAATCAAATCAAGGATACTCCAACTCCATGATTTATCCATCTAGATTGGATTGACCAAATTGTTTTTCCGAACATTGTAGGTAGCATGACTGATCAACCTTCAACCCCATCCCTTATTTCGAAAAAAGGCATCGTAATTGATCTTTTACTCACCTTGCTTTTTTTTCTCTTCATGCGAGAAGTGTTGGTTCCTCATGTCCCTTCACAAGACCCGACTGCAATTAATATTGTATCAAGCATGACTGCATTTTGTATGTCTGGTGTTTTTTGGCTGGCCGCTGGTATGTTCCGCGTAACTTGGGTTGATTATTTACAAAATCAACCCCAAAAGGACTAACCATTTTTTTGGCTATACTTGCCTAAGGCCTTGATAAGGTCGCCACGGGGTTTGCCTTCTATCTCATACCCCATGTCAGTAATTTCTTCGGTATTCAATCCACCTTGAGACTTAAGTCTTGCCACTAGGCCATACTGGTCCAAAGGAATAAGGAACTTTTCAGGTTGCTCACTTCCGCTAAACAAACGCTCCAACTCTTCGAGTAATTGACCCATACCAAACCCAGATTGAGCACTCACAAATACCGCTCTCTGTGCGATCGTACTGGCTTTTAGCTTTTCAATATCATTGTCGACTCGATCCATCTTGTTATAGACGGTCAAGATTTGTTTATCCTCGGCTCCTAACTCAGTAAGCACACTGTCTGTAGTTATCATTTGTGCTTCGTATTGAGGATTTGAAAAGTCAACTATGTGTAAAATTACATCAGATACAATGGCTTCTTCTAGGGTGGCCTTGAAAGAATCGACCAGTCGATGAGGCAATTTCCTAATGAAACCGACTGTATCAGTTAAAACAACGATTCTTCCGCTAGGGAGCTTTAACCTGCGGCTAGTCGGGTCTAAGGTGGCGAATAATTTATCTTCGGCTAAAGCATTCGCACCAGTTAGGGCATTCAGTAGAGTCGATTTTCCTGCGTTGGTATACCCCACAATCGCAACCGTGGGCAGGGGCAACTTTTGTCTGCGTGCCCTCCCCGTCTGTCTTTGCTTAGCTACCTGAACTATCTCCTTTCGCGTCGCTGAAATTTGGTCTCTGACCATTCGCTGATCCAATTCAATCTGGGCTTCACCCTCGCCTCTCTGAGTTACTCCCCCTCCACGTTGCCTGCTTAAATGAGTCCATGCCCTGCGTAAACGGGGCAAAGAATATTCCAACCTAGCGAGCTTGACTTGTAATTTAGCTTCTTTTGTCTGAGCCCTTTCTGCGAAAACATCGAGAATAATCTCGTGCCGATCAATCACCAAGGTCTTGCTCTCACTTTCCCAGTTTCTTTGCTGTGCAGGAGAAATTTCATTATCAAAAATTAAAACATCGGCATTACTGACCTTTAAATCATTCAATAACTCATCCACTTTTCCCTTCCCCAAGATAAACCGCGGAGAAGTTTTACGAATTCGAATGATTTTCCTTCCCACAACCTTGATTCCTAAATTCATCGTTAATTCCTCAAGCTCGTCAAGTAGGGACCCTGCCACTTCCCGCTCCCTTTCAGAGAGAATACAAGAGAGTAAAAACGCCCGTTCAACCAACCTAGGCTTTTCTTTTACTTCGAACATATCCTCAGTGGGTTTTCTTTGCTTTAAACAAAGAGGGTCCGGCTGCCTAGACAACCGGACCCAATCGCAAATGTAAGGGCCAAAAGCTAAACCGGATTATGAAACAGCTGCTTGAGCTGCCGCGAGGCGTGCCGTTGGCACACGGAACGGTGAGCAACTCACATAGTTTAGCCCGATACGATGACAAAATTCCACGCTGGATGGATCCCCTCCATGCTCTCCGCAAATTCCGAGCTTAATACCTCGGCGTGAGGACTTCCCTTTTTTGACAGCAATCTCCATGAGCTGTCCAACACCGGTTTGATCAACGCTAGCAAAAGGATTTGCGGAAACCACTTCAAGTTCTGTGTAATTGGGAAGAAAACTTCCTGAGTCATCACGGCTCATACCCAAAGTTGTTTGCGTAAGATCATTTGTGCCAAAGCTAAAGAACTGGGCCGTTTTTGCAATTTCGTCGGCAACGAGTGCCGCACGGGGAATCTCGATCATAGTACCAACCAAGTATTTCACTTTCTTACCTTTTGCAGCAAATACCTTCTTGGCAGTCTCATGTATGACCTCTACCTGCAATTCCAGTTCTTTGGAGAAACCAACGAGCGGAACCATAATTTCTGGGTTAACTTCGATTCCACTTTCCTGGACGGCTAATGCGGCTTCGATAATTGCTTGAGTCTGCATCTCGGTGATTTCGGAGTAGGAGATGCCGAGTCTGCATCCGCGATGACCAAGCATCGGGTTGAACTCATGCAAATCCTCCACTCTTCTCTTAACCGATGCTAAGCTGACTCCAAGTTTTTTAGCAAGGTCTCTTTGAGAGGTTTGATCGTGGGGAAGAAACTCGTGAAGAGGGGGATCTAATAAGCGTATTGTCGCCGGGCGACCTTCCAAGGCTTTAAAGATTCCAGTGAAATCTTTTCGTTGGAATGGAAGAAGTTTTTTCAAGGCACTGCGTCGATTTTTTTCATCATCCGCTAGAATCATCTGCCTCATTGCATCGATACGATTGCCTTCGAAAAACATATGCTCGGTTCTGCATAATCCAATCCCACTTGCACCAAATGCAATCGCATTAGCAACCTGGGACGGAGAGTCGGCATTGGTACGGACATTCATTTTGGTCGCCTGCTCACACCAACTCATGAGTTTGGAGAAATTCTGAAAATCCCGGCTTTTCTTCGGAGCTAATTTCTTATCAATTAATACTTGAATGATTTCGGATGGAGCCGTTTTGAGCTCACCTCCAAATACCTCTCCAGTCGTACCATTAATCGACATGTAGTCCCCTTCCTTGAAGGATTTCTTGCCAACTTTAACCGTACGAGAGTGATAATCGATCTCCAGCTCTGCCGCACCGCAAACGCAAACCTTTCCCATCTGACGGGCCACCAAGGCCGCATGGGAAGATACCCCACCACGAGCGGTAAGAATCCCTTCTGCAGCAATCATTCCGCGAAGATCTTCGGGTGATGTTTCTTGTCGTACAAGCAAGACCTTACTTTTCTTGGCTGCCTCAACGGCTCTCTCCGCATTGAGGCAAATCCGCCCGGATGCCGCACCTGGACCAGCAGGCAACCCTTTGCAAAGAGTGGCGGCAGCTTTTTGGGCGGCGGCATCAAAAACAGGGGATAAAACCTGGTCCAGTTGATCAGCTGGTACTCGCTTAATCGCAGTTTTCCAGTCAATAAGTCGCTCCTTCACCATTTCGACTGCAATACGCACCGCAGCAAGCCCGGTGCGTTTACCGTTTCGGGTCTGCAACATATAAAGTTTTTCGTCCTCTATGGTAAATTCAAAGTCCTGCATGTCCTTGAAATGTTTTTCCAACTTTTTCTGGACCGCAGAAAGCTCCTTGAATGGTTTGGGTAAAACTTTCTTCAACTGAGCAACCGGGCGAGGCGTACGAACGCCTGCGACTACATCTTCTCCCTGTGCGTCAGTAAGAAACTCACCGTATAGAACCTTTTCCCCAGATGCAGGATCCCGGGTGAAGGCCACTCCAGAACCCGATTTTTTCCCGGTATTTCCAAATACCATGGCCTGAACATTCACTGCCGTTCCCCACTCCGCGGGGATGCCGTATTTCCTTCGATAAACGATAGCACGATCATTCATCCAAGATCCAAAAACGGCCCCAACCGAGCCTTCTAACTGCTCCCATGGACAGGTAGGAAAATCTTGACCTGATCTTTTCTTGACGAGGGTTTTGAAGCGTTTTACCAGCTCTTTCATTTGGGAAGCAGAAATTTTGGAATCATCCACTTCTCCCTTTTCTTTAGGGAAAATTTCAGACTTGAAATTTTCGATCAACTCCTCGAAAGGGTCATGGTCTTCAGAAGGGAGTTTTTGAACACCCATAACTACATCACCATACATTTGAATGAATCGGCGGTAGCAATCCCAAGCAAATCTTTCGTTACCTGACGATGTGGCAAGAGCCTCAACGGTATCATCATTCAACCCGAGATTGAGAATTGTATCCATCATTCCTGGCATGGAGTCTCTGGCCCCTGATCGAACCGATAAAAGTAGAGGCTTTTTGAGATCCCCCAATTTTTTACCCAACTGCTTTTCCATAAGGGCAACCGATTGGCGAATTTGACCGTCTAGAGATTTAGGGTAGGACTTTTTGTTCTCATAAAAGTAGGAACAGACTTCGGTTGAAATTGTGAACCCAGGGGGAACCGGTAATCCAATACGGGCCATTTCAGCTAAGTTTGCACCTTTACCACCAAGCAATTCGCGTTTCTTTGCGTCTCCATCCGTCTTTTTTCCGAAATCGTATACATATTTGATATCGCTTGCTTTTGCTGCCTTTTTAACGGGAGCTTTTTTAGCCGTTTTCGCTTTGGCTGGTTTAGTCTTCTTTTTTTGTGCCATTTTTAGGTGGTAGGGTTGAATTTAGGATTGAGTCATTTTCCTCTGGTAGAAAAACATACTCGGCGGATAAATATCAAACGATGAATATCTGAATAATCGAGGTTTTTGTCAATGGATGACTTACAACTCCAAGATCAACGATCTAAGATATAAAATAATCGAACTTGGTATTGGTTGGGAGAGTGTTTTGAATCTTGGATGAATTCCGTTTTCTCATATAATCGATTACAGGCTAGACCAAAGAAAGCTTTTGCATCAAATTTCGAACTCTTTCAAAATGCTGACTGGATTCCATCTCTTTCATTATGACACCCCCCACTCCTCCTGACAGCCCCCAAACTTTTGGTCAACGATTTCGAGAAAAAGGGCTAATTGGAGCCTTGGGTAACAAAACGATGTCTAAAACCGATCCCAACAAAATGCACTTCCTTGAACATCTTGAGGAAATGAGGTGGGTGATTTTCAAGTCTATAATTGCTTTTATTTTAGGTTGCTTGCTTGTTGCAGTTTTTCTTGATAACTCCGTACGGCTACTTCAAAGACCTTTGGTTTCTGCAGTCCAAGATTTTGGAAACTTGTCTATAGACCTTCAAGCAACTGGACTATCGGAATACCAGCCTAAGTTAGAGAAACAAGGAATCTCTCTGAAAGAACTGATCCAAGCGACTGACCTAGACCTACAATCATGGGGAATCAACGATCCCCAACATCGACTAAGGTTGCTTATTCATTTTGCAGGAGGAAAGGATCGAAACCTTTTACAAGTCATTCGTTCCTACTCACCCATTTTCATAGCGATGAAAATTTGCTTTCTCGGCGGGCTTGGTCTTTCTCTTCCTTTTATTTTGTATTTTGTGGGGGGCTTTGTAACGCCCGGTCTAACTATCCGGGAAAAAAAAGTTTTTTTTCCGGGATGTCTTATTGCCACACTCCTATTCCTCGCTGGTTCCGGAATGACTTATTTCTTTATTCTTCCGATGTCCTTAGCCTTTACCATTGAATTCTCCTTTAATGTTCTTGGCCTCGATGTTTACCGTCCTGAAGCAGGCAATTATTACAGTACTGTTATCTGGATGACTTTTGCCGTGGGCCTTGCTTTTCAATTCCCCTTAGTTCTTATTCTTTTGATCCGTATTGGTGTCCTAACCGTCCAAAAACTTCGTACCAGCAGAAGGTTTGTTCTGGTCATATTAATGGTCTCTGCCGCTTTAATCACTCCTGGGGGAGATCCCATCAGTCTATGTATTCTAACCATACCCCTGTATTTTCTTTTCGAGCTTTCCATACTATTTGGTAGATTTATTGAGAAAAATAACTCAACCACTCGACAAGATGAGAATAAATCATCAGGAATTCTCGGATCGTTATTTCTTCTTATTTGCCTTTTAGCACTTGGACTAACTGGAGTGTGGATTTACTCAAATTGGGAAAAAGCTGAGGCCATGTTTCTCAATCTTAGCAATGAAAAAACCATCCCGCATCCTCCACTGCCTATTGATTCAATTGAACCTCCCGAACTTGGATCCGAATCCTTTATTTTAGAACTTGTGCCATACATTGAGGAAAGCGAAAAAAACTTTACGGATTCCAGTAATCCTGAAAAATTCCGTGCACGGATTCTGAATTCTCTGTAAACAGAAGCCTCATTGAAAGGGATTGCTGAATGGCAGTAGAGATTAGCAAGGTCAGGGCGGATCGGTGGTTATGGACCGTGCGATTTTATAGAACAAGAACTTTAGCAACTGAAGCCTGTAAAAGAAATGCGGTTAAGATCGATAGAAAAAGTATCAAACCATCAAAAGAAGTAAAGGTGGGGGATATTCTTTCGATCAAAATGGGGTCTCTCACAAAAGTTGTTCGCGTGGATGGACTTACTGAAAAGAGAGTCTCAGCAGCTTTATCCATTAATCTTTTCTCGGATCTGACCACTCCTGAAGCCTACGAAAAAGCTAAGTCGGAAACCGTATCGATTCCTTTAAAACCCAAATTCGGCCATGGCAAACCTACGAAAAAACAAAGGCGTGCAATCCATGATTTCCTTTATCCTGATTCGTAAAATCAGTCTTTTTTATTTTCCATATTAAGGGTTCAATTAACCCCATGTATTTCCGGCACATTTCTCATTTCTTAGTCTTTCATTTTAATGATTAAGATCGTACTGCAAATAAAGATGATTATCACTTTACCTGTAGCGAAAAACCTCTTGCCACAAGGCTGTGCCAAAGTCATTACCTATTGTATGAAGAAGATCCTGGTTTCCTGCTTATTTTCCTGCTCAATCTTGTCTTTAGTTTCTTGCTTTAACAAAAGCAAAAAAAGCTCGGATCACTTGACATTTTCTACCGACCAGACCGTGATGCTTAATTGGCTCGAGTTGGATGAGGAAGGTATTGTTAGAGAGGCGGAAACGGACGGAAATCAAACCGTATCCAAGGAAGCTTTTACCGGCAAAGCAATCGAGACTTTTGAACAAAGCCCCACGAAATCTGTATCTTCTTGGAAAAACGGCAAGCGGCACGGGACAACGCTTGAGTATTTTTACAATGGAAGGAAAAGAACTTCCATTGTTTACAAGGATGGACAACGCCATGGACCATCTCAGGAATTTCGAATTACCGGAGAATTATGGCGTGAGGAAAATTATGTTAATGATCAGCAAACGGGTTCAAAATCTGAATGGTACCCGAATGGCGTAAAAAGCTTTCAGGCTGAAATGCGCAATGGGATTGCCCACGGAGAAGCTAAAGAATGGTATCAGGACGGCAAAGAGAAATCGTCCACGATTTATCGACATGGTTTACGTGAGGGCCCTTCTTCGGAATGGTATCCAAACGGACAACAGAAGGTTGGGCTCTTTTATCAAAAAGATAAGCAACATGGTCTGCGCACAATTTGGTACGAAGATGGCACTAAACGCCTTGCGGCCCAGTTCGTAGATGACTTGATCGAAGGAAATTCCAAGGGGTGGTTTCCGAACGGACAACAACAATTTGACTACAACTTTAAAAATAATTTAGAACATGGTGTTTGCACTGAATGGAATGAAGAGGGTGAAAAGATTTCTGAGATCCGATTTGACCACGGTGTTCCAACCCATGATTTATTAACTGGCAAGAGGATTACAACTGCTCCCGAACCTGCACCGGAAATTAATGTAATTTCAGATGATAAACCATTGGAACCTGCACCGGAACCCCCTGCTGAAGAAGCAGGTGATACGGAACCGTCCCCGGACCTCCCTGATGAAATTATCCCTGAAGAAGTAACCACTCCTGATGAAGTGGAGGATCTGCCCAACGATTCATCGCTGCCAATACCTGAAACAACCGAAGAAACGAGGATGAGTCCTCCCCTCGTCCCTCAGGACCCTGTGGTTCCCTTTGAAAGTGCCCCTCTGGTTCCAGATTTGGTAGAAACCCCTCCACCCCCTGCTGTGGTTCCTGATCCTGCCGAACCAAGTTTTGATCCGTTTGGGGATTTGTCTACTGATGAGCCTGAGGTTTCTCCCGAAGAGATTCCGCCTCCTCCAAGTTTTACAGAGAGTCTATTCGAAGCATCAGAATCCCTTGACCAGAAAAATAACGAGACGACTACCATCCCGTCGGATAACGCCACCCCTGCCTTTGACCCCTTTGAGGAAACACCGACCCCAGAAGAATCGCCTTTTAATTTGGATGCATCTTCGACCGATCGTCCTTTCGAATCCGCTTCTCCGCCTGCTTTTAACCCGTTCGAACCTTCACCTCCGCAAGAACCTGAAGAAATGGAGCTTGAGTCCGATGCAGTGCCTTTAGGAGATATTTTTGGTGATCCTCCAGGCAATCAAACAGAGAGTTCCCAAGAGGGAGAGCTCCCTGAAGAGGCACCTCCTCCTCCACCTGTATTTAACCCTTTTGATGCCAATCCATAATTCTGTTTTAAACAGATAATGATTAGCATAAGAATACAAGTGGCAGCCCGGTAGGGATTCGAACCCCAACTAAAGGTACCAAAAACCTCTGTGCTACCATTACACCACCAGGCTAGAGAGGCTATATCTTGACTCTCACCCAGTTAAAGTCAAGGAACTACATCACTGTTATCGAATATGTCTAAACCCAAATACAAGCGCATCATTTTAAAGATAAGTGGAGAAATCCTAGGTAATCGAAATGCAGGAGAACCGATTTATGCTCAATCTCTCGAGAAGATATGTGCAGAAATAAAAGCCGTATCTGACATGGGAGTCGAGGTGGGTCTTGTTGTGGGTGGAGGAAATATTTTTCGCGGACTCCAAGGTGCGGAAAAAGGAATTGATCGTACCACTGGAGATTCTATGGGAATGCTTGCAACGGTCATTAATGGACTCGCTTTAATGGATAGGTTGGAAAAGATTGGAGCAGTTGTGAGGGTACAAAGTGCCATCCCCATGGACAAATTAGCCGAACCTTACATTCAACGGCGTGCAGTTCGTCATTTAGAAAGGCAGAGGATTGTAATTTTTGTATCTGGCACCGGAAACCCATATTTTTCAACCGATACCACCGCCGCTCTTCGGGCAAGTGAAACTTCCGCGGATATTATATTCAAAGCCACAAAAGTAGATGGGATTTATGACAAAGATCCTCACAAGTACGATGATGCTCAAAAATTCTCCGAGCTTAGCTACATGGAATGTCTCGAGAAAAGACTCTCCGTGATGGACTCGACCGCTTTTTCTCTTTGTATGGATAATCGAATGCCCATACTAGTCTTTAACCTTCAACAAGAACAATCGATTCGAAAAGCGGTCTGCGGCGAAGCCATTGGTACCATTGTTCGATAAGGAAAACTTTACTCCTAATTGCCTATTAATTAACCCCCTATTCATATGGATTTAGAATCAATTTTTGAAAAACTTAAAGAAGACATGAGAAAGTCTGTGGATCATGTCTTAAGCGAGTTTGCCTCTTTGCATACCGGGAAAGCCAACCCATCGATGGTGGAAGGAGTAACCGTGGATGTTTATGGCTCATCGATGAAACTGCGTGATGTTGCCGCGATCACAACTCCCGATTCCAGAACCCTTCAAATCCAAGCATGGGACAAAGGCACCGTGGGACCGATTGAAAAAGCTTTGATTGATGCCAAGTTAGGAATCAACCCAATTGTAACGAGTGAATTAATACGTTTACCCATTCCAGAATTAAGTGGAGAAAGACGGGAGGAGTTATGTAAGATGGCCCAGGGTTTTGCCGAAAATGGGAGAATCGGGGTTAGGGCTTCCAGGAAAGATGGGCTCGATGCACTCAAGTCGTTGCAAAAAGAGGGTCTTCCGGAAGACGATTTCAAAAGAGCTGAAAAGGATGTACAAAAAATGACTGACGATAGGGTTAGCGAAATTAACCAAGCCCTATCTTCCAAGGAATCGGATCTCAGAAAAGTATAATTCGAATTTAATTTCTTAAACAAATTTCTCGAATTGTATAAACGATTTAAACCAGACTTTTTTAAAGTTTAAAATATTTTCGGGTGTCTGAGGAGATAAAGCTGGTTGTAATTAAATTGGGCACCGGTCTTCTGTCGGCGGGAAAAGGTGAAATCCGTTCGGAACGGATTTCTCAATTATGTGCTGGTATCCATGCTCTAAAGAAACATCAAATTCAGGTTATTTTGGTGAGCTCAGGAGCCGTAGGACTAGGTATGGGTAAGCTTGGATTAGATGAAAGGCCAAAAGATTTAACCTTGCTTCGTGCCTGTGCCTCTATTGGACAAAGTGAGTTGATGCACGCATGGAAAAGTTCTCTTGAAGGACATGGGATGTTGGCTGCACAAATTTTACTTACTCGGGAAGATTTTAATCAACAATCCAGATCCCAGAAGGTTCAAGAGACCATCCGCACATTGCTTGCAAATGAGGTCATTCCTGTAGTCAATGAAAATGACTCAATCAGCGATGAGGAGTTGAAATTTGGCGACAATGATGTCCTATCTGCCCTACTCGCCTCACTTTGCCAGTCCGAGTTGCTCATTATCTTAACCACTGCCAAAGGGTTAATGACCTCAGCTCAATCGAAGACCCTGGTACCCTTTGTCAGTGAAATTAACTCTGATATTGAGAAAATGGCAGAGGGCACCGCCAGTTCCACTGCAGTAGGAGGGATGACGACGAAAATTGAAGCCGCAAAAGTGGCCACCAAATCAGGATGTGCCGTTTTTATCGGAAGCGGAGAAAATCCCGGTCGCTTACCAAAAGTAATTGAAGGAGATGCGGAAGGAACCTTTTTTGCACCCGCAGGCCTATCGCTCAATCAAAGAAAAAAGTGGTTGGCTTTTTTTCCCAGTCCCAAAGGCTCTCTGGAAATTGATCATGGAGCTTGTCAGGCCATTCTTGAGAATGGTGCCAGCCTGCTTGCAAGCGGAATCAATCGGGTGAGCGGGACCTTTGGACGGTCGGAAGTTGTTTCTATATTAAATCCACAGGGTAAAATTATTGCCCGTGGAATCTGTCGATTTGCCAATCATGAACTCGATCAAATTCTTGGACAGAACAATGATTCGGTTCTTTCGCGATACCCTTGGTGCAATCGTCCAGAAGTGGTTCACCGGGATTTTCTGGCACCACTAATTCACAAAGAAAATTCTTTGGTAGAGTAAGATGTACGACTACGAAGATGATGAGGATGATTTGTTTGGCCCCCTTCCTCAAGCGACTGGACCCACCAAGCAAAAAGGAATTGATTTTAAAAAAGAATTAAACGAAGACCAATTTAGAGCGGTCACCGCTCCAGATGGGCCTGCATTAGTTTTAGCTGGTGCCGGTTCAGGAAAGACCCGAACCTTAACCTACAGGGTAGCTTATCTCCTCGAAAATGGTGTCCCCCCTGAATCCATTCTTTTATTAACTTTTACGAATAAGGCTTCCAAACAAATGCTCGAACGGGTGGAAGAGTTAACCGGTATTGGCAACCATCGTTTCCTCGGTGGCACCTTTCATCATGTGGGTGGTCAGGCTCTTCGTCTCTTTGGCGATCTAATTGGGCTTCCCAGAAGCTTTACTATCCTTGATGATGGCGACTCAGACGCGTTACTTAATGAGGTAATACGTGAAATAGACCCTGACTTTTTCAAGGCCAAGGAAAACCCAAAAGCTAAACCGCTTAAAGGGTTAATTAGTTTTGCCCGCAATGTAGGCAAGGATGTTGAAGAGGTTGCCCGGGCAAGGTATCCTGCCAATCGAGAATTAATCTCCAAAATCGATCAATTTTTTGATGGTTACACCAAGACAAAACTGGCACGAGGTTTAACGGATTACGATGACTTACTTGTTTTCTGGCTCACCCTGTTAGAGAAGCATGAAGAAGCTCGGCAGTACTTTCAGAATCGATTTTCTCATATTTTGGTCGATGAATATCAGGATGTTAATTCATTGCAGGCAAGAATCGTAGACCATGTGGTCTCGAACCATCAGGTTATGGCAGTTGGGGATGATGCCCAATGTATCTACACTTGGCGGGGTGCTGATTTAGATCAAATTCTCTCGTTTCCCGACCGCCATCCAGGAACTAAAATTTTTAAGATTGAGACCAATTACCGCAGTTCTCCAGAGATTTTACAACTTGCCAACGGTATCCTCGAAAACCGGACCTCTGAAAAAAGTTTCAGCAAACAACTCAAAGCTTCAAAACCTCACCAAGACTTACCCAAAGTCATTCCGACATTGGATGGGTACCAACAAGCCGATTTTGTAATTTCTAAAATCGAGGAGCTCTACAATTCTGGTGCCGAGTATGACCAAATTGCCATACTTTACCGTGCTCATTATCATGCGATGGAACTACAAGTGGAGCTTTCTCGTCGGGGACTCCCCTTTCTCATTACCAGCGGCTTACGTTTTTTTGAACAAGCCCATGTAAAAGACTTGGTTGCTCAATTGAGGTTTGTAGCGAACCCTAAAGACAATACTGCCTTTCTTCGCTTTGCCTGCCTTTTGCCTAAAGTAGGCGAAAAAACTGCAATCCGTTTATTAAAACTAGCGAATGGATTGGCGAAGGATATGTCCATTTCTGTGTGCGAGGCTTTGGGAAATGAAAAGGTTCTTCAAAAAGTACCCAAGGACGCAAAGGAAGATTGGGAGTCGATGTGTGAAACCTTGGTTGAAATTAACAAAGTTGCCGGAAACTCCTCCCCTTCTGTTGTTGTCGAAGAAGCCATCGGAGGATGGTACCAGTTATATCTTCGGGCCACTTACGAAAATTGGCCACGCAGGGAAGAGGATTTGGAAAGTTTAGTCGACTTTGCCTCTAAGCACGAAACTTTGGCGGAGATGCTTTCCCAGTTGGTTTTATTAAGCTCAGAATCCGGAGATCGTGTCGTTAAGCATGGTGAAAGATGTATACGTTTATCCACCATCCATCA
>JAYQBP010000030.1:9053-17269 GCA_038137385.1 Opitutales bacterium | reverse complement strand
GAAAGGGAG
Source organism: Opitutales bacterium (assembly GCA_038137385.1). Taxonomy (GTDB): domain Bacteria; phylum Verrucomicrobiota; class Verrucomicrobiia; order Opitutales; family Seribacteraceae; genus Chordibacter. The sequence continues at coordinate 17,260 of JAYQBP010000030.1, read as the reverse complement.
CCACACCCTCCACGATGCCAGGCACTTCTGCGATCAGGGTTGTCCGGGTCCTTGGCCTTACCACACCGTGGGAATGAATCACAGCGGGAATAGAATTTTTAGCCGCCACAACGACTTCCACATAGGGGTATTCTTTTTTGATCTCGCGCGGTTGAGGTTCTGGGCGAAGTTGGATTAAGTACCAAGCAAACCAAAAGAGGGCACCCAGCACAAGGGGAGGAAGAATGAATTTTCTCATAATGACGAAGGAAGAGGGGACTGCCCAAGGGCAAGGTGTAAATCGATACGGTTATGCAACCGCTGCTTGCGAATTTGAAGGGCACGACTGCGGGCATCAAAGGCCCGTCTTTGATTCTCCAGAGCATTGAATATAATCTCCACGCCACGTTGGTACCGCTGCCAACTCAATCGAGCGGCTTCCTCGGCAGATTGAGCCGCCAACTCAAGAAGTTCCTCCTCTTTAATCAAGGTATCTTCGGCCGATAACAGGTTTTCTAATTCCGCAAAAGCACCCAACGCTGAGGACCGGTAATCAGACCATGCTGCCTCTTGGAGTGCATGGGCTCGGCGGTGTGCAGCCTTGAGCCTGCCCCCATTAAAAAGGGGCTGGGAAAAGGAACCTGTAAGACCCCAAGTCCGAAAATTTTGGTCGAGTAAATCTTCGAACTCCTCGCTACGACTCCCTGGTCCTCCATTGATAACAAGGGATGGAAAGAAGTTTTTGCGAGCTACTGCAAGGTCGAGGCCATAAGCCTTGGCATTCTTTTCTGCAGCGAGTAAATCTGGTCTTTGGGAGAGTGCATAGCTTGGCGTGTTCGACGATAATTCGAGAGAGGGCAGGGGAATCAACCGCTTGCTCCCATTGAAATCGAGTTTTATTGTAGGGTACTTTCCAAGCAACACATTGAGCCTTCTTTTGAACTGATTCATTTGTCGCTCCAATGCCAAGGATTTAGCTTTGGCCGATGCGGTTCCGCTTTGGGCTAGCTTTTGTTCGAGAGCGTTGGCAAGGCCTTTGGCAAATCGCTCGTTCACGAAATTTTCATTTTGGGCAAAAGATTGGGCACTTTGATTTGCAAGGGCTACTTGTTCCGAACTCTCGATTACCTCGTACCATACTTTGGCCACCTGCCCTGCAAGCGATAGTTTGGCCGCATCATACTCGTAACTGGCAGAATCAAAACGATTTTTTGCAGAATCCCGTGCATCGGCGAGTTTTCCCCATAAGTCGAGCTCCCAGCTTATATTAATGCCTGAGGTAAAACTGTTGCTAGTGAAAGATGTGCTTCCATTTGGCAGATTGAATCCAATCAAGTTTCTTTTGGACCGACTCCCAGAGACTTCCGCTCGGGCGGAAGGGAGCAGGTTGGCTCCAAGAATGGTTGCTTGCTCTCCCTGAGCGATTAATCGTTCTGCGATAGCTGAAAGAGAAGGGTTACTCCCCCACGCTTGCTCAATCAAAGACTTCAGAATATCATCGTCGAAGGATTCGGTCCAACCCTGGTGGGTTGGGGCTTGATGAATCCCGCTGTGGTTGGATTCCCAATTTTCCGGAAGGGACAGTTCTCGTGTTGGTTTTTTCTGTAATTGGGGTGCTAGGCAACCCGAAAGGAGGATCAAGAGGCTGAGGCCCAGAGTATTAAATTGATTCATGAACTAGAAAATTTTTTTATTCCCCTGATAAAACCCTCAGAGATGAATTCTATTAAACGGTCGATCATTTTTTCGACTTCGCCTTCGTTACAATGTCCTTGGGTGAAATCTTCAAGTCTTCGGTGCTGGGCGAGAGCACCAAGCATAGCCGCGACTGAAAGGTGGAGGTGCCAATAAATTTCTTCAGGTGGACAGTGGGGATATGTAGCGGACAATTCAGCGTGATAGGTTTGTGAGATTTGAGCAAAAAAACGCTGGTGCATCCGCTCGATAAAATCGGTAGGTTCGGTAAAGGTTCGAGCAACCAGTTGGGCCAAACTGCAACGGGACTTGGTGCTTTTCGAAATTTCTTCACCGATTGGAAAAATAAGGGAATGAAAGATTTGATGTACGCTTAAGGGAATTCCTGGTTGTTGTAATTTTGCTTGGTTTAATAATTCCAATCGACGAGCGTTGATCGGCTGGATTCGTTCATGCAACATTTCCAAAACCAAAGCATCTTTGGATCCGAAGTGGTAACTGGCTGCAGCCAAGTTTGCCTTGGCTTCTTTGGCAACGGATCTCATAGTGAGTCCGTTGTATCCATGTAAGGAAAACAAATGTGCGGTTGCTTCGATCAAACGCTTTCGGGTCGAGGGCTTTGCTTTGGTTGCCTTGATTATTGTGGATATCACGAAGAACTTATTAAAACGCTTGTTTGAAAAAACTCAAATCCAACTTTCACAACTTCTAATGAAGGAGCTGAGATTGAAGTGTTCTTGGTTGACTTAAGGGCGTATTTTTACTTGTATTCTCTGCTTTTCCAAATTTTCCAGAACTCATTCCGATCTATTATGATTAAGATTCGTTTACAAAGACACGGTGCCCGTCACTCCCCTTTCTACCGCATGGTGGTTGCTCCTGCTCAAGCCCGTCGTGATGGCCGTTTTATCGAAGTCGTGGGTACTTACAATCCTCAGTCATCTGCCCGCGAGCGTGAGCTAGATTTGAAAATGGATCGGATCGATCACTGGCTCGAAGTGGGGGCTCAGCCAACCGATACTGCTAAAAGTCTGATCCGTCAAGGTCGCTTAAGCCCTGAAGATTGGTTGAAGCGTACGGAAGCGAAAGCTAGTGCTAAGGCTGCCCGTGTTGCCAAGAAGAAAAACCCTGCTCCTGTTGTGGAGGAGAAGCCATCTGACGCTGAGCCCGAAGCCAAAGAAGCAGAACCAGCCGAAGAAACCCCTGCTGCAGAAAAGCCAGCAGAGGAAGAAAAAGCCGCTGCTCCTGCTCCCGAAGCCAAAGAAGAAGCACCGGCTGAAGACGCTCCCGCTCTTGAGGAAAAACCAGCTGAGGAAGCTAAGGAAGAACCCAAAGCCGAGTCTGAAGATAAAGCGGAGGCAAAAGAGGAATCTGAATCCTAATTTGCCAGGCTGGCTTATCTGATTGGCATGTTTTTTTTAATACCTTATGATTCGCACGATGAGCCCTCAACTGCGTTTCGACGTACTTTCGCTCTTTCCTCAAACTGTTGAGGCATTTGCTCAGGAAAGTATAGTCGGAAAAGCAATTGAGCGTGGGCTCATCGATGTCCATTCGCTCGACCTCAGGGATTGGGCCAAGGGCAAACATCGTGAGGCCGATGACCGACCTTTCGGAGGAGGAGCCGGTATGGTTCTTAAGCCCGAACCTCTTTTTGATGCTATCGAGCAAGTTTCCTCCTCATCCTCCACGGTCATATATATGGCTCCTGACGGGGAGCCCTTCTCCACGAAACTGGCCAAGGAATTATCCACATCTCCCCACCTCGTGCTCGTAAGCGGGCACTACGAAGGAATTGACCAACGAGTTCGCGACCATGCAATTGATCGTGAAATCAGTATTGGGGATTATGTTCTTACCAACGGTGCTCTTGCTGCGACCGTGCTCATAGACGCTGTGGCTCGCCACATTCCTGGCGTTTTGGGGGACGATCAGTCATTGCAGGGTGAGTCATTTGACGATCAATTGCTTGGGTGCCCGCAGTATACCCGCCCCGAGGATTTTAGAGGATTTAAAGTCCCGGAAGTTTTGCTTTCGGGTAACCATCAGGCAATCTCTCGTTGGAGACATGAACAACGTGTCGAAAAAACGAAAAGATTACGCCCAGATTTAGAAACTATCATTAATCAATAAGGAACTGAGAACATGAATGAGCAACTGCTGAACGAAATTACTAACGAATACCTCCAGGAAGGACGCGATCAATTCAAAGTTGGGGACGGCGTGAAGGTTCATGTTCGCGTTCGTGAAGGTGACAAAGAAAGAATTCAGATCTTTGCCGGGATCGTTATTTCCCGCAAAGGTGCAGGTATTCATGAAACTTTTACTGTACGCAGAATTGCATCCGGCGTGGGTGTGGAGCGGGTTTTTCCAGTTAATTCCCCATTAATCGACAAAGTCGAAGTGGATCGCGAAAGTATCACCATGCGTGCCCGTATGTACTACCTTCGTGACCGAGTTGGTAAGGAAGCCACCAAGGTAAAAGAAAAACGCCTCTACGAGGCCAAAAGGAAAAACTAAGGGTTTCTCTGTTGCGGGAAGTCTGGATACTTTCCCTTTTCCCAGCTCATGTGCGGAGCAAATTGAGCCGCTCCGGAATTAGGAATTGCTCGAGCATGCCGTTTCCATCTGCAAAGCTCACAGCTTCCACTTCTGAGGATAGCAAAGCTTCATAGATTTCCAAAACTCTTTGACCATAGGATTGGAGAGAGAAGTTATTTTTCACAGCCAACCGATTGGTTTCGATCTTGGAGGGACTAAGGACACAGAGCCGGGACTGGTCGCGGACGGATTGTGAAGCTAGCTCAGAATTTAGGATTTTCTTAATAATGCTCCGTTGAAGAGTTTCATTAAGGCAGCCAAATTTAATCCCTTTTTCAGAAATTAAGCCTATCATAGCACGCTGCAAGGCATGCTGGGGCAAGGGGTGATTGTAATCAGAATAAATCGAGTTTAGAGATTGGGTAACCTCTCGGTTTAATTGGCTCATGTCGATCATGGATGGATCGATCCATATCTCGTCGTACAGATTTTGTAAGTTGACCCCAAGGTCGGTGAAATCAGAGGTGATTTCAGGAATATTTCTTCCACACAGGCTTTTACCATAAGTCCATGGTTCCAGAAACCCTAGCCCGAAACCTTCAGCCACACTTACATTGATGATCGATTGGGCAGAGTTTACCATTTCGGGGAAGCTTGCCTCGGTCTGTTCACCCAGACCATAACTTAGCCCAAGTCGATGAGACGATGAAAAGGCAACCCACTCTTGATAAAGGGACAGAAAAGAAGGATTGGTGGGTCCCAGGCTATTGGCAAAATGAATTTCTGGGTAAGCCGCCGAAAGAAGGGCCAATTCTCCGAGGTTTTTCCTGCGCACGGCCCGTACAGGGTAAAGAAACAAATTATCTGGAATGTCCCGGATAGAGCCTTTTCCAAGGGTTTTTTCCGGGGTGGGTGGGATTGCATTGGCCAGTAAGTGAACCGGACTGGAAAGCCCCTGGTTCAAGTTTTGGAGGAACCCTTGATCCCTGCGGTTGATAGCGGCGTAGTGAATTTGGTTAGCCGTCGGATAAAGTACCTCTTGAGATCCTGCCAAATTTTTGAAGTTTTGTGGTCTGCCATCCTCGGCAAAATCATGGGGTTGGAGGAACAATCGAGCACCAGACTGTGCAACAAGGGCAACCGCCTGGGTGAGAGCAGGATTTTTACCTAAAGTGTGGTTGTGAATGTGCCAAATATCAGGTCGTCCACCCAGTGCCGTCAGGGCCGCTCGTTCGAGGTTATCTTTTAAGGTAGCAGGATGGACCGAATCCTCCGCATCAGCATAGTCTAATCCCTCGACTACTTCTACTTTTCGAAGCTTTTTTCCGGAATAGGGCCTGCCGGTTAGGACAACATACTCCACAGAACTGAAATCATTATTCTCCCAAGATTGGATGGTACTCTCAATCACTCGTGTCACCCCACCTGGTTGCAGGTGGTAATGAACGATAGCGACTTTCATTTAGAAGGTTGTCAGGATGCGTCCTGGCGGTTTCGGTATCCCTTGATCTCGATCATTGGAGGTCTCTCTTCCTCCACAACTTCCTGGACAAGTTGCCGGTAGTTTCCATCCTCGACTTCAAATCGACGATAAAATGTTTCCAGATCGGGCATGCGGTCTAGTTTTCCTTGTTGGTGAAGGCGGTTAAAAAAGGTCTGCAAGATACCAAAGCTCATCTTGCCCAATGCGTTCGTGGTTTGGTTACGGTGTACCCTGCGGTCAAGGTCGGTCTGGGCAAAAGTTTCCAATCCATGCAATGCGTAAAGGTCTAGAATGTGGGAGGTTTCCACGCCATAACCTATGGGGAAGGGGATTTTTTCAAGAACATCCCTCCTGGCGGCATATTCTCCGGATAGTGGTTGAATAATGTGAGAAAGTTCCGGGTAAAAAAGGGCAAAGAGAGGACGGATCAGAATTTCAGTGACCCTTCCACCCCCACTGGGTCGCAACCCGCTGGAGTAATTTAATGGGCGGTCGTAGAAGGCTTTCACATAAGAAATTTCATCTCGCTGAATCAGGGGTGCGACAAGTCCATAAACGAACCGGGGATGGATATTTGAAATGTCTGCATCCACATAACAAATGATATCTCCTTTGAGTTGGTGGATGGCCTTCCATAAATTCTCCCCTTTACCACGCTTGTTACCCACCTCAGGCAGGATTTCAGAAGCGAGGTAAACATCTGCACCGTAGTTGCTCGCAACTTCAAGGGTGCGATCTTCCGAACCAGAATCAATGACCGCAAATTCATCGACCAATGGATATCTATCCATTAACTCGGATCGGAGTATGAGGACTTCTTTACCGATGGTTTTCTCCTCATTCAATGTCGGTATACACAGAGAAATCTTGAGTCCTTTTTTTTCCTTTTCTTTCTCCAGTTTGAGTAGGTCCCAAAAGGCACTGTGGTGAAAAGTATTTCGATCTAACCAGCTTTCTTCCTGCTTAATCATTCTTCGCAAATTCCTTGGTCAATCGCTTCGATCAGGGTAATAAGTTGTGTGATCCCAGAACAAAGAGGGGCGATTTGGATCGTTTCATTGATCTCCCGTAAGTTTTCCACTGTGGTCAACCCGACTGTGACTGCGGGAAGTCCACCCAAAATAAGTGCATTTAAATCGCCAGTGCTTGGATCAACTTGCGGGGTGATGCCGGCCTCTTGCATCACAGAGCGGGTAGTTTTGACCAATGGATGAGTAAAAGGAATGCTGCATTTTTTTCTTTTGGCCACAATTTCCATACTTACATGGGTGCCAGTTTCAGCTGAAAATTGTTCGCAGATTTCATTAAGCTGGCTTTCCATTGAGCCAATCACTTCATCCTCTTCGCTAGTAATTTCAAACTTTAGATTCCCTTGCTTGGGAGAGGTGTTATAACTCGAGCCACATTTAAGACCACCCAATACCAGCTTGGTCTTAGGCTCTTTGGGAATGGGAATTTCCCGGATGTGATTGACCAGACCGGTAAGCTGGCTAATGGCACCGGCTGCTCCAAATCTCATCCAGTCATAATCGCTTGGTATTTGCAGGGTGATTTCCCCCCGCAAAGTGCCCAGTCCGGAATAACTCAACCGGCCAAGGGTGGATCCCTCCACGCAGATCCCTGCTTTGGCAGGTAAGCTCATGGTTTCGAGAAAACCGTGGGCACCTTCGAGGTTTGCCCGTCCGAGGCTTTTGGTATTAGCCACGAGGATCAAGTTGTCCTTCAGTTGGATATTGAGCTCCTCAAGCAGACGAGGAAGCGAGATGACCGTGGCTAAACCAAGGGCATTGTCGGCGATGCCTGGTCCGGTCATAAAATCGGAACCAACTTGAATTTCATGCCGTATTTCAGGAGAAAACACGCAGTCTGCATGAGCCATGATCAAGATAGAAGATTGACCCTCGGATCCAGGGAGTACGGCCGAGGCATTGCCGAATTCATCAATCGTTGGGTTGTGCAATCCATTTTCCCGAAAGCGGTCAGCCACCACCCGAATACGGTTTTCTTCTGCAAAAGTAGGCGATGGGATTTCACCAAGCAAGACGGCATCAGTAAGAAAAAAATCCCTGATTTTATGTATCTTTTCAATCTTTCTCGGAATATCCTCGAGCAAAGGGTTGAGCAGGGACTCTCGATCTATCTGTTCAATAGGCATAGTTGGATGGATTAAGCTTTGTAGGCGGAATTTGTAAAGACAAACCGAAGAAATTGTTTTAGAGGTTGAAAAAAAGAGGTCCCTTCTTCATGACCATCATAAGGGCAGGTGAAATTCATGCTCTTGCGTTAATCATGTCAAAAAATATTGGTTTTGTATCAACCCGGTTTGCTGGTCAAGACGGGGTCTCCCTGGAGAGTGCCAAGTGGGCGGAAGTTCTCTGGGAAGATAGGCATGTTAGCTTCTGGTATAGCGGTCAAAGTGATCGCAATCCAGATATTAGTCATGTGGTTCCTGAAGCCTTTTTTGGCTTTTCTGAAAATCAGTGGATTAATGAAAGGATTTGGAAAGGAG
>JAYQBP010000030.1:0-9043 GCA_038137385.1 Opitutales bacterium | reverse complement strand
TTTTTAGGGTTGATTCACGCTCCGACGGATACCGAGAGCGTAGAAATCGATTTGTTACCGAACGAATTCGTGCTCTGGCTGATTATCTTAAGGGCACGCTTTACCGCTTTGTTGAAAAGTTTGATATCGACCTTCTTATACCGCAGAACTGTCTGGCCATCCCTATGCACATACCGTTAGGCATTGCCCTGACCGAATTTTTGTCAGAAACACGGATGCCCGCGATTGCTCATCATCATGACTTTTATTGGGAACGTACCCGGTTTTCAGTAAACTGCATCCCCGAGTACCTCGATATGAGCTTCCCTCCTAAACTTTCCAATATGAGGGATGTGGTGATTAACCAAGAAGCTCAAGAACAACTCGCTTTGCGAAAAGGGAGTGCCTCACTGGTTATTCCCAATGTATTTGATTTTGAGAACGCGCCTCAGCCCGTGGATGATTATTCCTCCGATGTGCGCCAGGAACTTGGATTATCCGACGACGATTTCTTTATTTTACAACCCACCCGAGTGGTCCCTCGCAAAGGGATTGAGCAAGCGATTAAACTGGTCAGTTTACTCAAGGATTCTCGTTGTAAGTTGATCATTTCCCATGAAGCGGGAGATGAGGGATACGAGTACCTCGGTATGCTCGAGCAGTTGGCCAAAGAAGAGGGGGTTGATATGCGGGTCGTGGCGGATCGCGTTGGTGAGGTTAGGCATAGAGACTCTGAAGGACGAAAGGTCTACACTCTTTGGGATCTTTATCATCATGCGGATTTTGTGACTTACCCCAGTACTTATGAAGGATTTGGGAATGCCTTACTGGAGGCGATTTATTTTCGAAAGCCCGTTTTAATTAACCGATATTCCATATTTGTTCGAGATATCGAGCCTAAGGGCTTTCGTCTGCTTACTATCGATGGGTTTGTTACCCCCACGATCGCACGGGCAGTAAGACAGATTCTAAACGATAGAGAACTGGGTAAAGAAATTGTAGATCACAATTATGAAGTGGCCCGGCAATTTTATTCCTATTCGGCCATCCGCAGTAACCTCCGGGCTTTTATTGCCGATCTTACTGGATACTGAACCGTTGTTATGAGCTTTTTCACGCAGGACGCAGTTAAACATATATCCAGTACAAGACTGAAATTGCTGCGACGCAGGTTGGCCAAACTTTACGGTAGGGATCGTGCCGATCGCTTGCTTGATCGAATGTACCAGATGATCGGAAGGTATGGAGTGGGTGTGGGTCTTTCTTCTTCGTCCAACTCTTCCAACTTAGATCAGCAGGATGTTGTGCTTATTACTTATGCAGATATGGTTCAGGAAGAGGGACGTGCCTCACTGGATGTTTTGCGAGAATTTTGTTCCCGGCATTTGAAGGGGGCGATTTCCACAGTCCATCTGTTACCGTTTTATCCATGGACTTCGGATGATGGGTTTTCGGTGGTCGACTACCGGCGGGTCAAGAGTGAGTATGGGAATTGGAAAGATATTGAATGCTTTTCAGATGAGTTCCAATTGATGTTTGATTTGGTTCTCAACCATTGCTCCTCCAAAAGTCCTTGGTTTCGTGAATTTATATCGGGAGTGGAACCGGGTATGAATTACATTCTGGATGCCGACCCCACAGCCGATTTATCCTCCGTGGTTCGCCCACGTTCGACCCCTTTGCTCACGCCTTACCAAACCCGGAGCGGAGAAAAAATGGTATGGACAACCTTTAGTGCGGACCAGGTGGACTTGGATTGGACCTGTCCGGATTTACTTTTTGAGTTCTTGGACATTATTCTTTTCTACCTTTCCATGGGTTGTCGAATTCTCCGGCTCGATGCTGTTGCCTTCCTCTGGAAGAACTTGGAAACCAATTGCCTGCACCTACCTCAAACCCATGAGGTGATCAAACTGATTCGTAATTTTGTAGAAGTGGTTGATGCAAATGCTATTTTGCTCACAGAAACCAATGTTCCTCACAAAGAAAATGTCTCTTATTTCGGTAAAGGAGACGAAGCCCATGCAGTCTATCAGTTTTCGCTCCCCCCCCTTCTTCTTCATGGACTGTTGCGTGGGACCAGTAAGCACCTTCGTGAATGGGCCGTACAGTTGGAACCTCCCCCAAAAGGTTGTTATTTCCTTAATTTTACTGCCAGTCATGACGGGGTTGGGGTTCGTCCGCTGGAAGGTATTCTACCCAAGAAAGATGTTCTCTCCCTTGCCAAGGAAATTGAAAAAAAGGGAGGGCAAGTATCGATGCGTAGTATGCCCGACGGATCGCAATCACCCTACGAGTTAAATGTCACTTATTACTCGGCCCTGTCTGATTCGCAGAAACCTGAATTAGGGGAAGCCAGGTTTCTTTGCTCTCAAGCACTCGCTCTTTCTCTTCAAGGTTTACCCGCGGTTTATTTTCACTCTCTTTGTGCAACACCGAACAACCAAGAAGGTTTTTTACAGACAAAACGGGCACGCACTCTCAATCGTAAAAAATGGGAACTTTCCGAGATAGAGAGAGTACTTGCCCAAAAGAGCACAACAAGCTCGAAGGTTTTTGACTGGTATGTGACCACGCTTAGAAAACGCGCATCGGCCCCTGCCTTTCATCCAGAAGCTAAGCAGGAGATTCTTGATTTAGGAGACACCATATTTGGCTTGGTGCGCACCTCCCTGGATGAAAATCAATCCATCATTTGCCTCTTCAACTTTTTGCCCCAATCCAATACTCTTCAATCGATCGACCTTCTTAATCATTGGTTCCCGAAAGGTAATGCCAAGGACTTGATCAGTGGCGGTGAGATCGAATGGGGAGCCAAGGGTTTAAATCTCCGGCCTTACCAGGCCCTTTGGTTGTTGTCCCATTGAATCGATTTCTTCTCGAGCAAGGGTTTGAGGAAATTGAATGGTCTGCTCAGGATTTGCGGACTACTCATCTAAAAAAAACACTCAAAGCAAAGGAGGGGGACCAGGTTGACTTTGGTGTGATCAATGGCCCGAAAGGCAAGGGTAGGGTAAGTTGGCAAAGTTCAGGTGGGGTTAGAATTAAGTTGAGTTGGCAAGAGGATCACCCTCCTGACCTAATTCCAATTTCAATTCTGGTTGGTCTGTCGCGTCCGCAAACCTGCAGGAAAATTATTGAGCAGGGGGCGGCTCTGGGGCTCAAGGAAATCATTTTTTTCTCTGCTGAAAAGAGCGAGCCTTCTTATGCAAATAGTTCACTTTGGGGTGGAGAATGGCGTAGATTGCTGATTAAGGGAACGGAGCAGGCCTTTTCTTGCCATCTGCCAAAATTTCAAAAACTAAACAGCCTCGAGGAAGCAATCCAAACAAGAGGTTCCAATCGGCCAATAGTTCGCTTGGCTTTGGATAACTATGAAGCAAGGGGGTCGCTTCCCCAAGATCCTTTTTATGGAGAGCATACAATTCAGTTGGCGATTGGTCCCGAGCGTGGTTGGGCCGCCAAGGAACGCGATTTTCTTAGGCAAAATGGCTTTGAACTCAGTCATCTTGGAAAAAGGATATTGCGGGTGGAAACTGCAATGGTGGCCGCAGTGGGATACCTTTCCGGAAAATATTGGGCCAACCTTTAATTAACTTTCTTTGATCAATATACGATGTACTGGAGTGCCCCTTTTTTCTTTACCGATGGTTCGATGAATTTTCCAATCGGATGATTCAGGAAAAAAATCTCCCGGGCATTCGATAACCAGAAGGCCTCCTGTAGATAGGTATTCATTGGTATAAAGCAGTCGCAACACCCTTGGGCAAAATCTCGGCAGTTCTGCATAGGGCGGGTCCACAAAAATCAGGTCATAGGGTTCGGTTGCTTTGTCTTGTAAAAAGTCCAAGACATCTCTTTTTACTAGCCTGCCAGAATCTGCTGGAAGGTTGGCGCTTTTTTGAACCGATGCAAGGTTGGAGGAAAGGTCTGAGAATACCAGCCTGTTTTTCTCAACTAGGGTTGTCTGTTGAGCTCCTCGGCTAAGGGCTTCTAATCCGTATGCTCCGGAACCGGCAAACAGATCAAGTATGGAGGCATGGTCAATTCTTTGTGAGATCGAGGAAAATAAGCGTTCACGAATGGTTTCGGTAGCTGGGCGTACTCCGCTTTTTTTATTAACTCGCAAGGGAATGCCCCGAGCTCTACCACCCGAGATTCTCATTCTCCTGAATATAAGGTTATCTCCATAGATTCATCCCATGCATGGTGTTGAGTTGCCAAGCAAGCCGTAATTTTTAAGTCTGATAAAAATGACCAGATGTGTCCGGGCATATATGAACCTACCTCCGGCTGTTGTTGGGGAGGAATTCTCGTTGCCCGAGGATGAGGCCGTTCATTTGTCGCGTGTTCTTCGTTTGCAGTCAGGTGCCCGGATTGAGGTCCTTGACGGTCTAGGTGGGCGATATGCTTGTGAATGTGTAGAAGTTCAACGATCCAAGATAAAATTGAGTGTCCTTGAAGTATTCCACAGCGGTCCCTTGCTTCCTTACACCAGAATAGGGATTGCCTTGGGGAAAGGAAATAAGTTGGAAGAATTAATCCGTCCCTTGACCGAGTTGGGGATGAATCGCCTAACGCCAATTATTTCTGAGAGAACCGAAGGTACTTTTTCCCGGTCAAAATTTGCTTCCAAAAAAGAGCGCTGGACAAAAATTGCTCAGGAAGCGTGCAAGCAATCTGGAAATCTTTGGATACCACAATTTGATGAACCAGTCTCCTTCCTTGAAATGATCGATCACCTGGAAGAGGATGAGAATGCTTGGATGGGGAGTCTTCGGGCATATCCCTCTCAACTCCATCCAAAGCAAGGCAGTAAAAAACTCGCTATTTTTGTTGGACCCGAGGGTGGATGGACCCGTCAGGAGGAAGGGGCTGCCGAGAATAGTGGAGTTTCCTTCTTTTCCCTTGGCCGTCATGTTTTACGATTGGAAACCGCCGCAATTAGTGCATTGGCAGTTGCACGACAGCACCTGCTTTGCTAAGTAAGAAGTATGCCGGCGGAGTTTACGGGTGAGCAAAAGCTTAGGATTGTATTAGAGTCAATTATTCGGGGTGTTCCCAAAGACGAACAATGCAAAAAGTATGGTGTTTCCGAGGAACAATTTCAAACTTGGCATGATCACTTGATTAAGAATGGCGGAAAAATCTACGAGATGGGCGCCTCCCGATCAAGCCGTTCGGTCCGCCCCCGTAAAGTCAAGTACATCCCTTGGTTTATTAAACTTCTCTTGATTCTCAGTATTTTTACCAACTTGGCTGCAGCAATCGTATGGGGGGTTTGGGCTTGGACGGGTACGGGTAAGCCTGAGGGGGCATTGCCGATTGCCAATCCCCCCGAGTTTGCGATCTCTGGTGGGGCTCACGATGAAAATGCGAGCAGCGATATTTTGACGAGCAGTCCACCTGCTGCCTTGGATGATTTGATTAAGCAAGTGGACGGATTTGGGAAAAATGAAGAAACTGAAAAGAGGAATGAGGCTCAGCAAGACCGACTAGAAAAATTAATTGATATATCTCCTCAGTTGGCCGAGCCTCCATCCGATCTTGCTCTCGAAAATAGGGTGGATTTTCTAGACCTCCAATACGATGCCAAACATGTAGTTTATTTGATTGATGTTGGCTCTTATCAATTAAAGGGGCCGGAAGGAACCCGTCGTTTGGAGAAGATCAAAATCTCCGTGCTTGAATCTTTAACTAAGCTTTCTCCGAACGCTTACTTCAATGTAGTGCTATGTTGGAATCTCAGGGAGGCCCACGCTCTAGGTAAAACAATCCTTCGTGCAAATAGTGAAAATAAGAGATATGCTAGTGAGTGGATTCATAGCTTGGGTGATACTCCCAGTTCACTGAAAGAAGGAAGAAGTCAGTTCTATCCCAAAGAACTTCTTTATGCACAGGTTCTTCCTGGGGTGATTGGGCCGTGGTACGGTCTCGCAACGGCTTTGAGCTACGATCCTGATGTGGTTTTTTTCTTGGCTGGCAATATGCCGGATTTCGCACCGGATGAAGTTTCCAAAAATGATTACAACGGTCTTGGTGTTTCCATCCATGCCAATTCTCTAAGCAATCCACAACCCTCTGGAGTCAGCCCACAGCTTAGCTCTTTAATCCGTAAGACTTCAGGACTATGGCTGGTGGCTTTACAGAGTGAGCGAAATTTGCCGAATGATCCAGGCGAGATTGAAGAAATTGCCCTGCAGAGATTATCCCTCGATTCCATGGATCAAGGATTGGTCTCTAGAAAGTTCGCTATACCTTGGGAAAAAGCATTTGATAACTTTCTCTCAGGCTTGGAAATGGGTTTAACCAAGATCCCCAGAGTCCATGTTTTTCAAACCCTTCCACAGCACAAACAATGGCCAACGGATTTACAAAAGACGATGCAAGAGTTTTGTGAGACGACCCGGGGTAGTTTGAGTCAGTTGTAACGGAAACTATTCACCTTATCGATGTTGGCGTATTTTTGCCGGATTTTGTTCGTTTGCCTTTTTCCACTTTTTTGGACCGGGTTATTTGCTCAACCCGACCCGTTGGATGATCGGATCGAAATCGAGCTAATCTATGATTCATCCACTCTCGAGGAAAAAAAAGAAATCTGGGTCGGTGTAGAGGTTCGTTTAGCTCCAAACTGGCATATTTACTGGAAAAATTCGGGCGAGTCGGGTTATCCCACTACCATACATTGGAACCTACCAAACGGGTGGAGTGCTGAACCCCTTCAATTTCCTGCTCCTTATCTTTATCACTATGAGGGAATGACCGGATATGCCCTCAAAAACCGGATCACACTACTCACCTGCCTAAAAGCCCCTCCAAGCCTGGCTTCCCCTTTTACAATTGATGGGACCCTCGAAGCTCTCGTCTGCAACGAGTCGACTTGTTTGCCCTATGAGAAAAACTTTACTCTTTCACTTAGCCCAAGTCAACCCATCCAAGAACCGGAAATGCTTTCCTTGGTTGCTCGTGCTAGGAGTGCTTTGCCAGTGGACGAAAAATCGGTAACAGGAAGCGTTTTATTGGATGGTGTAGGGGGCCAAATTTCACTCCTTTCTCCCGTCTTTGAATCGATTCCTGCGGACAAGTTTCATTTTTTTCCTGAAGATTCATCCGTTCAGATCAATCATTCCAAGAATCTTTCTTTGGGAGACTCTGGCGATCTATTGATTGATTTTAAATTTACGGACAACGGGTTGAATCACCCCTCCCGAATCGAGGGGGTTTTAATTCACCCAGAGATCCCCAGAGCCTGGTCGATTTCTCTCCCCCTTGCAGTCGATGAAATATCGGCCCCATCTCTTGATCGATCGACCGTTGTGGGGGATTCTGCAAGTGAATATTTCCTTTTGTACATTTTGTTGTCTTTTGTTTTTTTCGCCATGGCTGCATGGGGTTTTGGAAAGGCAATCCAACCAGGTGCTTCTTCAAGGATTTGGTATCTTTTTACCTGCTTAGGTTTGATAGCTGGGGGCTGGATAGCCTATCCTCATTCATCGGATTCATCCTCTTCCGATTCCTTAAATTGGATGGATTGGAGCCCAGACTTGCAAGACAAACTACTTGCTGAGGGTCGGGCGGTCTACATCGATTACACCGCAAAATGGTGCCTTTCCTGTCAGGTCAACAAAAGGGTCTATGCTCAGGATGAAGTTATCGATTCTATTATTGATAAAAAAGTATCCTTGCTCCGTGCGGATTGGACTCAAAAAAGCCCCGAAATTTTACAATCTCTGCAATCGCACGGACGCGAGGGGGTACCCTTTAATGTCTTCTATCCTGCATCCAAGAATGAAGAAGTTTCCATCCCCGTTTATTTGCCGGAAATTCTTACTTCTGAAAAGCTTGTGCAGACAGTTCAGTCTGGCCAGTCCTTTTCACCGCCTGCGGAAGCGGTAAGTGGTCTTTTAACTTTGCTGGGCTTTGGATGGTTGGGGGGCTTGATGCTTAATGTTATGCCATGTGTTTTTCCGGTGATTGGTCTAAAGATTATGGGTTTTGTTAAGCAATCCGGTACCGACCATCGCCTCATTTCCCGACATGGTCAGGTCTTTACTTTAGGAGTCCTGCTTTCTTTTTGGATGATCGTTGGAGTCCTCATTCTTATGCGCCAAGGCTTGGAGCAAGAATTTGGTTGGGGATTTCAGTTGCAGGAACCTCTATTTGTTTTGGTACTTGCCGTGTTTTTGTTTCTCTTTGGACTTAGCTTAAGTGGAGTTTTCGATATGGGTATTTCCGTGACTGGTATCGGTTCTGGGCTTTCTCAAAAATCGGGACTTGTGGGGAGCTTTTTTTCCGGTGTTCTCGCTACGGTTGTGGCAACACCGTGCATGGCTCCATTTCTTGGCGTTGCCATCGGTGCGGCTCTTACGATGCCTCCTTTGGCTTCATTTTCGGTTTTTACCTGTATTGCAATCGGTTTATCCACTCCCTATCTCCTTCTTTCCTATTTTCCCAAATGGTTGGAGAAACTGCCTAAGCCAGGTGCTTGGATGGAAACCTTCAAGCAGTTCATGGCTTTTCCTATTTATGCCACGGTTGCCTGGCTAATCTGGACCCTTTGTTCATTAATCCAATAAAAAAGCGGTCAGGGAGACCCCAACCGCTTTTTGAAAGAGGAAAGCAAGCAGTAATTACAAAGCCACCTCGCCCTGTTCTCCAGTACGGATACGAACGGCTTGTTCCACGGGGATGACAAAGATTTTTCCGTCCCCTATTTTTTCCGTCTTGGCGGCTTTCACAATGGTCTCAATTACTTTATCGGCAATATCGTCAGGCACGGCTACTTCGATGACTACCTTGGGGAGAAAATCAATGGTGTACTCACTTCCTCGGTAGATTTCGGTATGTCCTTTCTGGCGACCGAAGCCCTTGGCTTCGATCACAGTCATTCCCTCGATACCGATTTCGGACAGGGCGTCTTTAACATCTTCGAGTTTGAACGGCTTAATAATAGATTTAATCAGTTTCATATACTTAAATACTGGGGTTGGTATGGGCAAAAATTAACTAAGGGAATAACCATTCTCTCCATGAGCCGCTTGGTCAAGCCCCTTTGTCTCATCAT
>JAYQBP010000029.1:5889-17540 GCA_038137385.1 Opitutales bacterium | reverse complement strand
TCTTCGAAGACTTTTTTGGAGGTAGTTCAGGCGGTTCAAATGATGGCATTCGAGGGAATGATTTAAGGGTTTCCGTATCTATCACCCTAGAACAATCGGCCAAAGGTGTAGAAAAAGAAATCAAATATACTAGGCACAAAGAGTGCTCAAAGTGTGATGGTTCGGGATCCTCTGATAAATCCTCCAAAAGTATGTGTCACACATGCGGAGGAGTCGGCCAAGTAGCTTCCAATCAGGGATTTATTAGTATTAGAAGAACCTGTCCCAGTTGTAATGGCTCGGGAGTTACGATTGAAAATCCTTGTAAAACCTGCAATGGGGAGGGCCGTGCTAAATCTAGTGATTCCGTTAAGGTCAAGATACCTGCTGGAATCGGTGACAACTCAAGATTATGTTCAAGGGGCAGAGGAGATGCTGGGCCGCGAAATGGTGCTTGTGGGGATTTATATGTTGATGTGCAAGTAAAGTCCCATGAATTATTTGAGCGCGATGAAGACGATCTTTTTCATGAAATCCTCATTCCTTTCACTTTATCCACTTTAGGCGGAACCATAGAGGCACCCACTTTAGACGGTAAAGTTACCCTAAAAATCCCACCTGGCACCCCATGTAATAAAACCTTTCGTATACGAGATAAAGGAATGCCAAATTTAAGGTCTCCCTCACATAAGGGTGATTTATACATTAAAACAATTATAGATATCCCAAATCAACTCACTAAAGAACAAAGAAAAAAACTTGTTGAATTTGGGCTCGCCTGCGGAGAAGAAGGCATCCTTGAAGACTCTAGCTTATTGGATAAAGCCAAGCGTTTTTTTGATGGAGAGAGTTAAGGCGTGACCCTTCCAGAATCTACTAGAAAGTATATCTGTGACTTTGAAGAGGCATGCAGAAAGAGAGTTACTAAAACTAGGGAACAAAAAAAAATTGTATTAACTAACGGATGCTTCGATCTTCTTCATGCAGGTCATATCCATGCTCTTGAAGAAGCATCTAAACTAGGAGATGAACTTTGGGTAGCCCTAAACTCAGATTCGAGTGTTAAGACATTAAAAGGGCCAAGTCGTCCAATTTACTCTGAATACGAACGGGCCTATATGATTAGTTCTCTCCGATTCGTTTCATTGGTTTTTATTTTCGAAACTACCGAATTATCCAATCAAATACTTAGATTAAAACCAGATCTGTATGCAAAATCAGGGGACTATTCTTTGGAAAACCTTAACAAATTTGAAAAGAATGCATTGATGAATGTTGGTGCAGAAATCTGCTTTATTCCCTTTTTAAAAGGATTTAGTACATCATCAAAGATTGAAACGATTCAGAATCTAGGGCAGTAAATCATCTTGTTAATGAAAACCATAATTTTAGGTTCCGGTAAGGGTTCAAACTGCCAAGCAATTCTCGACTCTTACTCTGCTGGTCTTCTCAACTCTTCCAAAATAGTCGCTGTGGTTTCCGATCAAGAGTCTAGTGGAATACTTGAGGTTGCGAATGCGTCTTCCATACCGGCTACTTATTTAGGTAATTACGAAAGAAATAATCCTTCCATCGACAGAAAGTGGATTAAAGAACTTAAGAAATCGAATCCAGATCTTATTGTACTCGCAGGATTTATGAGTGTTTTAAGTAATGATTTCATTGAAGCCTTCCATTCTAGGATCATTAACCTTCATCCAAGTTTGCTTCCTAGTTTTCCCGGTTTGAATGCCATTAGAAAAGCTTGGGTTAAAGGAGTAAAAATTACTGGTTGTACAGTTCATTGGGTATCTCCCGAAATTGATTCTGGTAAAATCATCGCACAAGCTCCGGTAAGAATTATGCCCTCAGATACACTGGATTCGGTCACTGCAAAAGTGCATGCCGCTGAACATATGCTCTTACCGTCAGTTATTGCACAACTTTCACAGGAATTTGTCTCGAGTGTCTAATCATCTCCTGAAGCATTCTTGTGGTATTCAACCAGAATGGTTAGAGCACCTTGAAGGGTTTCTTTTCGAGGAAGCTCCTTCACCTTGGGTACTGGAAGTGAATCATCTGACTGGTGAAGGCACTCTCTCTGGGTTTTTCAATTGCAAGGAAGATTTACTCAATCACCAAAAGGCTCTGTCTGATGCACTTGGTCATGCCTTGAAGTTAAATTTCTCTACCGAGGTTATTCCTAACCAACAGTGGCAAGAGGTATACAAAAAGCATTTCAAACCTTGGAATTACCATCATCTCCACTTAATCCCACTGTGGCTTAAGGATAGTTACCAACTGCCCTCTGGGGATATTGCAGTTTATCTAGACCCGGGTATGGCATTTGGTACTGGAAATCATGAATCAACTCGAATGTGTTTGGAATTTTTAATTGAAAAAACAGAGGATAAATCGTGCGTAGACAGTTTAGTCGATTTAGGATGTGGATCAGGTATTCTTTCTTTGGTAGCCAAATCGATTGGTTTCAAAAAGGTTTGGGGAATTGATAATGACCCAGATGCAGTAAGAATCTCACATGAAAATGCATCCCTCAATCAATTAAGCAAATCGATTAGCTTTACCTCGCACAACTTAGCTCAATTAGATAAAAGTTGGGATAAATTTAATTTTGTTATAGCAAATATTCAGGCTGATATTCTTATTTCATACTCTAAGAATATTATGCAATTGGCAAAAGAAGGTTCTGTAATCATTCTTTCTGGAATCTTAACTAAGGAGATAGATCAAGTAACTGAATGCTTTAAAAAACTAACCAACTCATACTTAAACCATTATGCTTTTAAGCATATGGGCGAGTGGTCATCCATTCAGATAACCCTTAAAAGTAAGAACAGGGATATCTGTTGAACTAAGTAAAAAAAACGGAGGTTTTTAACCTCCAAGGTAAGTTAAGGCTCTAGGGATGGGCAGGGTGTAAAAAGCAAAACGATCAATGCCTATTTTCTCCATATTAGCCGACACAGTTTCGATCATCGAGTCAATAGACGATGGTGAAAGAGATGTGTAAACTAAAGCCCACTCTTCATTACAAACATCAGTACCGCTACTATTTTGGTCCGCCATAACACCAAAGTTTGTACTGACTCCTGGTGCTCCAGCTTCAAGAATTGCGTCATAAACTTCAGAATAGTGATCCCTTGGAACCACACAATATAAACCAATCAAGTCCTTTAAGAATGTCGTATTTAAACTGGTAGATTTGCTATCATTAGCAGTCCTCCAATCCTTTGAACCTTTGATTTCATCAACTGCAGCAATGATTTGTTCCATACTTGCTCCATGGGAAGACTTTGAAACAGTGCTACTGACATTGATCAATCCCTCAGAAACAGGAATCGAATACATGAAACCTCTTCCGGGTTCTGTGATGCGCCCTGCCCTTGCCATATTGGTAAAAACATCGTTTGACTCAGACCGATCCACTACGCACCATACAAACTCTTTTTCAGGACCTTTGGTCATCCGGAGTAACGGGATTTTATCTCGAATTCCACCGCCCTCTCCAAATGTGACAGTTGGTCCAGGGGCACCTGCAGATAATGCAGCTTGTGCAATATCTTCTGCAATTCCTTTCTCACAAATACAACAAATTGCTTCCATTGAATCATGTATGTCAGATTCGTTGAAAGCATCATCTCCCGCGGTAATAGGAAATCTCTCAGTAAAAATAGCGGATTTGCAGGAAATACTAAAAATCGCACCAGAACCAACTCTATCAAGGTTAGCTGTGGAAATGGCCAATTCTGATATTCTTTTCTTTTCTGATTCAGGTACCAAAACTTGAACAAGACACTGTTCTGGAGCCGGGGGAGGAAACATTTTAGCTAATAATCCGCCCTCATTGATGATAGATCCACGGGCTGCAATATGAAAAATGCCTCTAGCTCCTGCCTGATTAAGTGTGGACGATACAGATGATAAGGAATCCTTGGGTAAAATCAAATTTACCAAGGAAATATTGTTTTTGGAATGTAAACTACTCATTTATACGGCCTCCGGTTGGTGTTCAGTTGAGGAGGAATTTTTAGGTTTCTTGCGCACTAACAACCCTACAGTTAGTACAGTTATAATCGGGCCGACAGAAGCGAGTGATAACACTCCAAACCCATCGATTGCTCCCGTTTTAGCACCAATTCCAAGGCCCATTGCAAGAACGAGTGGCACGGTTATTGGTCCGGTCGTAACACCCGCACTATCCCATCCGAAATTTACAAAGTCTTCACTCGATATGAAGGTAAGTATGAGAAGAAGAGTGTAGGGAGGTATAAGCAAATACCAAAGTTCAAGGTTAAAGGCAATTTTGGCAACACCTGTAGCGATTCCTAAAGCAACGCCAGTCGCGACTGCTTGCATGAGCAAATTCTTCTTGAATGCTCCAACGGTGATCTTTTCCACCGTGGATCCTAATGCATTCAATGCTGGTTCCGCAAGGGTTGCCCCGTACCCCAAAATAAACCCAAACAAAATGGCAAGACATTTCCCGACCGAAGAGGATTGAAACATGGGATCAATAAAACCTTCCGATTGCCAAGGTTGGATCGATGCAAAACTTGAAACAACATTTCCTCCAAGTTGCTCACCAAGAGGGGTTAATCCAAGTGAAATTCCAAGATTAAATAAGCACATACCAGTAACAGCACAGGCAATCCCAATGATTAGTTCATCCATATGCTTTGGTTTTTGCCTAAGACCGACGATTAAGACAAACAGAAGAATGGAACATAAGGGGACGATCGCCCAAATAGCACCTTCTAGGGCTCCTCTATCTTGATCGGGCCCGGTAAGAAGTCCATCTGTTTTCGAATAGTTGATCGATCCGTCTTCTTCAATGCTGTAAAAATCTTCACCCGGATCAACTTTTCCGTTGTTGTTTTTGTCAACCTCTTGAGGTCTAAATGTATTGGGAAAGAAATCTAACTGATTAGTAAATGCAGAGGCCATATCAGCATCGGGGTTCCAAAACGCATCTGGTGCCTTGTAACCTTCTCGAACGACATAAGATTTAGCACCTTGGATTAGCACATTTTCTCTATCTCCATTACTTAATTGAGAGGGAACGATAGAACCTTCAGCCACTTTGGTCTTCAAGGCATAGCCTTCTGGAAGAGTATGATTTTCATTCAGATATTCTTGAACCATTTTCCGCTCTTCAACGGATAGAGACCAAGAAAGTTCAGATTCTCCTACACCTGAAGCTGATTCAATTCTAGACTTAGCCTTTAAGTCACCGAATTTTTGTAAATCTGAAGGATAATTCGTTCCATATTGTCCTGCATTTTTATGCCAATCTGCTGAAGATTGTGATGCGTAGTAATAATTATCTGTATTGAAAAGATAAAGTGCGTAACACATAACAGCTAAGATAGGAAATAGAGAAGCAAGGGTGACCACACCAAAGCCCGTATTACTAGAACCTCCTGTAGAGACAATTCTGCAAACACCAATACCCAATGCTAAAACCAAAGGTACTGTCACAGGGCCAGTAGTCACTGCACCACAATCCCAGGCTAATCCGAGAACATGTTTGAGTCTGTCATCGGAAAACTGCATGTAAAGTGTGATACAAGAAAGGACGATTACACCAGCATAAATAAAGGGTTTGAGAGACCAACCTTTGTAAAATCGCAACACACCGAGGAGAACTGCAATTCCAACTCCTACACCTACACAGTTTACTAAAAGTCCTGCACCAGTATTTAAGATCGTCCACAAAAGAGGGGCCGCTGTAGGATCAACCCCCGAACCGGCTGCTCTAAGTACTCCAATTGCCGGTTCAGCAAATGTAGCAAAAGCTCCGAGCACAAAGCCGAAAGCCAAGCTCGTTGGAAGACAAGGAATCCCAAGAATTTTCTTTCTAGGGAGAGTTGATCCCAAGGATTCCCCCAAAGGCATTAACCCTAATCGTAGCCCCTCCATAAAGAAAGCGAGCCCGATGATGACGATCACTATACCCGCAGCAATCATCAATGAATAAACGATAGGTAATCCAAGAACCAAGACTTGGAAAACAATTAGGTATAAAATAATAAACCAAACACACTGGATTTGCTCGACTATCTTATCCTTGGAAAAAGAAAATAGAATCCCGAGTTTTTGTTGTAAAGTGAGTTGTAGCTTTTTGCTGTCGGAGGATTGTTCAGTGCTCATATTAAATAATGTACTTTCGTGTCTTAGTTAAAGTAATAATTGAGGTAAAGAAAAATTAGTTACTCCAAGATGAGTTGTCTAATGTAAGGGAGAGCTTGTTTTGACCATTTCTAAGTAATAAAGGGACATTCCAAACCGTACCCACTTTTCCCATCTGGGATAAACCGAGAAGAAAATAGTTGCCTCGCTCGAGTTCATCGATCTTAGCAAATCCATCGATATCCGTTCGAACCCGCCTTCCCTTACCGCCTTCAATTTCTTTCAACAGAGCATTTCTAATTCTCTTATATAACCCAGGATACATAAATGGAGACTTTCTAGACTTCGCCATCAACTCTTCGACTGAGTAAACCTGCTCATAATCAGTTAAAACGATCCCATTCGACGACAAAATACTACTCAAATTGTCTATTAGAAGAAAAAACTCTGTGTAGAATATTTCTTTATTTTTACCATTTTGCATGGTCACTACAGCATCAAACTCTAAGCTGCATCCGGCTTTAGGCATGCCTCCTGGAGTGGCAGAAAAACCAGAAGAAGAAATTTGAGAAATACCGAGGTCCTCCACCAATACCGACTGGTGAGTAGAACTTAACGATGATATGCGAGAGACCAAATCATCGTTCAAAGAACTTAAGTTTTCAATTTCTACAGATTTGGAGAGCAAATTCTGTCTTAAGTTCGCTATTTCTGAATTAAGAGCTTCTAAGCGATTGTTGGAAGGCGATGGGACTTCAAGTAAAGAGGATGAAGGTATACTTTTTCTGATTTTTTTAATTTGATCCAATAACTCGTCATTCAAAAGGTTCAAAGACGCAATCGCCTTGTCTTTTTCGGTTATTAATTTTTTTAGGGAGGATATTTCGGTTTCGGTGTTTACGCCACCTTTTGGATGAGAGTTTTTCTTATGGGAACTCCCATGCACTTCACTACTCTTTGGAACTAGCATCTCATTCGACACAGCGTTAGGTTCTGCAAAATCAGTTACATCGATTGTAACCGCATTAGTCCCGCTATTTAGAAATTTTGCTAAATCATGCCCCCCCGTAGATTGTTCGGTTATAAGAGTAGAAAAAGTTTCATGATCTTGGGTTTCATGGCCCGCATTAACTTCCTGGTCACTAGATTTATCACAAGATGTTGAAAATAAAAATGCAGTAGTTAGTAGGAATAGATAGAATTTCATCAACAGCTAGATTAATACAGTATGAAATGTCGAAAATAAAAAACAGCAAGGTTCTTATTTACAGATATTGAATTTTTTGACAGAAAGTTTGCATGTCTCCCCCACCCCTTAAAGAGACTAATTCACTAGAACGTGAGTTAAACTTTCTGAAACAAACGGTTCGTTCACTACGGGATCAGTTGGATGTGAACATCGATTTGCATGACTCTGAAATCCAATCATTGGAAAAAGAGTATCAAAATAGAGAAACGAATCTTCATGCAATTATTGCGGCATTACGTGTCGACTACCAAGAGTTATCTGAAAAACATTTAGTCGATAAGCAAAACTTAGAAAGTGCATTTGTAATCGAACGCAAAAGTTTTACCTCCTCAATTGAACAACTCAGAGAAAAACTTGAGCAATCTAAAGAGACCAACCTGAGTGCAGTGCAGTTTGCAAATGCTTCCAAAGAAAAAGAGATATCCCACTTACAAAAACAAATTAACTTACTTCGTGAAGAACTCGAATCTCAAGCAGTCGAAAAAGCACAAGTAGCTCAAAAAAACACTCAAGAAAAACAAACTGAGATAGTTGAATTACAGAAATTAGCTACTTCATTAAGAGAAAAAATTAATCGGATTGAAATTCAGAAAGAAAATGAAGTCAGCAAAATCAATTCTTCTCACTCCTTAGAGATTAAATCACTCCAAAGCACAATTGATGAACTTAGGCAATCTCTTGATGAAGCAAACGCCTCCAAACAAAATGATATCCAAAAAGCCATCTCTTTACTCAATCAAGAAAAGAAATCCCTTCAAGAAGCCCTACAACAAAGCAGAGATAAACTTGATTTAACCAAAATCAGACACCAAGAAAAACTGCAAAAGGTGGCTCAAAGTAACAAGCAAGAGGTTTCTGCTCTTAAAGAAACCATCGCACTTTTAAGAATAGACATTGAATCGTTTGATGATCGTTTACTCGAAGCCGTACAACAGGAGCAAAGCAGTCGTATTCAAGAAATTCGTCAACTTCGACAGACTTTAGTTAATACGAGAACACAACTTGAACAAAGCCAAAGTGAATTTGAAGACAAACTTCAAAGTGCGAGGAATTCTCAAAGTATTGAAATAGAAACTCACAAGCAAACGATCTCAACTCTTAGAAACGAGATAGAAAAAATTGAAAACGACAAGGCTGAAGAACTTCAAAGGGGCATAAGCTCTAAAAATACTGAGATTAGGCAGCTCAAGGAATCTTTGTCTAATTTACGACAGAATTTAGATAGGCTGGAGATGAGAAAAGCGGACGCTTTACAAAAAGCGGAACAAGTAAGAAATTCAGAAAAGGAAGCTCTTCAATCAACCATTGAAACACTTAGAAATGAAGTTGAGTCTGTCCATTCGCTCAAAGATGAAGCGGTGCAAGATGTAAACCGCATTAAAAATCAAGAAATTTTACAACTTAGGAAATCTTTGACACTTTTAAGAGATTCTCTTGAAAAAGAAAAAGATCAATTAGGTGCTGCCATACAGAAAGCCTCTGTTGAGTCTACGAGGGAAATTAACTCCTTAAAGTCTCTGGTGGTAGAGTTGCGAAATCAAATAGACGAAGTGCAATCAAGAGAACAAGCCAATATTCAAAGTGCCCTTGGTCGTGCCAATTCTGAAAT
The DNA here is from genome assembly GCA_038137385.1 of Opitutales bacterium. Lineage (GTDB taxonomy): Bacteria > Verrucomicrobiota > Verrucomicrobiia > Opitutales > Seribacteraceae > Chordibacter. The sequence goes on along the minus strand of JAYQBP010000029.1, from coordinate 8,574 downwards.
TATGCAATTACAACAAAGTTTGACCAAAACCCGTGATCAAATTACACGCGAAGAAGCACTCTTCTCAGAAAAAATCCAAAGAATAGAATCTACCAAAACCGCAGAAATTATCGATTTGCAGAATGTCATACAAGAGTTGCGCAACCAAAATGAGGAAACTCAACTTACTTTCGAAAACCAAATCCAAAAAGCAACGAGTTCCCTACAAAGAGAGAACAATTTGCTAAAAGAAAGTAACACAAATAGCCGAATAACCTTAGAAAATTTTAAGGTGCGCCATCAGGAAGAAATACAGAAAAAGCTTATGGAGCATCAGAGCATTTGTGATACTCACCAAAAAACAATTGTTGAACTTCGGGAGGAAGCAGAACGCACTCAAGCGGAAAATGACGCCCTAATACAAAAAGCCAAGGCTCATCTATTTAAAGAAAATCAAGAACTTAAACAATCATTAGGTCGTTTGAGACAAAGTTTAGACAAATCAAAAATAGACATTGAACAAGCCGTCCAAGCCGCACACAAACATCACGAACAAGATATTTCACAACTAAAAAGAACCATCGTTTCACTTCGCGAAGAAACCGAAAGGCTCAAAGCTCAACAAAGTGAAGAAGCACAGAAGATTGCTTCGTCCAACTTCAGTGAGATCAGTCATTATCGCAATATGATTCGGTCACTTAGGGACGAGATCGACCAAAGGAGTTTTCTTCATGATGAAAAGATGCAAGAAAGCTTACAAATAAAGGAAATGGAATCCAAACAACTTCACGAAACTATCGTTGAACTTAGATCCTCATTAGATAACAATCATGGCAACTAAAACAAATACCCAAGAGAATAAAAAAAGGACCTCAAGGTTCTCAGACATGCTTCTACAGGTCACGACTGATCTTGCGAAAACTAAAAGTTTGGATGAAGCGTTAGAGACCTTGGTTAAGATAACCACTTCCACAATAGGTGCTGAAAGAGGAACCATTTTTTTGAATGATTCATCCACTGGAGAATTATACTCTCGAATCGCACAAGGTAATTTCAGAAGAGAAATTCGTATTATGAACACCAAAGGTGTCGCAGGTTGGGTCTTTTCAAATAACGAAGGGGCGATTATACCGGACGCTTACAAAGATGACCGGTTCAATAAAGCAGTTGATGTACGAACCGGTTTCCGGACGAAAAGTATCCTTTGTGCTCCCCTGCGAACTGTAAATGGAGAAAAAATTGGAGTATCTCAAATTCTAAACAAAATTGATGGGGAATTTTGCCAAGATGACTTGGAAATGCTCGAAGCCATGACCGAGCAAGCCGCTATTGCGATTCAGGGTAATATTATTGTTGAGCAAGTTGAGGCTGCTCGCAAACAAGAGCTCGAATTCTTAGATGTTGTTTCCCAAGTTTCTTCCGAACTTGAACTTACACCCCTATTACAGAAGATTATCTCCACGATTTCAACCATGTTGGATTGTGAAAGAGCCACTCTTTTTATCAATGATGAAAAAACGAACGAACTCTACACAGAGGTTGGCGAGGGACTAGATGAAAAATCGGTTATTCGATTTCCTAATCATCTTGGAATTGCAGGAACGGTTTTTACATCGGCGAATGCAGTTAACATTCCCCACGCCTATGCCGACCTCCGATTTAATCCAAGTTTTGATAAACAAACTGGTTTCTTCACAAGATCTATCCTTTGCATGCCCGTGCTTAACAAAGAGGGGAAAACAATTGGGGTTAGTCAGGTTCTTAACAAACGGGGTGGTGCCTTCACACAGGAAGACGAAAAGCGATTAGCTGCTTTTACCTCCCAAATTTCTATGGGAATTGAAAATGCAAAGCTTTTTGATGATGTCCAAAACCAAAAAAACTACTCGGAAAGCATTCTTTCAAGCATGCACGATGCAGTGGTTACGATCGATGAAGGAAAATTGATTAAGACCTGTAATCCAGCTGGATTGAAAATTTTCAAAGCACCCAATCTATCTAACATCTTAAATTCTTCGATCAACGATTGGCTTGGTTCGGAAAACTCTTGGTTAGCTAATAAGCTAGATTCCTTAGAAGAACAGGAAGAATTTCTAGATGCTACTCTTAAAATAAACGGAGAAAGCCTCTCTGTTAATGTATCAATCACGCCTTTGCTTGGGCAGAAATCTGAAAACCTGGGAGTTATGGTCATGATCGAGGACATCAGTTCTGAGAAAAGAATGAAGTCTACGATGTCCAGGTACATGGATCCTGAATTAGCCGACCAACTTATGAATGCCGGAGAAGGGGATGATGTAATGGGAGGTAAACAAAGTGTTGCATCTGTGTTATTTTCTGATGTTCGAAGTTTTACAACCATTACCGAAGAACTAGGCGCCCAGGGTACAGTTAAGCTATTAAACGAATATTTTACGATTATGGTTGATTGCATTACCGATGAAGGTGGCATGCTGGATAAATTCATTGGCGATGCGATGATGTGCATTTTTGGAACTCCAATTCCACATGAAGACGATCCTGATCGTGCGGTTCGTGCAGCCATCCGCATGATGACAGATTTAAATGTGTTCAATGAAAAAAGAGCCGCCGAAGGGAAAATGCCGATTGATCATGGAATGGGAATCAATACAGATTCCATCGTATCCGGAAAGATTGGTTCGCCTAAAAGAATGGATTACACCGTTATTGGTGATGGGGTAAACC
>JAYQBP010000029.1:0-5879 GCA_038137385.1 Opitutales bacterium | reverse complement strand
GGGTAAACCTTGCTGCTAGAATAGAGAGTGCTTGCAAACAATACGGTGCTCACATTCTAATAAGTGAGTTCACATACAAAGCGGTGAAGGCAACCTACAGAACCCGGCAAGTTGACTATGTCATTGTTAAGGGTAAAACTGAGCCCGTTGGTGTTTATGAGGTTTTAGACTTTCACGATGAAAATTCATATCCTAACATGGTCGATGCATTAGGCAATTTTAACGATGGCTACAGGGCTTGGAACGATGGCAAATGGGACCAAGCTGTTAAGTTATTCAATATGGTAAAGAAAATTAACCCAAATGATAAGGCGGCTCAACTTTATCTAGATCGTTGTGCTTACATGAAAAAGCATCCACCTAAAGGTGAATGGGATGGTGTATGGGTTATGAAAACTAAATAACCAAACTCCTCGATATGGAAAAGGATATTGAGAAACTTCTAGAGCGAGCGATTGAATTAAACCCTAAATTAGCGAATGCACATTATAAATTAGGAGTCCTTCATCAATCGAGAGAAGAATTTGACACTTCAATTTCATACTTTGAAAAAGCGGTTCATCTTGATTCATCGTTTTCAGAGGCTGAATGTGAACTAGCCATTGAACTGAAAAGACAAAAAAAGTTTGAAGAAGCTAGAGACCATTTTTTGAATGCACTAGAAATAAATCCAAATTTTGTTAAAGCATATTTTAACTACGCTCTATTATTAATTGACTTAAATGATATAGAGGAAGCCAAGAATAATTTTGATAAAGTTGCAGAAATTGATCAAAATTATGCCCCTGCCTACTATTATAAAGCTAGGCTTTTAACTAATCCAGATGACTTCGAGGAAGCCCTTAAACACTACGACACTGCCATTGATATAAATGAGGGGTTTATAGAGGCCCATTATTATTTAGCTAAATTGCTACTTGGAGGACTTGCGACAAATAACGATGGTTCTAAAGTTGATAAGAAAGATCCGATATCGTCGAAAATGCATTTCAATAAAGCACTTGAATTAGACCCATCCGATCCTAAGCCATATTACAATCTCGCGAAGATTCTTTTTGAGGAAAAGTCCCTTAAAGAAGCCAAAATACTTCTGTCAAAAGCACTTGAATTAATGCCTTCATACTCCAAGGCTCACTACCTTTGTGCAAGAATTTATGACCTTGAAGATAACTACGAAAAGTCATCCTTTCATTACAACCAATCCATAAGCTGTCATAATAATAATCCGAACGCACTTTTCTTTCTCGGAAAACTACAATTTAATCGTAATGACCTTGAGGAAGCAGAAAAAAACCTCAGGCTTTCAATTAAATTAGATTCTCAGAATGCAAATTCTCATTATTATTTAGCCAAAATTCTTACCAAAGATAAAGATAGCAGTCTTGCCAAGAAACATTTCTACAAAGCTTTAGAAATTAATCCAGAGTTTGCGAATGCATATTTCGATTTAGCCTTTCATTCAGAAAATTCTGGAGATATTAACGAAGCGAAAATTCATTTTCAAAAAGCCACAGATGTTGAACAAAATTTTGCGGAAGCTTACTTCAATTTAGCAAGGCTCTCATCAACACCCGCAGAATATGAATTGGCCGAAAGAAATTTTGAGACAGCTCTAGAAATTAAAGAGGATTTTGACGAGTGTCATTATTTTCTAGGTAAACTTCTTTCAAAAGGGCAGCGGATGAATAAGGATGGTACTCTTGTTATACGCCCTGAAATAGAGAGAGCAGTAAAACATTTTCGAGAAGCGATTCGCATCAATCCGGACAGCTACAAATCGCACTACAGGTTAGGCCTATTGCTAGCCGAACAAGAATATTTTACCAAAGCATTTGATTCATTGCAAAAATCGATCAAAATCAATCCAGATTTCGCTGATGCACACTACCAACTAGCTGTTCTACTCATGAATCAAAAAGCACTTAAAGAAATCATGAAAGCAAAGAAAGCCCTCCATTTAGGAAAAGCCAAGTCAAACAAAGCAAAGAATTAGATTAATGTGCTTTAGCATAGATCCGGCTTACTACTTAGATAGGGCTATCGATATTAATCCTGATCACTTTTCTGCTACATTATTAAGAGCTGAAATTTTGATTGATCAAGGTTGTGCCACAGCAGCAATTAGCTTAATTAATACCTACCTCTCTAAAAATGGTGATCAACCAGAACTCCTAAATTTTTTAGCGAATCATTATCTCACTGAGGGACGAATAGAAGAAGCCGAATCTTATAATAATAAAGCTCTGATCAAAAAGCCTAGATCCTACGAATCTTTATACACCGGTTTTCTAATAAAAAAGACACAGGGGGATAAATTTTCTGCTATTCACTTTCTTGAGCGTATCATGAAAGATGATGATCATTCCTTTGATGTATATTGGCAAATGTCTCAGTTGCTGGACGAACCTGAAGAACTCACTAAGAAAGTTACCCTTCTTGAAATTGCCTTCTCTATGAATGCAAGAGGCGAAATTTTTCTGCAACTTATAAATGGCTACTTGGACTTAATAGCAAGTGACCATAGCAAGCAGAATTCGACTACATATTGTGTGCAACTTTCGGAGTATATTTCAAATCCACAATTTAAGGATTTACCTAAATCTACTCAACAAAGAGCTTATTCATTAACAGCAGTTTTGAAAAAATAATTTTGATTATTTCTTTTTGAAAAGGTAACAGGCATAAACAGGAATCGATGCCAAGTATACAAATATCAAAATTGCAAGAGAAACCCATTGCTCCCGAATGATAATTGCGGCCAAAAGAATTACTCCTATTAGTACAAAAGTTACTTTTTTATAAGAGATTTTATATTTAATACTTTTAAGAGATAGGGTGGGTATTCTAGATACCATTAATAGACTGACTATCATAACCCAAATGCATACATAGGAAGGATGCATGTATTCAACACCACTTATGCCAAACCTATTAAAATTTATTACAATAATTACTGGTGCAAGGAGAATAATTGCACCCGCTGGAGAAGGCACACCCACGAAATAACTGATGTGCTTCTTCAATATTTCATTGGAATCTTTGTTATTGATATTGAATCTTGCCAAACGCAGAACACAGCAAGAAGTGTAAAAAATGAATGGAATCCAATACCATCCCACTACATATTCTGATTCTAAATTATTTAGAGATAGAGTCCATAGATAAAGGATTACTGTAGGGGTCACACCAAAACTTACTGCATCCGACAGACTATCTAACTCCTGCCCCATTTTTGATGTAGCTTTTAAAATTCTTGCAGTTAACCCGTCTATAAGGTCGAAAAACGCTGCAATTAAAACGCAGGTTACTGCTGACTTCCAATCTGATTCAACGGCGTACCTTATGCCAGTTAGCCCGACGCACATCCCAATGGTAGTAAATACATTAGGAATTAATCGTATTACCAAAAAATCATCTGAATGAAGGGAAGGTTTATTTTGGTTTGTTTTCATTATTTCTTGGAATTTTTTAAAAAAATTCTACAAAATAAGATCATGATAAATAATTGTGGTTATATTATTTTCTTCAAGATTTTAATATTAACAAGCTGTAAAAGTTGGGATCCTAACACACAATTCGCCAACGAATTGGCTATCAATCAAAGTTTTGATTTTTCTTCAATAAATATGAATTCTAAGCAAGACTTGTATACTTTAGAAATTGGGCAATCACTAGCAGAAATTACAAAAAATTTAGGTTATGACTATAAAATATTAGCCAAATTAAATACAAATAACGCAAATTGGGTTATGATTGAGTACAGATATGATCACCAACGGGTTGAATTAAAATTGAAGAACAACAAGTTAATCGATATTTCTTATTAAGTTAATCCTCCTTACTTAACAAAAGTTAGTAAAACCTTAATTAAAGCACCTTCACTCGTCAGGGAGGGAGTGATGGAAAATAATTTCCATCCATCGTTACACATTTCATTCGACTTGGCATCAATAACTGCGGCAATTCCATTACTCGTATCATCACCTTTTATTCTTATGCCACGGGTACTAACAACGAGTGTTTTAATGGTCTGGTTCATTATAAAAATTTAGACTGATAAGCTTTCTATGCAGTATGCTCCTTCTTCTCAGTTTGAGTAATCACATTATCCTCGGTACTATCCCTACCGTAATATTTATTGTAATATTTGTATCTGAAATACCCGTAACCATAATATCCAGAGTAGTAATAACCTGGGGTTTTCTTTTGCGGAAGATCGTTCAATACAACACCAAGAATTTTTGCCCCAGTCTCATCCAAGCTTTCAAGTAAACTCTTGACAACTTTTCGCGAAACTTTTCCATAACGCGTCACAAAAAGCACTTCCTCAACTTTTCTAGCCATTGCCAGGGAATCTGGGAAAAGTCCCAATGGAGGGCTATCAATAATAATAACATCTGCAATGCTCCTAAGCACTTTGTGGATACGATCAAATCCGTTACTTTCAAGGAGTTCGGTTGCTGCCCGAGTTCTCCCGCCTGATGGAAGCACGAAAAGATTAGGGTGGATCTGCACAACATATTTTAATGCCAATTCTTTTAAACCATCTAGGTCTGATTGTTCCGAATTGATTAAAGATAGTAACCCATTTTCGTTGCCGATATTGCAAAATTTATGAATACCGGGTCGTCTTAAATCAAAATCAATGAGGATCGTCTTTTTTCCATGATTTGCACAACTGTAAGCAAGATTAGCTGAAATTAAGCTTTTGCCTTCACTGGGTATTGCAGATGTGACTAAAATAGTTTTAGGGTAATCATTTAGAGAATTCATTTGGATTCTACTAAACATGCTACGAAATGACTCGGTTAATCCATCATCTAAATCATTTCCCACGATTAAAGGTCTTTGCTTTTCTTCTACTTCAGAGATCTTGGGAATACCGGCAATCAAGTCTCGACCAATAAAAACTTCAATGTCCCAAGGGGACTTAACTCGGTTATCAATAAACTCTAATAAAAACGGCACCAATACAAATATAGCCATTCCTAACATAATGCCATCTCTTTGAATCTTATTTCTGTCTGGCGTGAACGGGGCACCAGGCAAACTTGCAAATTGCTCCTTATTTAGAGGCTCTTCTTGTTCGCTTGGTAGGGCTTGTTCAATTCTTACATCGTTTAAACGATTGTGAATTTGGTCGGTGGTTTTTGTAACTACAGCTAGTTGCCGATCGAGATTTTTTAGCTTTTCCTCGATTTCACTTAATTTTCTAGATTCCTCCTGCACTTTAGACATTGCCGATGCAAACTCTTTCTCTTGTGCAGAAAGCTGAATATGTTTGTCGCGTAAATCCTCGATTGCCGACTTCACCTCTTTGTTTAACTCGATTTTTACAAGTTGGACTTGTCTGGCGTTTTCAATCATTTTTGGGTGTTTTTCCAAATACCCAGCTCCAGTTTCCTGAAAATCTCTTCGCTGGCTTTCCAAGTCGAAAAGCTTTTTCCTAAGCTCAGGAATTGCTCCGTAGCTTTCAATTGCATCAATCTCAAAAAACTCCTTAATTACAGCAATATCTTCATCCACATCCTCCGATCGGGTAGATTCTTTTTGGGAGCCTATCCTGACTTGAATTTGAAGTATCTGACGCAATAGAGAATTTATCTTGATTTGTTCTAGTTTAGAACGAGTTATTTCAGCCTGATACTGACTTTTCCTTGCTGCAGTGTCCTGTTTTTCATCCTCCAAAAAAGGTAAATCGTACTTCTTTTTAAAATTAGATTGCTCATTGGTTATTCGCTCTTCTTCCTGCATACTCTTATCAAGTAAGAGTTGGAGGACATTTCTAACATTTTCAACTTGAGTACTTTTCTGGCTTTTGTGGAGTTTTTCATACTCAGATTGGACAACATCTGCTATAATTTGCGCGCCTCTACCAG
>JAYQBP010000028.1:10452-17852 GCA_038137385.1 Opitutales bacterium | reverse complement strand
TCACTTTCTCTCCGTCAGTGACACACTTCTGGGCCAGCGTTTGACAAATCTTAATGACCGCATCTTTGAAGATTGACTGGATCTGATCGGATTGATCCATCAAACGAATCCGAGAAAATCCATTGGCCAAGAAAAGCACGGAATCATTGGTGCTCATGTCCCCATCAATGGTCATTCGGTTAAACGATTGATCTACAGCTAGGGATAAACATTCTTGAAGAAAAGAAGAGGGAACCTCGGCATCAGTAGTTAAAAAAGCAAGCATTGTGGCCATGTTTGGCTGAATCATTCCAGCCCCCTTTACTGCTCCTCCAATGACGATCCTTCCAGTTGGTGTCTCTATTTGGGCGGAACATGACTTCGTCCTTGTGTCTGAGGTTAAAATTGACTCCTGAAAAGCTTTTCCTCCATCAAGTTCATCCAGGGTATCTTGGCATGCATGGGCAATCCCGGCGGTGATTCTACTCATAGGCAACTCAACACCAATTCGACCTGTGGAGCAAACGAGGATCTCCCGAGAATGTACATTCAAGTGACGGGCGGTTTCGGACGCCATCTTTAGGCAGTTCAGATCGCCTTGTTTTCCAGTACAGGCATTGGCATTTCCGCTGTTTGCAACCACCCCGTGGAAGACCTGTTTCTGATCACTAAGTAGGTCCAAGCAATATTTTACAGGAGATGCCTTCACATCATTAGTCGTGAAAGTCCCCGCAGCTGTACAAGGTTTGGAGGAGTAAATAATTCCAAGGTCTAATTTGCCGTTATTTTTCCCCATTACATTACAAGCCACCCCTGAGGCAAAAAAACCTTGCGGTTCCGTTACGCCATCGCAATCAACGAACAACTTCATAACAATCCACAAGTCTCCTCGTAACCGTTGCAAATATTCATTGATTGCACCGCTTGTCCTGCTGCACCTTTGAGGAGATTATCTTCTGCGGAACAAAGTATATAACGATTCATTCTGCGATCTTCATGGACAGCAAGATCTATGCGGTTCGTTCCCACAACATTTGCCGTTTCGGGGAGATTCCCGTTTTCAAGAAGTTGGACGAATGGTTTGTTCTCATAAGTACTTTGCCATGATTTAATCACATCGGACCTTTCGAGGGAAGAATTAGGACGTACGGAAATCGTCGAACATAAGCCCCGGTTCATCGGGCTTAGATGTGGATGAAAGGAAATCAAGATAGATTGTTCAGCAAATGCACTAAGTTGTTCTTCGATCTCTGATAAATGCCTGTGTTTAGGGAGCCCATAGGGACCCGCACTCTCGTTTCTCTCACAGAATAAAAGCCTCTCAGAGGCATTTTTCCCAGCTCCACTTACTCCACTAATTGAATTGATTATGATATCGTTGGGGTCAATTACCTTGTCCCTTAGGAGAGGGGCCAGTGGAACAAGAATGCTCGTTGGGTAACATCCTGGCGAAGCGATTAAGGAAGATTGTTGCCAACTCAATTCATGCAACTCAGGCAGTCCATATTGAGCAATTGGCAACCATTTTGGAGCGGGGTGTTCTGAACCGTAGAACTCTTTGTAAATGGATGGGTTGTTGAGCCTGAAGTCAGCAGATAAATCGATAACTTTTTTTCCTGACTCGAGTAATGGGATAGCGTATTCGGAGGCGGTACCATGAGGTAGAGCCAAAAAGAATAATTCAATGTTGGAATGGATTAAGTCTTTAAGAACCGGAGCAACGAAAGATATTTTATTGCCTAAGTGACCAAGTTTGGGAATGACGGTGCTGATCGGTTTGCCTGCGTGTGCCCGCGAAGTGACCGCAGATAATTCTATTCTAGGGTGGCAAATAAGTAAGGATACAAGTTCCTGCCCAGTATAGCCAGATGCTCCCACTATAGCTACTTTCATAATGTCTAAAATTTGCTAATGAAAAATATAAAAAAACAAACCCCTCGGTTGGGATACCGAGGGGTTGAAATAAAAGGTGAATAATTGGATAAGTTTATCTTTTGGAAAACTGAAACCTTTTACGAGCCCCAGGGCGGCCTGCTTTCTTACGCTCGATTTTTCGAGGGTCACGTCTCAAATGACCCGCTTTTTTGAGGGGGGAACGGAGATCCGCATCCATTTTCTCAAGTGCACGGGATAAACCATGACGAATGGCTCCTGATTGCCCAGTACCACCTCCGCCGCTCACATTGACTGAAACATCGAGTTGACCGTTCTTTTCAACACAAAGAAGGGGGCCAATGACGGCTTTCTTCTGTTGCTCGGTAGAGCAGTAGTCATCGATATCGCGATTGTTAATAGTGATCGAACCAGAACCTGGGCGAATTCTTACCCGAGCGGTACTAGTTTTTCTACGACCTGTTGCAATAAAGTCTTGGTTTTTCGTTTTAGCACTCATGAAGTTAAGCGAGGAGAGGGGAAGGTTGCTGGGCGGTGTGAGGATGTTCCTCTCCAGCGAATACACGAAGGCGAGTTAACATACCACTAGAAAGTTTATTTCTCGGCAACATCCCTTTGACTGCATTTGTGATGATGAACTCGGGGCGATTTTCACGGAAGTCTGCAACCGAACGGTATTTTTCGTTACCCATGTAACCAGAATAGAACATATATTTTTTCTGTTCCTCTTTCGATCCAGTCAACTTTACTTTGTCTGCGTTGATGACAATCACAAAATCACCGGTATCAACATGCGGAGTGTAGGTTGGTTTATTACGTCCCCGTAATGCATTGGCGATTTGTACTGCAAGGCGACCAAGTATTTGGCCCGATGCATCAACAATTTTCCAATCGTGGGTAACATTTTCTTTTTTGGCAACAGTAGTCTTCATCGAAAAATAAGTGAAAAGAACGAAAATGGATTAAAAATGATTATCCGTCAACCGAACAATCATGAGAATTTGGGAATTAGGAAGCGGTTAAAACTGACCTGCACCAAGGTCAGAGATCGTTTGATCATAAAATTTGCTGCCGTATCCCATTACCCGGTCCGTGTTATCAAAAACAACTGGCATGTATCTCTTTTCGACATCTTTGTCAGATAATGTTCCTTCATTCCCCCCGGTACGAATTTTGTAAAACCAAGCACTCCCCCAGTCATATCCCTCGATGTAGTTTGCATTGCCCGCCAAACTGTATACCTGATTTTTGGTCATGCCAACCGATAGCCCCATCAAGTTTTCTATATTTTGACCGACTCGGGCATCTGCGTCAGCAAATGGGTTGCCGCCTCTACCTACCGTGCCACCGCTTGGGCGTTGAACACACCCGAAGGATGCAATGATAATTGAAAAACAAAATACGGTGGAAATTTTGAGAGCAAGACTCTTCATAAATTGTCTTATACCCCAACTCAATCCTACGGGGCAACTTCATTTTGAGTGCAAACAAACAAGAGGCAGAAAAACTATTTTGTCGCGGTGAGTTTTTCTAAAGCTTGGTAACTGCGGGCGATCATCTCCCGTGGGTCATCCAAAAGATTGGCTGAAGCAAGAGCATTATCCAGAAGTTGGTTGGCGACCAAAAGGGCGGTGGGCTCATCTTTTTCCATGAGAAGATTCAATCCGTGAATAATTGAGTGTTTCGGATTAATTTGGAATTTCACTTTGCTTGCTGGCATATCATCTTCCGGTCCTTGCATCATTTTCATAATCCTTCGGGCGGATGCTCCTCCCATTCCGTCTTCACCGACCACGCAAACCGGGCTATTAATCAAGCGTTCACCAGTTTCAACCTCAGAAACTCGGTCTTTCAATGACTCCTTGATCCACTTGGAAAGTTTCTTGATCGCTTTCTTGTCCAAACTTTCGCCACCGGGTTGGTCGTCCAGTTTATCCAGCTTTAATTCATCGGAATCTGCAGAAATGATTTTCTTTTCTTTAAATTCCCTAAGTGACTGCATGACATACTCGTCTACAGGTTCAGTTAAGAGGAGGACTTCAAAACCTCGTGCCTGCAGGGCCTCAAGGTATGGGCCCGATTCGATTGACTTACGGTTTTTACCGTAGAGAAACAAGATTTCTTTTTGATCCGTGGCCATGCGGTCGATGTATTCTTCGAGTCCAGTCAGCTTTGCGTCTTCAGAAGCAGTAGATTGAAAACGAAGTAACTTGGCCAATTCATCTTTGTGGGTGTGGTCGGTGGCCACACCCTCCTTGATTAACGCTCCGAATTCTTGCCAGAAATCAAGGTAGGTGTTTTCTTCTTTTTTAGCTTGTTCGTTAAGAAACTTGATAAATCTCTTCGTTAAAACTTGTCCGAGTTTACGGAGAAGCTCGCTGTCTTGCATGGTTTCACGGGAAACATTCAAGGGAATGTCAGAACTGTCCACCACTCCCCGTAAAAACCTAAGCCATTCAGGAAAGAGGCTTTTGGGTTCGGCATCGATCAGAACTTTGCGGCAATGTAGGGCCACTTTGTTTTCATTGCGGAACATGCCCATTTTTTCCATATTTCTCTTGGGTACGAAAAGAAGGGAGTTGATCTCCAAGGGTGCATCTGCACTGAAATGAAGGCGCATGAGGGGAGCTTCATAGTCATTGGCTTGAAACTTGTAGAACTCTTCATATTCTTCGTCTTTGATATCGGTTTTCGATCTCAGCCATATAGCATCGACCGTATTCACCTTCTCCCCATTGACCAACACAGGGAATTGAACAAATGCTGAATACTTTTTAACGATATCCTTTATGCGGTCTTCTTTCGCGAACTCCTCAAATTCATCTTTGAGTTGGATGACTAGTTTAGAACCTCTTCTTTGCCCTTCGACTTCTTCGATCGTGTATCCTCCGCTTCCATCGCTTTCCCAGCAAAATCCATTTTCTTTCTTCTGCCAACTTCGTGAGTAAACTTTGACCAAGTCAGAAACCATAAAGACGCTGTAAAACCCCACTCCAAATTTTCCGATGAGGGCTTCGTTTTTTTCACCTTCACCTTGAAGAGCTTCTAGAAACTCTTTGGAGCCTGAATGAGCGATTGTGCCAAGATTTTTGGTGAGCTCTTCTTCATTCATTCCAATCCCGAAGTCTTGGATGATCAATTGTTTGGCATTTTCATCGGTGCTTATATTGATTTCCAACTCTAGATTGTCGTCTAAAATATCCTTTTCCGTCAGTTGTGTGCGGCGCAATTTTTCAAGGGCGTCCGAAGCATTGGAGATTAATTCCCGCACAAAGATTTCTTTGTCTTTATAAAGGGAGTTTACAACGATATCGAGCACCTGCTTGGTCTCGGCTTTGAATTCATGAGTGGTCGCTTGTGTCATGGTAAATCTTTTATCTATTATCAATTTGGTGGATACCTTCAAGAAATTATGAAACAGGAGTCTAAATTGTGCTCAATGTTCATAGGTCGCGAAATTTTTTTCTAAAAAACTCGTAAGCCTGGTTAATTTCTTTGGCTTTATTTTCGGCTACTTCTCGAATTTCTGGGCCGAGTGCCGATACTTTATCTGGATGATACTGGGCAATGGCGGTGCGGTAAGTTGCTTTAATTTTCGCAAAATCTTCCAAATCTTCCTTGGATAAATTTAAAACCTCCGCCATTTGGAGTTCTTCTATGGTTGGAAAAGTAATTTTCCTGACATTTTTTTGTTGGTTTGGAGCTTGCTCTTCTCTGGCTTGATCTCGGTAATCTTCTTTGGTTTCGTTTTCATTCTCTGGAACAAAATTTTCCGAACGGTGAGCAAAGTGCGTATTCTTTCCTTTCGCTTCGGTGTAGTCTGCTGTTTGGGGGGTTGGGGTGGTTTCCTCACCGTGTTTGAAGAGATGGGGAGGAGGGCCGTTCGAAATAAAAAGATCAAGTCGCCAAAGCATCCACCATCCTGTGCAAAAGGTTAATGCCCAGATTACTTTTTCGACACCATGGGTAAGCGGATTAGGTGCACCTCCCGTAATCGATCTCCAGCCTGACCAATCATGATAGGAGTGGAACAAGGATGCACTCAGGTGTTGTGCCCAAAAGTAAGCAAGTGCCAGAGTCAAAATACCTCCGAACAGCAGGCGGGTACTCATGACTCTTTGGAACATTAGAATTCAATCGGAGGCAGTTGCCCAGTGCATGTTTTGTAAAGAAAAAGAATGAGCCCTCCAACAAATATAAATATCCATCGGTTCGCTGGTTTTTTTTCCTTCATATTATAAAACGCGATTTGAGGATGAGTGGTGGTAGGGGTCGGATTCGAACCGACGAACGCCGAAGCGGGCGGATTTACAGTCCGCATCCTTTAGCCACTTGGATACCCTACCAGTTGGAGTCGGCAATTATGATCTTGGGATCGTAACTGGCAAGACGATTGTCTGAATTCCGAAATTTAGATTCTTGCTTGTAGGGTAAAGATTTAAAGAATTATGTGTAGATGACTTTACAATCAACTCAGATCCTAGTGGGAATAACAGGAGGGATTGCATGTGGCAAATCTTCCGCATTGAGAGAGTTTCAGAAGCTGGGCTGGGCTGGGATTTCCGCCGATAATATAGCTGGGGAAATCTTATCTTCTGATGGGCCGGTTAGGCTGAAAATATTAGAAAGGTGGGGACCTCGAGTTTTGCGAGATTGCGGAAACATTGACAAATCGGTCATTGGTGGAATAGTATTTAAATCGGAACGGGAAAGAAAGTGGATTGGAAATCTTCTTCACCCCATCATTCGTACCCGATGGCTCTCGTTCGCCCAGTCATGTGCTTCTGAAAAGTGTATGATTGAACTCCCCTTATTGTTTGAAAACGAAATTCAAAATTACTTTAAATATACAATAACCACCTATTCCCCTCTAAGTATGATTTACAATCGCCTGAATGAACGCGGTCTTTCAACAGAAGATGCCACTGTACGCGTACATTCTCAACTTGAATTATCCCGAAAAGTTCAGTTTGCAGACTTTATTTTATGGGGGGGTGGGTCCATGGAATTTTTGCACCGACAAGTTCGGGAACTTGACGGTTTTTTATCCCAAGATTGAAGATTTAATTGATTAGCTATGCCTGTTAGAAAATCTACACAAACCAAAACACAAAAATCATCCAAAGGTGAAGAGGAGGTCGATTCGGTCAGCCAAACTGAAGATGAGGTTTCCGCTTCTTCTCCCCAAGACTTGACTAAAGCTGTTCAGAGGGAGGAAGTTTCCGATCGACAGCTTTTTTTTAGCACAGATGGTAACGAACCCGAGGAAGAGAGACCGCACCCAGATGAAAGGAAGGAACTATTTGAAAATGATTCTTCTGACCAAGATAAACCCAAACCTACGGATGGTGAAGCGAACCAATCCAAAGTAGTCAGGGCAGGGCAGGATGCCCCCAATGATTCGGTCGGCAACAGTCCCAAGGGCGATTCCCCGCAAGGTTCGGGCCCCAAAAAACTTACTTGGCAGGAGAAAAAGAAACTACGACGGAAGCAAAAATTTAAAAAACCGAGACGATTGCCGTACGAAG
>JAYQBP010000028.1:0-10442 GCA_038137385.1 Opitutales bacterium | reverse complement strand
CGGAAACGAAAGCCCTCGAGGTAGGACAACTTCTCGATTCAGAACTTTTAAAAACAGAGCAAGGTATAGATGATCTTGTTCAGCCATTTGTAGATGGAGGTAAGGATATTCTCAACCTCGATGAATTTCTATCGCTGAACCTGCTTGATTTAGCCCAAAAAGTGGGTCCCTTTGACTCCGAAGGAAAATTGCCTAACGCTCCCATGCGGGAGGAGTTGATTGATCTGGTATTGGATTCTGCCCTCAAATCGGAAACCCCAGTAACTTTGAGCGGAATTATTCAAGTCATGGAAGATGGTCATGGATTTATTCTTCAGCAAAGAGAGGACTATCGTTTAAAATCTCAATCCGCATTTGTTCCTGAGCGGTTGGTGCGTCGTTATGGTTTAAAAACAGGACACTTAATCAAAGGCTTAATCCGAGCCAAAATGGAAGATTCCTCATGTCCGGTTCTGCTCAGAGTAGACGAAGTCATGGGCATGTCCCCGGAGGAGACCACTCGGGTCACCCCATTTACGGAACTAACTCCCTACTATCCACTACGTAGAATGTACCTTGAGACTCATCAGGAAGTTGAATGGGATAATGTGGCTATGCGAGTGGTTGACCTCGTTTCTCCTGTTGGATTTGGTCAGCGTGGTCTGATTGTGGCCCCGCCAAGGACCGGTAAAACAGTTTTGCAGCAGGGAGTCGCTAGAGCGTTGAGAAAGAACAACCCCGATGCCCATCTGATCGTTCTTTTGGTTGATGAGCGCCCCGAAGAAGTCACCGACTTTAGAAGACAGGTGCCTGATGCAGAAGTGATTGCATCCACTTTTGATGAAAGTGCAGAAAGCCATGTTCATGCTGCGGAGATCGTCATTGAAAAAGCACGCAGAATGGTCGAGCATCAACAACATGTGGTCATTTTGCTCGACTCCATCACTCGGTTGGCACGTGCTTACAATACCACCATGCCCAACAGCGGAAAGATTCTTAGCGGTGGTGTTGAGGCCACTGCTCTGCAACGGCCAAAGAGATTTTTTGGTTCCGCTCGAAACATTGAAGGAGGCGGTAGCCTGACGATTCTCGGTACTGCACTTGTTGAAACGGGAAGCAAGATGGATGAAGTGATTTTTGAGGAGTTCAAGGGAACTGGAAATATGGAACTGCATCTGGATCGTGAGCTTTCAAACAAAAGAATATTTCCGGCATTGGACTTTGAGAAAAGTGGGACGCGTAAAGAGGAATTGCTCTACCATCCTGATGAACTGAGCAAAATTTACGCTCTACGACGCTCCATGAAAGGCGTTCCTCCAGCAGAGGCGATGGAGATGTTTATTCAGCGAGTGAAAAAGACGAAGAACAACCCCGAGTTTCTCATGGGCTTGGGCCGATAGTTTTTGAATCTCTCCAATACTTGAAGTTGACATGAATGCAACGGATGAATTCCTCACCGAAGCCTTCAAAGACCAAGGATTAGTCAACGACGAAACGATTCATGAAATCCTAGCCGAGGTAAAAAGTCTCGAGTCTGTCGAGTCGTCTGGAGATGACGATGTCGATTACATGATGCTCCTGCTTGCTAAATTACAGCTTACTCCTGAGGAAGTGGTTCATTTCTTAGGTGCTGAATTGAGTATGGAGACGATCGATGTATCGGAGGTGAATCCAAGTGAGGAGATTTTAGGACTACTCTCGGCAGACCAGGCCAGACTATATGAAGCGATCCCTATTGGTATAGACGGGAGTACGGTCGATATCGTGCTTGGTAATCCTTTGGACCAGGAGGGAATCGACAACTTGGGTCACATTCTTGGTAAGTCGATTCATCCGCGCCTTGCCTACCGTGGGGATGTAATGGCTGCGATTCGTCATCTCTACGGCTTGGATGATCAAGCAAAGGAAAAAGGTTTTTTTGATGACTTAGGTGAGGATGGGATACAAATTGAGGATAGTGTCCGCCCGGAAGATGCCAGTGAAGAAGATGCTCCGATTATTAAATTTGTGCACTCCGTGATTAAGGATGCCCTTGAAAAAAGGGCCTCGGATATTCACAAGGAACCACTGGAGAAAAAGTTTCGGAGTCTTTTTAGAATTGATGGAAAGTTGATTGAGCAGCCTGACCCCCCAAAGAGGTTGCAACCATCGATCCTTTCTCGGACCAAACTCATGGCCAATGTAAGCCTAGCCGAAAAGCGGGTGCCATTGGATGGACGCATCAATGTCAAGGTGGGAGATAAAGTGATCGACCTACGTGTGTCTACTCTTCCCACAGTCCATGGAGAAAGCATCGTTATGCGAATTTTGGACAAAGAAAGCCTGAGTCTTGGTCTTCCTCAACTTGGATTCTTTTCGGATGATCAGACCGTTTTTGAAAAAGTCATCAATTTGCCCGATGGAATTTTTCTTGTCACCGGACCCACCGGTTCTGGCAAATCGACCACATTGTATTCTGCCTTACACGCAATCAATAAGCCGGACAGGAAAATTATTACCGTAGAAGATCCGGTTGAATATGAAGTTCCAGGAATTAACCAAGTTCAGGTTAGAACGGAAGTGGGAATGACCTTTTCTGCTGCCTTGCGGGCAATGCTCAGGCAAGCACCTAACATAGTAATGGTCGGCGAGATCCGAGATTTAGAAACCGCAGAAATTGCGATTAATGCTTCCCTGACCGGTCATATGGTTTTTAGTACCCTACATACCAATGATGCCCCAAGTGCCGTTTCCCGCTTGGTGGATATGGGAGTGAAACCTTTCCTAGTATCGGCTTCCTTGCGGGCAGCACTTGCCCAAAGGCTGGTGCGGGCAATTTGTCAAAATTGCAAAGCGCCATACAAACCCACATCCGCAGAACTTGCTGTTCTGGGAATTACTGAGGAGCAAGCATTAGATGCATCCTTTATGAAGGGAACGGGATGTCCCAAATGTGGAGACAAGGGATATCGTGGAAGAAAAGGGGTATTCGAAATCTTTGTGGTCAACTCCGAGATTGAGGAAATGATCTACAACAATGTAAGCATCGTAGAACTCCGTTCCAAGTCCAGAGAAATGGGAATGCGCTCGATGCGTAGTGATGGATTCCGTAAGGTTCTCGCCGGGATTACCACCTTGGACGAAGTCTTAATGGTTACGACCGAAGAGGAATAATTTTCTGCCATGCTATACTTAGATAATAACGCAGAAATTCGAGACCTCTTTCGTGAAGTGGAGGGAGTTTCTCAACATGGTTTAGATGAGCTCTATGATCAAGATATCATAGATGGTAAACGCTCCTTTGCTGAAGCAATCATCCAAGCGGGGATCATTTCCAGGGAAGATCTGCTTAACTTGATCGCTCAATATCTTGGCTATGAGATTCAGGTGGGAGATGTGGGGGAAATTGAGCCAGAGGCCTTATCTGTATTAACGAATGAAACTGCTCGGCAATACGGGGTTGTCCCTTTGTATCTTTCGGAAAACGGGGTTCATCTACTCGCCTTGGATCCTTTTAATTCCTCCGTTATTGATGATTTGACCTTCGCTTTGAATTTGGAGGTTTTCATTATAGTTTGCGATCCAGAATTGGTTTCGACTCTCCTGGATAAGCATTATGGAGAAGAAAATACCAACATTAATGATATCATTTCAGAGGTTGGATTCGAGCAGTTCGAGGGCTTAGATGAATCCAAGGAAGGGGATTTGGTCGAAGCTGCCAATGAAACCCCAATTATTCGTTTTGTTAATCTTGTACTACAGCAAGCAATAAGGGCCAAGGCTTCCGACATTCATTTTGAACCCTTTGAAGACGAATTCCGAATCCGTTATCGGGTGGATGGAGCTCTTTATGAAATGTCTCCCCCTCCTAAAAGCTTGGCTTTGCCCATTATTTCTAGGGTAAAAGTGATTTCCGAACTCAATATTGCCGAACATAGGATTCCGCAAGATGGCCGAATCAAGATGACCATCGAGGGCAGGGCAGTGGACTTGCGGGTATCCACTTTGCCTACTCAATTTGGAGAGAGTTTGGTTCTTCGTGTTTTGGATAAATCTGCCGTTAATTTAGATCTCGATAACTTGGGTCTTCCAGAGAATGTTAAGGGGGGTATCCGTGGAGCCGTACGAAGGCCTAATGGTATTTTCATCGTTACTGGACCGACAGGTTCAGGCAAAACCACCACACTTTACAGTGCTCTGCGTGAGGTAAATGACATTGAGACCAAGATCTTAACTGCGGAGGATCCGGTCGAATATGAGATTGAGGGAATTATGCAAGTTCCTGTGAACCATCAGGTTGGTTTGGATTTTGCCCGTGCTTTGCGGGCATTTCTACGGCAGGACCCTGATAAAATAATGGTGGGAGAAATACGGGATATTGAAACTGCCCGTATCGCTGTCCAGGCCTCCCTAACAGGGCATGTTGTTTTAAGTACCCTCCATACCAATGATGCACCGGGTGCGGTAACCCGCTTAATTGATATGGGTCTTGAACCCTTTTTACTCTCTGCCTCATTAGAATTTATTTTAGCACAAAGACTAGTAAGAAAGGTATGTTCTTCCTGTAAGCAAGAATTTGACCCCAAAAATGAAATGCTCCAAAACTTGGGCATTACCCGAACCGACTTAGGGGATCGGGTGTTTTATTTTGGAGGAGGTTGTGAAGAGTGTAGCAACGGTGGGTACCGTGGCCGAACAGGTCTTTTCGAAATGATCAAGGTAAACGACTCCTTTAGGGAATTAATCAATTCAGGTGCTGCGACTCTTGTGCTCAAGCAAAAAGCCATTGATCAGGGCATGAGAACCCTTCGGGAAGATGGGTTACGTTCCATATTTGACGGAGAAACTACCGTAGAAGAAGTCTTAAAGTATACTTGATTTATCGATTCACATCCTTTTTATCTTCTAATGGCCATCTTCGAATACATAGCAAATGATCCCTCGGGAAATACTGTGGATGGTACATTTGAGGCAGTTGATGAAAAAGACGCCAGGAATATTTTGAGTCAGTATAATTTGACCGTACAAAGCCTCAAAGAACAGGGAAAGGCTACGGATGTCCCCAAGGGCAAGACCGATTCCTCCCATTCAGCCAAGGAGAAAACCAATCCTAAGAAAAAAGAAAAGAAAAAGAAAAAAAAGGGAGGCTTGCTAGATATTGAAATCGGAGGTGGTCCAACCAGTGAGGATATTTCGGTTTTTACCCGGCAAATGTCTACCTTGATTCAAGCGGGTCTTCCCTTGTTACGAAGCTTGGAGGTTATGATCAAGCAGCTTGATAAAAAGCCCAAGTTCAAACAAATGCTAGAAACCATTGCGGAAAAAGTTTCCTCTGGAGGCACCCTTTCCGATGGGCTTGCCATGTATCCCAAATCATTCGACAAACTTTTTGTTAACATGGTAAGGGCTGGTGAAGCGGGTGGAGTTTTAGACCTCGTTCTTGATCGTTTGGCCCAGTTTCAGGAAAAATCTATCCGGACTAAAAAGAAAGTGAAGTCGGCCATGGTTTATCCCAGCGTGATCATGTTCGTGGCCTTTGCAATCGTAGCTCTTTTGATGATGGTAGTGGTTCCCCAGTTCGAAAGTATTTTTGAACAAATGCTCAGGGGCGCCCCCTTGCCTGGTCCCACTCAGGTAGTCGTAGACATCAGTAATTTGTTCTCTACCAATCCCATCTTAGTCATTGGTGGGACTATTTTTTTAATTGGTGGCACCCTTGTGCTTAAAAAAACCAAGCAAGGTTCCAAATTATTTGACTGGTTGGGGTTAAGAGTTCCGGTGATTAAAGAAGTGGTTAGTAAATCCAATGTTTCCAGTATTACCCGAACATTTGGCACCTTATTGAGTAGTGGTGTACCGATTTTGCAAGCTTTGCAAATTACAGGAGATACCTTGACAAATTTCTTTTTTGTCCGGGCAATGACGAATGTGCATAATGCGGTTCGGGATGGGGAGTCCATGGCTGTGCAAATGGACCGAGAGCCCGTTTTTCCCACCATGGTCACCAGTATGGTCGAAATTGGAGAGGAAACGGGAGAGTTGCCGGATATGTTGACGCGTATTGCCGATAATTACGATGAAGATGTGGACAATGCAGTCGCCGGAGTTACTTCATTAATTGAGCCTGTGATGATTGTGTTTTTAGCGGTCGTTGTTGGTTTCATCGTAATTGCATTATTTTTGCCCATCGTAGCAATCATTGAAAACCTTGGGTAAAGCCTAAGTTTCTAACCAGTCGCCTTATTTAGTCGGGTTGTTATCTTTCAACCATTTATTGGCTTTTGCCGCATCTTGAACTTGCCAAGTCTTAAGCACATGTTGGACCGATTGATCCCTGAGTCCCGGTTCCTCAATAGATTGAGCCCACTCGATTGCCCCCTGCGGGTCACTTTGGGAAATCACTGAAACAAAGTTTGAAATTGCCAGGTCTGATTCCGCAGAAGGCGGTTGGGTGTTCAGCCATTTTGCCGTAGCAATTGGATCCACCGCTGACCATTGTTTAGAAAGTTGATTCATTGCGTACCTCTTTTTCTTTAAATTTTGAATTCTTTCCGTCCAGAAGGCGGCGGCTGAAGGATCTGTACTTATCCATTGGCTCATCAAATTATCTAAAACACGATAAGTTCCGGGTTCATCCTGCATCGAATTTACCCAGTTGGCTGTAAGCTCTAGGTCATGTTTAGCTAACTTCGCCCCAATTTGGCTGAGGATGGTTTCTCTCATCAACGGGTCATCTGATGGGAATTGAGCGGCCCACTCGATACTTCTCTGTGGGTCTTTCTCAAAATATTTATCAGCAAGCAGGCTCGATGACTGCCAGCGGGCAGAACCTTTTGGGAGACTGAGGAAAAGCCGGTTTGCCGCCTCTAAATCAGTCTCCATGAGTCCCTTGACGATTCCGGTTAGTAAAGGGTTGTCCCCCTGGTTCTCATCGGGGTGGTTATCCTTGGCCCAAGCAATGGCGGCTTTTTCATCTTTGGCCACCCAACCGGCCAAAGCTTCTGAAATACCGAAAGCTCGCTCGCTTTTGGCATCGAGTTTTGTAGTCGCATAGGTAAGCGCTCCTTTGGGGTCAAAGTTGGCCCAACTACGCATCAACAACTTCATTTCCAAGTGCCTTCCATAACCACCGGGTAATTCTTCAAAAGCCTGCAGGACATGACCCACATTGGATTGGTCCATTGAACGGACAGCATCCAGGAAGGAGCCAAGCCTTTCTACAATATCTCCTCCTTGCATAATGCGTAAAAGATTAGGGGGCATCGGTGGGGTTGCTTCTGTTTTCTCGATCTTATTCTTAAATGGTTTTGGTTTATTTTCCTGGTTCTTTTTAAGGTTTTGAATCTTCTTGAGATCAAAACTTTGCCCTAAGTTCACCCCGTTCTTATCTTCTGTTCTTTGGAAATCAGCCCCTATGTGAAGTCCAAGAAAAAAAATGACTCCTGAAGATACCGCCCATGGTAAACTAATTTTGAGAAAAGTATGCATTGATTGCCTAAGGTAAGCTTGGAGAAATTGAGGAGCAAGCGGAACTTGCATCTACTTTCCCTGCTCTAAGAATGGCAGGGCAGTCAAAAAGAATTAAAATTCCTTGGATATACTCAGACCAATGATACGAGGAGAGCCCACAATGCCCGGAGCACCAGTGAGGCTTGTTACAAGAGAAGAATAATACTCCTCGTCAAATAATTTTGTGCCAAAGACACTCACTTCCCAATCGCTGGATGAATAAGCAATGGAGGCATTCCATAAAGTATATGAGTCATTTATGCTTTCCGTAGCCGTTTGATCGAGGTAATGGATCTTGCCGACATGCGTTAAGCCAGCAGTCCATGATAAGGCATCAGAGAACTGATTAGTGACAGAAAGATTGAGTGTTTGTTCAGGAGTCGAGGGTGTCTGTTTGCCTGAAAAGTCGTGGGACCCTAAAATTGAGGATCCGGTATGTTTTTTGATTTCACCATCTGTGAGCCCGTAAGCACCTTGTAAAAGCCAATGATCGCTAACCTGTGTAAAGAAATTGAACTCTAGCCCTTTAACCTCTACCTCTTCTGCGTTATCCACGAAGTAGTCAAAAGAACCGGATGGTTTTTCAAACTGGAAATCCTCCATTTTATTCCAAAAGACAGCTATACTTGCACTCATTCTTTGATTTACTGGCAAGAGATGGATCATCAGTTCATTCGCCCAAATTTTTTCCTCAGTAAATGCAATTGGAAAAGCGGAGGTGCCGTTGATCTCATCAACATAGGCACTGAATCCACCAGGTTTCTGGGAGAGAGAGCTGCTGAGGGAGACAGTTAGTTGTTCATTTAATTCTTTGGAGATTTTTGCAAAAGGGGTAACCCAGTCATAAGAATGTTCAATGCTTGTTTGATCAACGGGTAGAGAAAAAGGAGGCATGAAAAAGGGATACTCATTGGACTTTCCTCTACGCATTTGCTTTTTCTCATGGTCATACCTTATGCCAAGCTCGTAACTTGCACTCTCGCCAAGGGTGTCAGATATTCTGGCGTGTAAGGCAAATTTATCGTTATCAAAGGAATAAGTTGTCCTGGAATTATAGCTCTGATAACCCATGAAATTCGACTGGTTCCCATCACTTGGTAACGGTACGAGTCGAGTCGAATCCCCATTAACATCCTCGTTACTAATACTCAGCCCAATTAACCAAGAAAACTCATCAGCTTGTCCTTTCGATAACTGTATTTCTTCCCCAATGGTTTCTCTCTCTTCGATGATCTGCGAGATGGAACTTAAGTCTGGCCTTGCCAAAGACAATCCGGCTAAACCACTATCCACGAAGTAGAGGTCAACTATGGACGGGTTGAGTTCCCAGGAATTACGGGAAGTTGTAGATTGAATATTACCCCAATCGGATTCCGTTCTTAGATTCAAATACTGAGAGTTCATAGAGATCTTTCCTTTCTCACCGACACCTGAATCTCGGCTGTAAAAACTGCTGTATTTCGGATTGCCAGACGAAGGTCGGGGGACAAGCGGCTGTGCCCCAAGCTGAAACTCCTCCCAGCTTCCGCCAATGCCAATTTCGATCCCGTTCTCGGTGGAAAATTCAAACCCCAGTCGACCGTTCCAACTTTCAGATGTTGCATCGTTTCCAGTAGGGTTAAGGTTGTCAGCGTATCCGTCACTTTCACTGCGATTGAGCCCAAAATAATAGTTGGAGTGCTCCCCAGTGGGCCCATCAGCCAGCACTCGATAGCTCTGGGTATTGAAACCACCGTAGGATGCGTAAAGTTTAGAACGATGAGTAACTCCAGCTTTTCGTGATGAGATATTAATAACGCCACCGGGCGAATTTTTACCAAATTGATGACCATGATAGCCCTTGAGTATATCAATACTTTCTACTTCAAAGAGGGTATTTGAATAAGTGGCTGTGCTGCCTTGGGGCACTCCATCCACATAAAGTCCAACAGCTGGGTCTCCAAACAGCTGAGAGTTCCCAACACCCCTCAGGGTAATCACATCCCCGTAGGATTGAATGCCGTAGGAGTTGATGTAAAGGTTTGGAGAAAGGGTAGATAAGCTGGAAATGTAGGAAACTCGGCGTGATTCTATATCAGAGCCACTCAGCACGGTAGCTCTGGAAAGGTCTAATTCCTTGTGCTTTAGCCCGTCTACTCGCATTCCTTCAAGAGTTTCTGGATTCTTCCCGAAGAGAGCAGATGTAGTTGCACCTGCAAGCATGAAAAAGGCAATATTCGCTTTTATGTATTTGTAAAACATAGGAACGGTTCTTAATGCCAAGGACTCGTGTGAAATTCAACGAGAATTCCATATGGCTCAAAGAATTTATCGAATGAAAAGCAACTGCTAGAAGTTTTGAATAATTTCCTCCGCGATATTGAGGGAAGCAGTCGCTGCGGGAGAGGGGGCATTGCACACATTGATGATGCGGTCATTTTTCTGAATGAGGAAGTCGTCCACCAGTCCACCTGTTTTGGCAACTGCCTGGGCACGGATACCGGCAGGCGCGGGAGAGAGATGATTCGCCTCGATCGCAGGTACCAGTCTTTGCAGGGCTTTCACAAAAGCTTGCTTGGAAAAGGAACGCCACATCTCACCCCATCCCATCTTCCAGTGCTTCATCGCCATGATCTGGAAACCGGGGTAGGTGATCGACTCAATAAAGTCTTTCGATGAAAACTGGAACTTTTCATAGGCCTCCCGTCCAAAGGCAAGCACCGCATTGGGCCCGCACTCTACCCCGCCCTCGATCATCCGGGTGAAGTGCACTCCGAGGAAGGGAAACTTGGGGTCGGGTACAGGGTAGATCAAGTGATTGCAGAGCTTTTCTGCTTCCTTGGATAGAAAATAATACTCCCCTTTGAATGGAATGATTTTGGCGGAAGGTTTCTGTCCACCCAATTGGGTAATCCGGTCCGAGTGTAGACCCGCACAATTGATCAGTTTTTGGCAGTGGATGGATTGGTTGTTCGTTTGCACGACAATTTCCCCCG
>JAYQBP010000027.1:0-18164 GCA_038137385.1 Opitutales bacterium | reverse complement strand
AATTAATCAAGCGTCGCCGACGTGCCGCTTACTTGGCACGCCGCAAAAAGGCCCTCGCGGAAAATTCTGCCCCCAAAAAACCGGCTCCTAAGGCTAAACCAGCCAAGAAGGTTTCCAAGTCTGTGCCTAAGAAACCCGCTGCGAAAGAAGAGCCCACGACCGTGGCAGCCAAAGTTAAATCTTCAGATAAGGCAACCGCAGCTGATGTACTTGGACCGGACACAGGGTCTACAGAAGCTTCTGCTTCGGAATAAAAGAGCCCACCTTTTTTCGCATAGCTTTTCTATGGTCTAAGTTATGCGGGTGACTTTTTTCAAACCCGCTTGCATTCTCTTTTTCTGGTTTTCTTTTTCTGCATTCCTGTCTGCGGAAGTAAGAATAGAAGTCAGAAAAATCGTCTACTTGGATGCAGCCGGCTTTCAAAGAATTCCTGAATATTTTTCTGGTCGTGAGTATGAGGGGTCTAAAATTTATTGTCGCTCGAATGAGATTAGTCGAAGTGGGTTCTATTTCATCTTGAAAGTCTTGGGTCCCTCCAACCCTATCCCAGGCTTACATTGGAATATTGACTGGGTAAGTCCAGATTCCCCCTTCCCCCAATCAAAAATTATACCCATCAACAATCAGGATATTTTTGGGAAAGAAGTTTTCATTGGTCTCACCGGAAAGGATTGGCCAAACCCTCGGGCTCAACCTCTTGCGTGGTGCTTAAAATTAATGGATGGCCAGAAAGATTTGGTGGCCAAGCAACCGAGTTTCCTTTGGTCTAAATAGTTGTCCTCAGACTTGCCATGACTCAGGTTTGGAAGCCAATAGGTAAGCAAGATATAATTTCATTAACCGGTATTGTTGAAACTCTTTTGGGAGGCCAAAGCTTCGCCTGGAACTCCTTAAGTAATCACCGTTGGAGGGGAGTCATCTCTCGATCGGTCATCGAGCTTCAGTGGAAAAAAAGACAATTAAGTTGGTCGCAAACCGGTGGGACTCCCCTAAACGAAAGCACTCTGCTTGATTACCTTTGGCTCGATGATTCCTACATCGCTGCGATCGATGCATTACCATGGCGGAGTGATTACATATTAAATCGTGCGATACAAAAATTTTCAGGGCTAAGGATACTTAGGCAGCCCATCGAGGAGGTCCTTATGGTTTTTTTACTCAGTTCGGCCAAGAGCATTCCTCAAATCAAAGAATTGCGGACTAAAATCCACAGGTTACTTGGAAATGATTTAGGAGCTGGAAACTATGCTTTTCCTGGATGGGATCGATTGGCTAGTTTGTCCGAAGAAAAGGCTCGATCACTTGGCATGGGTTATCGAGCAAAATATCTAGTCGGCACCGCCCGCTTTCTTCAGCAAAGACCAGACTGGCTCGATGAATTAAAACAATTATCCTACAATCAAGCTAAAATGACTTTAATGGAACTTCCGGGAGTTGGTCCCAAAATTGCCGATTGTGTCTTGCTATTTGGTGGCGGGAAAACGGAGGCTTTCCCCATCGATACTTGGATTTTTCAGTCTCTACAAAAGCAATACCGCTTAGAGGGGTGGAAAGTAGCTCAAATGCAAGATTTTGCTCAGATCCACTTTGGCCAGCACGCTGGACTGGCTCAGCAGTTTCTTTTTTCTTTAGAACGCACGGAGGCTCGCAAATCACTGTCGCAAAAGTGAAAAATTCGAGCATGCAGAAATCCAATTTACAACCTGGCACAGTAATTGCCTCAGAAATATAAGTTAGCTAAATGAGCCGATCCTATCAATTTGATGGTTACAAGACCGATTGTTTCTTTGACGAAATGTTTGGTGAGGGGAATAAACTTCATCCTAGATCACATTATCAAAAAATCTTCAAGCGGCTCGATTGTCTTACGGAGAAAGAAATATCAGAGAGAAGACAGCAAGCCGACGCTTCCTTTCTTGAGCATGGTATCACCTTTACCGTTTATGGAGATGATGGGGGTACAGAACGCATTTTCCCATTCGACTTAATTCCACGTATCATCCCTTCAAGGGAATGGAATCTAATTGAAAGCGGGCTTAGGCAAAGGATACTTGCCCTCAATCTGTTTCTTAATGATATTTATCATGGCAGAAAAATTATCAAGGATGGAGTGATTCCAGAAGAAATTATCAACTCCTCTAAAAATTTTCGTCCAGAAATGGTTGGGTTTGAACCACCTCAAGAAGTTTACGCTCATATTTGTGGTACTGATCTAATTCGGGATGACGATGGAAATTACTTAGTTCTTGAAGATAACGCACGCTGTCCTTCAGGAGCCTCTTACCTTCTAGAAAATCGAGAGATTATGAAGCGGGCATTCCCGCAAACTTTTGGGGGAATGTCGGTTCGTCCAGTTGAGGCTTATCCAGATCTCTTGCTCCGTACTCTAGAGTATTTATCCCCCAGGAAATCACAGAAGCCTGTTTGTGTGTTACTCACACCGGGTGTTTATAATAGTGCCTATTTCGAGCATACATTTCTTGCCCGACAGATGGGCATTGAGATCGTCGAAGGACAAGACCTTATTGCCATTGATTCTTGTATCTACATGCGGACAACGCGCGGATTGGTGCAGGTCGATGTGATATACAGGAGGTTGGATGATGACTTCTTGGATCCCCTCACCTTCAGAAAAGATTCCATGTTAGGCGTTCCAGGCTTAATGGATGCTTATCTCAAGGGAAATGTGGCTCTAGCGAATGCCGTCGGCACAGGGGTCGCGGATGATAAAGTGACTTATGCTTTCGTGCCCCAAATGATCAAGTACTACCTAGATCAAGACCCTATCCTTG
Source organism: Opitutales bacterium (assembly GCA_038137385.1). GTDB lineage: Bacteria > Verrucomicrobiota > Verrucomicrobiia > Opitutales > Seribacteraceae > Chordibacter. The sequence continues at coordinate 15,372 of JAYQBP010000027.1, read as the reverse complement.
ACAATGTCCCTACCTATCTATGTTGGCGAGATGAAGATCGGTCTTATGTTCTAAATAATCTCCAAAGCCTGGTGGTAAAAGCAGCCAATGAGTCAGGTGGTTATGGGATGCTTATTGGCTCTCAGTCCACCAAAAAGGAGAGGGAGGAATTTGCCCGATTGATCCAAAAGCATCCTCGCGAATACATTGCACAACCCATTGTATCCCTCTCGCGTCATCCTACTTTTTGTGAAGACGGGATTGAGGGTAGGCATGTTGATTTACGCCCCTTTATTTTATTTGGAGAAGACATTGAAATTGTTCCTGGTGGATTGACCCGCGTAGCCCTTAAGAGGGGCTCCCTTGTGGTCAATTCATCTCAAGGTGGAGGAAGTAAGGACACATGGGTATTGAAGGATTTTTAGGTTATGCTTTCACGGGTTGCAGATAATCTTTATTGGATGAGTCGCTATATTGAGCGCTCAGAAGGTATGGCCCGAATGATTCAAGTGCATCAAAACCAGGCACTGGAATACGCCCAGGATGACCAGCAGTTAGATTCGTTTTGGCAACCGGTTCTGCAAGCAGTTTGTGCCGAGGAAGTACGGCCCAATTCTTCGGGAATAAGGAAGATCGGAAAAGAGTTGATTTTTTCAAAAGTATATTCGAATTCGATCTATTCCTGCATCTCATCTGCCCGTGAAAATGCTCGCATGGTACGGGACCAATTATCGGAAGAACTTTGGTTAGAACTTAACCATATTTATTTATTCTTCCGTGATGGTGAGGCAGAGGAACTTTATCGTCAGGGAAGTGACTTTTTGCTTGATCGGGTCACTCGCTTTTCAGTGGTTTTTCAAGGTCTTGCCGATGCTACAATTCCGCATGGTGAAGGCTGGCGTTTTCTTTCTCTGGGAAAGTATTTAGAGCGTGCAGATCAAACCAGCAGAATGCTTGACACTCTGAATCTCCGACCCAAGGAACCGACCCGGGCTGACCAAATGGCCGTCCTCAGATGTTGCACAGCTTTATCGGCATTTAGGCAGCAATTCCGCGGAAACCTCTCTCTCGAAAATGTGGCAAGCTTTCTACTTTTCTCCGAGGACTTTCCCCGATCTATCCGTTTTTGTATTCGGTCGATTGATCATAGTTTACACTCAATTTCGGGAGTTCCAACGGGAACATTTTCCAATGAAGCAGAACGCTTAACGGGTAGCACGCTGGCTATGGTTAATTTTACAAATTGGAACCAAGTTCATGCCAAGGGTCTGCATCAGACCTTGGATGAATTGCAAAGTACTCTCATTCAAATAGGGCAGCGAGTCTTTGAAAATTATGTCCTGTTGCCTTTTGAGATAAAAAACCTTGAAGATAAAAATTCGTCCCAAATATCTCAGTCTCAGCAACAGCAATGATTTGCGACCGTAATCGGTTTGTTAGCTCATTTCAGGAGTCTTGTTTCTAATATGCAACTCTATGTATTTCACCGAACTTGTTACCGGTATCCTGTACCGGTTAAACAGAGTTTCAATGAATTAAGGTTACATCCATTGTCGAATAATTGGCAGAAGTGCTTATCATCAACTATTTCTATTCTTCCTATTTGCAGGACTCAAAGTTACTTGGATTTAAATGGAAATATCGTTCATTATTTCGAAATTCCTGAGGAGCACACCAAGTTGGTAATCGAAGCCCGTTCGGTGGTCCAAACAAGTTCTTGTGTGGATTTTGATCAATTCCCTTATGGAGTGAAACTCACAAGTTTATCGAAAATGGAAGCGGAAGCTGAGTATCGGGATTATCTGCAGACTTCAAATTATGTAGAAATCAATCCAAAGGTCTGGCGGATGGCGGTAGATTTGCAAGGTGACTCCAATGATGTCTTTCAGACGGCATACATGATCATGGAGTTTATTTACTCAAATTTTGAGTATTGTAAGACGACCACCACAGTCGATACCCACGCCAATGAGGTTCTGCAATATCGTCGGGGGGTTTGCCAAGACTTTGCTCATGCCGCACTTGCTCTCTGTCGTTGCTTGGGTATACCCGCTCGTTATGTAAGCGGATACTTTTTCGATTCAACCCGGGACCGTAAAATGCGGGGTGCTGAAGCTTCACATGCATGGATAGAAGTCATGGTCACTGGGCATGGTTGGTTTGGCTTGGACCCAACCAATAACCGGGTAGTGGATGAGACCTATGTAATTTTGGGAACGGGTAGAGACTACCGAGATGTGGCTCCTGTAACAGGAACCTATTACGGTCCCAGACCCAGTGAATTTGAAGTGTCTGTCCGAGTGAAGCGGGAAGACGATTAGACGATAGGACTCGCTGAGCGATTGGCTGCGGGTATCGAGTCGATAAGTTGCTTAGTGTATCCAGTCTGGGGGTTTTGATAAATATCTTCGGCAGAACCCGTTTCCACAATACATCCATTTTGCATCACTGAAATTTCATCAGACATAAATTTTACAACTCCTAAGTCATGGGAAATAAAAAGATAGGTGAGGTTGCGATTCACTTGGAGTGATTTTAAGAGGTTTAAAACCTGTGCCTGAACGGATACATCCATCGCACTTACGCACTCGTCACAAACAATAAACTGAGGTTCTGTTGTGAGTGCTCTGGCCACACAAATTCTTTGCCTCTGCCCGCCGGAAAACTGATGCGGGTATCGGGTTAGATGTTCAGCACCTAGTCCAACTTCCTCAAGTAGGGAAATTACCCTATCGAGTCTTTCATTTTGGGATTTACCAATTTGATGTACAATCATTGGCTCAATGAGTGTTTGCTCAATCGTAAGACGTGGATTCAGAGAGGCATATGGGTCCTGAAAGATAATTTGCATGGATTTACGAAATCCTAAGTTATACTTGCGTCCACTCCCTGAGACTTTTTCCTGATTTAGCCATATCTCTCCAGAAGTTTTATTTATTAAATTCAGTAGGGTACGACCCAAGGTTGTTTTTCCCGAGCCTGACTCTCCGACGAGTCCATGGGTTTGACCACTTTTAATGGAAAGGCTTACCTTATCTACCGCACGAATGACACCTTGATCCGTTTTAAATTCTACGATTAAATCGCGTGCTTCAATGAGGTTTTTTTGATCGGAAGTCGGGTTGGGTTCTGAGGATTTAAGGGGAACTGGCGTACGGGTTTCCCCAGAGTGGATAAAATCTTCCACGGTCGGGAGTCTTTCCTCGGAGACATCCAGGGTCGGGCGACATGCGATCAGTGCTTGGACATAAGGATGCTTGGGGTGAGTGAAAATGGAATGGGTGTCATTTTGTTCGACCACTTTCCCTCGATACATCACGACCACTCTGTCTGCAAGTTCCGCAACTAATCCAAGGTCGTGACTGACAAAAAGAATGCTGGTGCTGAGTTTTTCGCACAAATTCTTGAGTATCGATAAAACTTTTGCCTGCACGGTCACATCCAATGCAGTGGTGGGTTCGTCTGCAAGAAGCAGGGACGGTTCGGTAATCAGCGCCATGGCAATCATAGCCCGTTGGCGCATGCCTCCAGAAAACTCATGCGGGTAAGCATTAGGGTGATCCAGGATCCGCTGAACGCCAACCTCGAGCAGCATTTCACGAGCTTTCTCTTTGGCTAGTTTGGTATCACATATCTGGTGAATAACAAGGGGTTCAGCAACCTGGTCCAAAATCGGAATATAGGGATTGAGGCAGCTCATCGGATCCTGAAATATCATTGAAATTTCTTTTCCCCGGATTCTCTGCATTGTTTGATCATTTTGTCGGAGTAAATCAATGCCCGACCATTGGATCTTGCCAGATTCAATACGGGCAGGAGGGGAGGGGAGAAGTTGTAAAATAGAACTACAAGTTACGGACTTGCCCGAGCCAGACTCCCCCACCAAACCAATCACTTCACCAGCATGAATGGTTAGATTAATCTTATCGACTGCTTGGACAATACCTTCACGGGAGTGAAAGTTCACCTTAAGGTTTTGGATATTTAGGTGATTCATTCTAGGGTTCTTTGGAAGATTTTGGGTCAAAGGCATCCCGTAGGCCATCCCCGAGAAAATTTAGGGCGAATAGGGTGAGGCAGAAAAATGCCCCAGGGAAAAGAATCAACCATGGTGCTGCATCCATTTTTTCTGCACCATCTTTAATTAAGCTGCCCCATGAGCTCATCGGAGCCTGTACCCCCAAGCCAAGAAAACTTAGAACTGCCTCCAGTAACATGACCGCAGGAATCGTAAGGGTGGCGTATACGATGATCGGTCCAATAAGATTGGGCAAGATATGGCGAAAGAGAATACGCGTATCGGAAAAGCCCAGAGCACGGGCGGCTTCAACAAACTCGGCCCGCCTAAGATTAAGTGTTTGAGTACGAGTTATTCGTGCCATTGTTAGCCATTCAACCGCACCGATTGCCAGGAAAAGTAAAAGAAAATTTCGACCGAACATGACCATCAGCAAAATAACAAATATGATAAAAGGAAGGGAGTAGAGTACATCCACCATCCGCATCATACATGCATCAAGTTTTCCTCCAGCATAACCGGAAATCATCCCGTAAGTAACGCCAATCAATAGGGAAACCAAAGTCGCAAGAAGACCAACGGATAAAGAAATTCTTCCACCGTAAGTGGTGCGGGCAAAAAGGTCGCGACCGAGGTTGTCCGTTCCAAAAATGTGATCTTTACTGGGGCTTTCGAAAATTCGGTCTAAATCTTGTTGCTCATAGGAGTGGGGGGCGATTAAGGGTCCAAGAAGGGATATCAGAGCGATGGCAATTAAAATAAACAAGCTGATCATGGCCATACGATTTGCCCGTAAGCGGGACCAAGCCTCTCGGCCTAAGGATGATGAAGGTGGGTTTGAAGTCATCTTGACTGCCTGCTTTTAGGATCAAGCCAAGCTTGAAGGAGATCGACCACGAGGTTTAAAGTTATGATAAGACTGGCATAGAAGAGTACGGTTCCAAGAACCATCGTGTAGTCCCGATTGAAGGCAGCCGTCACAAAAAACTTACCTAGACCTGGGATAAAAAAAATGCTTTCAATCACAAAGGAACCACTGATTAATCCAGCGAATGCAGGTCCGAGAAAAGTGACCACAGGCAAAAGTCCTCCCCGGGCAGCATGTTGAGTCAAGATGCGCCAAGAGGACGCCCCTTTAGCCCGTGCGGTGCGGATGAAGTCTTGTTGCAAAGCCTCCAGCATCCCTGCTCTTGTGAGGCGGGTGATGTAGGCTCCATAAAACAAACCGAGGGTAAGTGAAGGTAAGACCCAGTCCGATGGACGATACCATCCCAGCGGAGGAAAGATGGCAAGCTGGTTAGAGAGGGCAAAAATCAAAAGAGGCCCAAGAACAAAAGTTGGTAAACAGACTCCTATCATGGATAAGCTCATTGGTAAATAATCCATCCAGGTATTTTGGCGCAGGGCGGCGATCATCCCGCCGGGTATACCAATGATTAAAGCGATTATGAAAGAAAAAGTTCCGAGGGTCAAAGAGACTGGGAAAGCGGTGGCAATCAATTCAGAAACTTCCCATTCAGGGTATTTGAAGGATGGCCCGAGATCACCCTGTAATAGATTATGTAAGTAAATAAAGTATTGTTCCAAGAGTGGACGATCTAGACCAAAATGAGCTTCCATTTTGATTTTAATCTCCTCAGGAATTGCTTTTTCTGCATCAAAGGGCCCTCCTGGGGCAAAGCGTGTCATGAAAAAGGTAAGGGTCGCAATCACCCACATGGTTGGAATGGCTTGAACTAATCGGAAAAAAATCAATCTCTTCATGGCCTTCTCTCGTCCGCTAGGTAGACATACTTATAAGGATGATGATCCAAAAGGGTGGGATGCCACCCCTGAACGGTAGGGTGACGCAAAGTGTGATGAACATAAAAATAAAGTGGAAGAATAGGAGCTTCATCAGCTAATAAGTCTTCACATTTTTGAAAACTCTCCCAGCGTTTCTCCTGAGAAACAGAATTCTCGGCTTGCTGGAGAGCGTAATCATACTCTTGGTTTTCCCACCCTGTCATGTTAAGACCATCACCGGATCGCCACATTTGAAGAAAAGTATGCGGGTCCACATAATCACCTATCCAACCCGCACGAGCTAATGTAAAGTCTCCCTTAGCTATGGTCGAAAGAAAAACTTTCCACTCCATATTGAGTAGGCGGATATCGACATCGAAAACTTCGTTCCACATTCCATAGAGTGCTTCGGCTACCTTTTTATGACCTTCAGAGGTATTGTAAGTAAGCTCTACAGGTGGGAGTTTTTCTAACCCTTTTTCCTTAAGATAGGACTTAAGTAATGCTTTTGCTTTTTTCCGATTGTATTCAAACTTAGGTACAGGCTGAAATCCACCCGTTCCTGGCGGAGTGAAACTTGTCGCTGGCGATTGGCCTCCACCGAGAACTTTATCCACAAGTCTTTGCCGATCGATGGCCAGTGAAAAGGCGAGGCGAACGCGCTTGTCATTAAACGGGGGAGCCTTGAGGTTGAACCGGTAGAAGTAGGTTCCCAAGTAGGGCTCAAAATGGAGTTCTCGTGGATGTCTCGCTTTCAGGAAATCAATCCGATCCGCCGAAACACTTTGGGTTAAATGTAGAAAGCCTGCACGGTAAGCCCTTTCTTCCGTGAAAACCGCATCAATCGGATAAAAACGGATGCCATTTAAACGAACGCTCTCCTTATCCCAGTAATGCTGATTTTTAGTTACTTCTATAACGGAGTTAATTTGATGATTGCTGAGGTGGAATGGTCCGTTTCCGATAAAGTGCTTGGGCTTTGTCCATCCAGTCCCAATTTTTTCAAAAGCACCAAATTCTTCTATGGTAGTTTGGTGAACAGGAAACCAGGAATAGTGGTTAAGAAGTTCGAGGAAGTAAGGCACGGGGTTTTCTAGGCTGAGTGAGAGGGTGTAAGCATCAATCGCTACGGCTCCAACATCCGCTTTTTCCCATGATATGCCTCCCTGGTGGTATGTCCTTGCATTTTTTAGAGGATAAAGCATGGAGGCATAGGGGGCGGCGAGATCAGGGTTAAGGATTCGCCGAAAAGAATAGACGAAATCTTCCGCAGTAACAGGATCACCATTGCTCCACCGGGCATTTTTCCTTAGAAGAAAAATGTAATTTTTACCGTCTTCGGAAATACTCCAAGATTTCGCTACGCCAGGTCTGGGTTTAAGGGTCTTTGGGTCTTCAGAGACCAAGCCTTCAAGTAGAGCAGAGAGAATATTATGAGCCGCCACACTGGTCGCTAGATGGGGGTCGAGATGCTGGGGTTCCGATCCCAGTCCAAAGTGAAGGACTTGTTCGTTTAAGGCCGTTTCAACATTGGTTTGCTGGGAGCAGCCCAAGGCTAATACCCAACAAAACGATGCCAAAGGAAATTTTCTGCATTTATTTATCAAGGATAAAGAATGAATCAAGAGCATGAAGTTTGTAGCACAAAATACGAAATAGGCTAAAGCATATGGCAAGCAAAAGTACAATAAGTTCTTAAATTTGGGAGTATTCAAAGTTCTATTTGCCCAATCATAAACGACTCAATTAAAATTTTTTTGTATATCCTCACCAATCTAACTGCTGGAATTAAGAAAAGGCTTGCGAGAAATTAATCGTCCGTCTTTTATCCCAATAAAGAAGCCCTTTCCCCGAGTTTTTATTATGATTTCCCGTCCGTTTTCTCTGCTGCTCATATTATTCTTTTTTGACTCTCAATTGAAGGGTCAAAACCCGGCTGATATGCCCATGCGACAAGTGATGAGCGAGGCACAAGAACTTATAGGTGCGGGGGATTATGGCTCAGCTGCTCCCTATTTGGATCAGTTAGAGATCCGCTTTTCCGGAGAAGGGAACCCAGAAGTGGAGAAAATTTTAGAACAATTCGGTTATGTTCGTGGTGTCGGGTATCTACAAAATTTTGGGAAGACCGGTGATATCAGCAATATGCAAAAAGCGGCTGATGCATTTGCAAAATTTGTAGATAAATATCCAGAAAATGAAAATGCAGTTTCGGCCATGCAGCAGAGGACGACTTGTTTGCGGGCACTTGCTGGCAAAGATCCCAGCAAATGGGACGAGGCTGCCGAAGTGATTGAGATCCTACTGGATGAGGATAAGCCCTGTAAGAAAAAGATCCTCAAGCGTGCCGAAGTGATGACTTTATACTATGGAAGGGCTCAGGGTTATCATATTAGACAGAATTGGACCAAGGGAGAAAAAGCTTTTTCAGAGTTACTCAAATTTGCAGATGCCATTAAAGATCAGGATTCAGCAGCCTACGCCGTTTCTTGTATGACAGAAATGTTTGTCGAAGAGAAGAGGGTTGATGATATTTTCCCTCTTCTTCCTAGGCTATCTGGAGACACGCCTGCCCGTTTCGATCTGCGGTTAAATGTTAATTTGATGAAGGGGGCCGAAATTCTCAAGAGTGAAGATCGACATGTCGAAGCGTCACTTTTATTTGCTCTTACCATGACATCGGAAGAGATTGTCTCTTATTACACCTCCAGAAAAGAGCAAATCACTTTTGAAATAGATAAGATTCAGTCTTTCTTGGATTCAGCACAAGGGGCTCGACTTCCGTCGAAGCGAATTTCTGCTTTGAAAAGTCGTATTAATAAACTGGCAGTCAAAAGAACCACCGCTGAAATGCACCTCAAACTGGCCAGTGATACTGCATCATTCACGACCGTTTTGAGATGGCGTAAGGCAGAGAATTTTCAAGCATGTAAACGGGAATGGGAGTCGTTTTGGGCGTTTTACTGGTTGTACAAAGACTTCCCGGAGCATGAATCAGCAGAAAATTTTATCTATGCTGCCTTTGCATCAGCAAATACGGTTAAATACAGGGAGAAATCAATTGAACTGGGTGAAGAATATTTGGCCAACAAAGATCTTAAAAAATTTCGCCCAGATGTATCTTTCATGATGGCTAATGCCTACCGTACGGAAGCGGTCACACAGATGGAAATTTTTAAGGGTTTGCAATCTTCACTTGCTACGGTAGACAAAGAGAAAGCTGCAGTTGCCCAAACCAAAGCGGATGAATATCAGGCTCGTTTTTTTGAGCTTTGTGATGACTTTCTCGATGTCATGCCTGAGCACAAATATGCACGTGAGTTTATTGGGATGATGGGGGCCGAATTCTTCAAAAGACAGGAGTTTGATAAATTATTAAAAAAGTTTGCCGGCTTTGAGAACGGAACTTTCGACCCGCAAGCTGGTTACGCTAACAAAAAAGAACTGCAAGGCACAGTTGCCATGGGCCGTGTTAATTACATGAGCGGATTGGCTTTTTTGGCCAGCGGGAACTACAATGCGGCCAAACCTTTCCTCGGTGCAGTTGTCGGGGTTAGTATGGACGGCTTACCTGCGGATCAAGAAGCCCTTACTTTTGACTAGATATGAATTTTATTAGGAAACCTGATCTTTTAAACATGTCTGATCTAAAGCTAATCCTAACTCTTTGCTTTATTTTTGCTCTGGGTAGTTGTGGAGATGACCCAAGCCCTGAGCCCGCTTCTCCTTCTGTAGATTCTTCAACTGAGGTCACTCCTGTCGACTCCGAACCGGATGGGTTAGAAGATTCCCTACCTTCAGAAAGTTTGGTGGAAGACCTCCCTGAAGAGGAGCAAAAAGAAGCTCCTGACCCTAATGGTATTTTCTTGCCTCTTTACGAAAGCAAGGACGGCAAAATGGAAATGACGAAACTCAATAATTTTCCGGTTTACTCCAATGGGAAGGGATATTTTTTATGGACGAATGGATCGCTTTGGAAAATTACCACCAAGGCGGGGTCTGGTCGATCCATTGCTTCTGGCGGAGAATCTTTGCTTGAGGGATGGTCCACCAATGTGCAGGTGAGGTTTTCGCCCGATGAGGAGTACTCCAAACAAGCAATGTTTAGACTCGCTGTGGCATTTCAGGGCTCTCAGGACAATGAAAATGCCATACGATTATTTAACCAATTCGTAACCCTATTTCCAGAGGACAAGCTAGTTGCGGAGGTTTATCTCAGTATGGGTGACTTAGCCACCAGTGGACTGGGACCAGATATTCAGCCAAATATTAAGCAAATACGACAAGCAATCCAAAGTTATTCGAAAGTTCGTGAGAACACCCAAGACATAGGGCTGATTTCCGATTCGACCGCAAATCAAGGCGGGTTACTTGAGCGAGTGGGAGAAAACCCAGAGGGCTTAGTTACCCATTTTCTAACTTTTGATAAAGACTCGGACAAATGTTTAAGTGAAGGAGAGGTTTCAACTCTAAGAGGCGATTTAGGGGAATCCTTTCCTTTTGTATTTAAAAATCATGATTTGAATGGAGATGGAAAGTTACAATTTGAGGAGTTGTACGATTCAGCCTCCAATGCGTGTTACACTGAATTAGAAGCTTTGAATGTTGGGTATTTGGAAAAATATGGTGCGATTACCGGTGCATTGGTGGCCAAAGCAACCGAGAAAATTGGGTTTGCTAAAGAGAAACTGGGTCAACCGTCAGCCATGTTAACACTTTATTTTGAAGATATTCGAAAATATGGAAACGATCCCAACAACCTTGGGGTGGACGATATCCTCACTAAATACTGCGAAAAATATAAGTACTACGAAGATCGATTTGGGCAAACTATTGAAATCCTCTCCAAATTACAAAATCCGAGTGAAGCCATATCTTTCTCATACACAGACAGGAAGGGCATTGAGCAAGAAGTTAGTGGGTCGGTGGAAGAGATTATCTTAGATCGTTCCAAGAGTTTGTCCCTGCTTTCTTCTCAGTACGCTCAAATGGATCCAAAGATTTACGAAGAAATCGTAAAGTACCGCGGTGGTATTTTTAACAACCCCGAACATGTTGAGAAGTTCAAGGGGTACTTTAAAAAGTACCAGACTTTAGACTCTAAGTTCCCCAAGGATCTTTCCCCAAGTAAGGCATTTGTCAGGATGTTGCAAGAATCGGAATCGAATGGTCAGAAAACCTTGGAACTACGAATGCGTGCGAATTTGGACAGGGTCGGGTCTCGTGTGGGTTCAAATTATAATCCCCAATCCAATGATTTTCCTGCAGCCAGCCCGAGTGTTCTAGTTTGGATGGCTAACAAAATGTTAAACCAAAATTCCTTAAACGATGCACTATCCGCCATGGAAAGAATGTCTCAGGTTTATCCGAATGCTGAAGGCGAGCTTCTTTTCTCTGCACAATATATAACAGGTCAGGTTCATCAAAAGAATAAAGATTTTGAGGAAGCCGCAACTAGCTTTGATGCCGCGATTAACAATGCTCCATGGCACAAAGACTCCAACGATGCTCGGCTCAGGAAAGGTTACTCGTTGTATGAAATCGCAAAGCTCAACAAGGACGAGGAGAAGTTTCTACTTGCGCAAGCTTCTTTTGGAGAGGCACGCGACAGTGACGACAGTTCAATGGAACTCAAGGGTGAATGTTCCTACATGATGGGTGAATGTCTCAAGGAAATTCGTGATTATGAAGGTGCATCCAGACATTTTGATGATACCACCTCTCGCTATGCTTCATCTGGTAAATGGGCTGAAAAAGCTTTTGATCAAGCGATCAGTTGTTATGAGCGTTTAGGAAAATCAGATTTCATAAGCAGGCTTGAAAAAAGAAGAGATGACTGGCTTAGGAGGTATCAATAATGAATATTTTTAGAGGTTTGTTTTGGTTGGTCGGACTGGCTGGACTATTCAACATAGGTTTTGCTGCAGAAGACTATTTTCAGAAGTATGCTGGGTCGATCCCTGTAAAACTTCACTACACCAACTCGGCGGCCCCTCGACCCATGAACTTGCGAGGGATCGATTCACAGCGTGGAATTATATATGCAGAAATGGAAGGTGCCGCCCGAGAGTTAGAGCTCCGGAATCTACCGAGGCAAAATATTAAAAAATTCGAGTTCGAATGGTCGAGGAGTGCCAGAACCTATCTCCGTTATTTAGCCAACGAACAATATGACCCCAGAGTACTTGCTGCTCTGCGACCAGAAGTTTACAAAGTGATGCGATTCCTGGAAATGCCATTCCAGTATCTAGCCATTCATGATGACTGCTTAATTTATGTCAAAGGGCTCCTTGGAATGGAGCAGTACCAAGAGGCTTTTTATTTGTTGTCCCGACTGAATCTTGGCAAACTTGACGAGTTTGGATACCGTGACTTTTCTGAAGCGGCACTTGAATTATGTGCCAAAATGATTGTGGTGAATCCTGACTCGGCGAAGGCTTCCCGGGCTCTTCTTCAAAGAATTACAATTCGTGATAACACCGGTGATCATTTGTCTTATTTGGAATTAGCTAATTCTCTTCGCCGTGAGGGCCTCTATTCTGAAGCGATTAGTGAATACTCAAGGCTTGGCCCAATTGTGGCTAAAGATCCTTACAGTCCACTCAATCAGATTCTTCAAATTTGGCCCATCTATTGTTACCTCAAACTCTACGAGATCTACGCTCCAGCGGCGGCTAAAGACAAAAGGTATGCTGATGCTGCTCGCAAGATGTTTAGTTCTGCAGATCAGGGGTTGAAGAAAATTGATGAATCTCCACCTCCCCGTAATTCCAACGAATACTCACTTTACAAATTACTTCGAGCTTTAATCAGAGTGCAATATGCTCGCCAGTTTGAGAGTCAAGGTAACGAGATGAAATCACGTGAATATTATCGCCAGTCTGTGTTGGAGGTTACTGAGGGAATTGTTAATGCACGGATTGGTTTGGATTGGTTGCCAGAATCCTTAATGATGGCCGGTGATGCTTATGAAAAACTTGAGCTCAGCGAAGCCGCAAGAAATGTCTACAATCAAGTAAAAGTTTTTTTCCCAAAAACAAAGTGGGAAGAAATGAGCAAAGGCCGTCTGGCGAACCTTCCTCAAACTTGACTAGACAAAACCTCATTGACCTGTAACGATATACTTAATTTTGTATCTATATAAATCGCAAAGCATAGTTTTATGAAAATTCGTCCCTTACGTTCTCTCGCCTACTTAATTTTAACTTACGCGATCCTTTCGCCCAGTATGTTAGTCAATCAAGCGATGGCTCAAGACAGCAACCTTTTTGTCGCTGCTTGGGAAAACTTGGGAGCCACCTTTTTTATTGTTTTCCTGCTCCTCATTATTGCCGGGATAACATTGATCATATTCAATTCGATCAATGTTCGAAGAAAAGCTTTCATCAAAGACGATGTGATCAATCCAATTATGGATGCAGTGAAAGGCCTTGATATAGAAGGGGCTAAGTCTCTTTGCGATCAATACAAATTACCCGTAACTTCGATTCTCAAGGGAGGGCTCGAAAGAATACAGGATGACGAGCTTGACATTGAGGCTATTGAGAAAGGCTTAGATGAAAACGCAGCTATGCATATGTCTAAACCCTTTACTTGGATTAACATGCTCAACACGGTAGGTTCCATCGCTCCCATGATTGGTCTGTTGGGTACGGTAGTCGGTATGATTGGTGCCTTCGCGGTTCTTACCAGTGCGGGCATGGGAGGGGAAGCAAGCAAGCAGATGGCCGGAAATATTGGTAGTGCTCTGTGGACGACGGCGGCTGGCTTGGTCGTGGCGATACCTTGTTTAGTCTCTTATTTCCTTTTCAAAACAAAATTTGGTAACATTGCTGCTGAAGTCAATCAGGTTACAGGTGAGATGGTCTTCACCCTTGTTCGTGCGGCTAGAGGAGGGTTTGACGAGGAAGGCGGCTCTGAAGAAGCCTACGAAGAAGCCGCTTATGAAGACGAAGCCGAACCTGAACTTGCTTGATCTTAATCATCGCTTCCAGAACCCAATAAATTTCCAACCGCTTTCCATCTAGAAAATGGCAAAGTTTGAAGTTCCAGACACCAATGATTCTCCGGATCTTACTCCGATGATTGATGTGGTCTTTCTACTGATTGTTTTCTTCATGGTCGTTGCTCAGCAAGTTTCCGAGCAATATATCGAGCTCTCTGATCCCAAGCTAGGCATTGCTTCCAATGCAAAGGTGCCAGAATCCCCTCCATCAAGAACGATTATTTCTGTGGATGATGATCCATCCATGGGGCAGATGATTTATTGGGGGGAGCAACCCATCGATATGTCACAAATCTCGGTAGCAGTGGCGAGAAACCCATCTTGGAAAGTTTTTTTACGTTACCATGTAGATATTCCCGCATCTGTTTTAAATGATGTTCATGAACAGGTTTTGATGGGAGGACAGTCCAACATTGTCTTCGCGGCATTCAAATCAGCCGAATAAGAGAAGATGGATACTTTTAAGAAAATTTTGGACGATGTCGATGAAGTCGATCTTACTCCGATGATTGATGTGACCTTTCTTTTGCTTATTTACTTCATGGTAACCACTATGATTAAGCAACCAGAGGCCGAGCTTTCTGCGATTCTGCCCGGAAAATCCGCTCCTAGTAGTAGCTACAACAAGCCTAAACCTGAATCCCACATTGAAATCGAGCCCGATGGCTCAGTCCGTGTTGATGGTAATTACATGGGTAATGCATTCGAAAATTTAGAATTACCTGATGTAAAACAATACCTTCTTGGAGAGAAAAGTAAACATGGGGAAGATTTTGTCGTTCATATATGGACGGATCCACTGGCTAATTGGCAGGCACCTTTGGCCGCACTGAATGCTTGTGGAGCGGCCAAAATTAAGAGCGTCTCACCTAATATGAGACGTAAATAAGCTCGCTACTGAATGATAGTTAGTAAGTTCCTTCATACCCGCATGCGGGTCAATGATCTGGAGAGAACGCTCAAATTTTATCAGCAAGTTTTTGGGCTTGAAGTTACACGCAGGCACGAGTCACCACGCGGTTCCAAACTCGCTTTTCTTGCAGTTCCCAATAGTGAGGAAGAGATTGAAATCACTTACTTTCCTGGTTCCGGACCAGTGGAAGTGCAGGAGGACTTGATGCACCTTGCTTTTGAAGTGGAAAGTATGGAAGTTTTTCAAAAACACTTAGATCAAATAGGAGTCTCCCTTAGTGATGGCCCTACGCAAAGTTCTTCGGGTTCGATTTTTGCATTTGTGGATGCACCGGAAGGCTACGAGATTGAAGTGATCGAACGACCCAAATAAGGGTTTGGCGTACTTGCCGACCTTTCCAAAATTTTTGATGTGAGTGTGCTTTTAAGAGTTTTCTTAGTGGTCGGATTTTCCAGTGTATATTTAGTTTGTGGGGAGGATGTAAGTATTCGCACGGAAAAAGAAAAAGTTCTTTTCGATGGAACAAGTTTAAAAAATTGGGAAGTCACAGACTACGCCGGTCGCGGGGAAGTTTCTTTAGATGGTAATGGCAGTGTTGTGCTTCAGTTTGGAGTAGCTCTTACCGGAATCCATTGGGTTGGGGAGAAATTGCCGCGTTGTAATTATGAGATT
>JAYQBP010000026.1:11993-19197 GCA_038137385.1 Opitutales bacterium | reverse complement strand
CACCGTAACTGGCACCGCCAATGCGATTATGGCCGCCGTATTAACTCCTGGCACCACAACCCTCGATGGGGCGGCGTGCGAGCCGGAAATTGTGGATCTTTGCTCCATGCTCAAGAAGATGGGGGCAAACATTTCGGGAGCTGGTTCCCACCTGCTTTCCATTGAAGGGGTTAATCAACTCAATGGATGTGTGCACCGAGTCATCCCTGATCGGATTGAAGCAGCGACCTACATCATGGGGGCTGCCATCACCCGAGGGGAAATCCAATTAAATGGAATAGATAGCAGCCATCTGGGTGCTTTTTCCAAGGTTATGCGAGAATCCGGAGTGCTTCTTGATCTTTCCGAGAATGGAAAATTAGAGGTACATACAGACCCCAAAGGGTTGTCTCCGTTTGAAATCATCACCCTGCCCTACCCTGGATTCCCCACAGATTTACAAGCCCAGGCATGTGCCTTAGCGTGTACCATCCCAGGGTTAAGCATCTTGACAGAAAGAGTATATCCGAGTCGATTTATGCACATACCCGAGCTTTTACGAATGGGAGCAGAGGTATCGCTCGAAGGTTCCAGTGCAATTGTTCGCGGAGGAAAAAAATTAAACGGTGCACCCGTGATGGCATCCGACCTTCGGGCAAGTGCTGCATTAATTCTTGCCGGATTAGCTGCAGAGGGAGAGACTTGGGTACATCGTATATATCATTTGGACAGAGGGTATGAATTTATGGATGAGAAACTAAAGAAACTTGGAGCAGAAGTGGAACGGCTACCAGAATCCTCTCTTCCTCCAGCCTTTCGCAGACCCGCTGATTAACCCTTTCAGTAAATGATGGAAGAAACTCCCAAGGGTCGAAAGTTTTTTGAGGATTCCTTAAGTCCATCGAAAGAGGTGGAGGCGGCGTTGCGCCCGCCCTCTTTCGATGACTTTACTGGTCAGCCCAAAACCATTGAGCGTTTGCAGGTAATGGTGGGTGCTGCCGCCAAGCGAGAAGAGGCACTTAAGCATGTACTTTTATGTGGCCCTCCAGGTTTAGGCAAGACCACCCTCGCACATATTATTGGGCATGAATTGCAAAGAGATGTGCGAATCACTTCAGGTCCGGTAATTGATAAACCCGGAGATTTGGCTGGATTACTAACCAACCTACAGCAGGGTGACATTCTTTTTATCGATGAAATCCATAGAATCCCCAAAACTGTTGAAGAGTACCTCTACTCGGCGATGGAGGACTTTCGGATCGACATCATGATCGATCAGGGGCCTAACGCCCGAAGCGTTAGACTGGAAATTCCAAGATTTACTTTAATCGGGGCAACGACCCGGGTGGGGTTACTCTCCGCCCCCATGCGAAGCCGCTTTACTCTGCAAACCCGATTGGATTATTACGATCGTTCAGACCTCACCCAAATTGTACTTCGCAGTTGTAACCTTCTTGAATGTACTATTGATCAAGCGGGTGCCCAAGAAATTGCTGCCCGTGCTAGAGGTACTCCGAGAATTGCCAATAACTTGATTCATTTTACTAGGGACTATGCCGAGCAACGTGCTGATGGATCGATCAATCAACAAATTGCAGCTAAAGCTCTAGAACTCCTAGAAATTGATGATCGGGGCCTTGACGAGATGGACAAGCGTATACTTTGCACCATCGCAGAAAATTACAAAGGAGGTCCGGTAGGACTTGGCACCGTTGCCGTTGCTGTAAATGAGGAAGAACATACGCTGGAAGAAGTGCACGAACCGTTCCTTATTCAAGAAGGTTATCTAAAACGCACCCCTCAGGGCAGAGTGCTTACTCCGAAGGGTTGGGAGGCCAGTGGGATCGCTCAAGGATTAGAAAGAGACGGAAACCAAATGTCTCTTATGTAAGGTTACAAAATCTCTTTTTCGCCAAAGGAAACAAGTAGCGAAACGAACTGGAAAATTGTTCAGGGTTTTTCTTCATCCAGCAAACAAGCTTAACAATCGAAACTTCGCAGATCTCAGAAATCTCCGATTCATTAGGTTGTGGAGAAATCGATCCGATCACCTCGAAAGATTGAATAAACTCATATCCATTTTCAACACAAGGATCAGAATGGAGAAGTTCGTGAATTTGGCCCTCTTCGATGGATACTCCCAATTCCTCAAACATTTCCCTCTTTGCAGCATCGCGATAAGTTTCTCCACGGTCCACATGGCCCGAGCAACTCACTGTCCAAAGTCCGGACTCCGTATCTTTTAGCATACTTCTTCTCTGTAGAATGAGTCCACCCGTTGGACCGATCGCATACAAATGAACAGCCCGATGGAAAAGTTGCAACCGATGAGCATCCTCCCTGGATGTGATTCCAATCGGTTGATCATGACGGTTAACCCAATCAAAATATTCTGTCATTTTTTAGTGAGTTGATTTTTTTGATTACTTTGTGATTGATTGTAGGTTCATGAGATTACTAGGATTTTAGTAGGTGGAAACGAAATTCAAAATTCTTGGTTCAAGCAGTTCTGGAAACGCGGCCCTTTTGCGCACTTCTGATTCTAATATTTTGATCGATGCTGGCTTATCAGGAAAAAAATTAAAGTTTTTACTTTCCCTGGAAGGTTTAGAAATTGAGGAATTAGATGCCGTCTTCCTCACCCATGAACACAGTGATCACAGTGCCGGCATTCGGGGTCTTTCCCGTTACATGAAACTACCTATATTTGCCAACCGAGACACCATCGAAGCCATACAGCCCAAACTGCCCAGGCGCCCGAACTGGAAGAGGTTTAACACTGGGGATCCATTCAAATTTAAGGAATTTACGGTGCATCCATTCAGTGTTCCCCACGATGCTTATGACCCGGTTGGTTTTTATTTTGAATGGGGAAAGGGAGATTTATTTGATCCTCCCTCAAGCTTAGCATGGGTTACTGATCTTGGTTTCGTACCCACTCTAGTTAAGGAACGAATCCGACAGGCCAGTATATTAGTGATCGAAGCCAACCACTGTACAGAAATGTTGGAAAAAGACGAAAAGCGCCCATGGAGTTTAAAGCAAAGAATTCGTGGTCGCCACGGTCATTTATCCAATCAAACAACCTTTGAACTCCTTGAATCCATGGATAATACATGCTGGCGAGAAATTTTTCTGATGCATTTGAGTCAGGATTGTAATGATGTCAATCTGGTTCGCGAACGCTTCAGTAAACTCTCTGGACAAGGAAAACGATTTTCAACCTATGTGATCGATCCAGCTACTGCCAACGCTGTCGGGGTGTGAAAACTCCCGAAAGACAGACTAAAATTATCGCCACGCTCGGTCCGGCAACCGAGTCCGACAAGATGCTGGAAACCTTGATTCGTGAAGGCGTCGATGTAATGCGACTAAATATGGCACATGCTACGCATGATTGGATTCGTGACATCTCAAAAAGAATCCGAGAAATCGGACAAAGATTAAAGCGGGAACCCGCTATATTGATGGATGTAAAAGGTCCAGAAATTCGTACCGGGTATTTGCAATCCCCGATTGATTTAGTCAGGGGAGATTTAATCGACCTTGTTTTTTCCGCTCAACCGCAACCACCCCAAAAAGATGGCATCTGGCAGATAGAGGTTAATTATGATAAGCTGCACGAGCATTTAAACTCTGGTAATAATGTTTTACTCGATAACGGACTGATTCCACTGCTCGTGGTTGAAGTTTCTTCCGAAAAAGTGCGCTGCCGTGTCCTCCAAGATGCCCAACTCAAAAGCAGGCGACATGTAAACCTTCCTGGTATTGAAACCGATCTTCCCTCCATCACAGAAAAAGACAGGCGGGATACATTGGTCGGAATCGAGTGTGGGCACGATTTCTTTGCTCTTTCATTCACTCGCGATGCAGATGCGATCGATTTATTTAAACGATTCCTACAGGATAACGACAGCACGGCCCATGTGATCGCTAAGATTGAAGATCAACAAGGTGTAAGCAATTTAGAAGAAATTGTGACCGCTGCTGATGGGTTGATGATTGCTAGGGGAGACCTTGGAATTGAATGCCCTTTTGAGGAACTTCCAATTATACAAAGAAGATCCGTCGGGATCTGCCTAGCAAAAGGAAAACCTGTGATCGTAGCCACTCACCTTCTCGAATCCATGATTGATTCGCCTGTGCCCACCCGTGCAGAAATTAGTGATGTGGCCAATGCAATCAATGAAGAAGCCGACTGCGTGATGTTAAGTGGTGAAACCACGACCGGTAAATATCCGGTTGAATGTGTGCGGATGCTCAAACGCATTTCTTCCCGAATCGAGCAAGAACTCCCCCCTGTTCTCTCTGAAAGTATTCGACTTTTCCGACCCAAAGCAAAAATGCTTCGCTCGGCAGCCCTTCTTGCCCTGAGGATGGGAAACACCGCCGTATTAGTATTTACCCGAAGCGGAGACTTAGCTGCTAAGCTTGGTGCACTACGGCCCAATGGAGCCCCATTGTTTGCGTTTACTGACATCCCCGGATTACACCGAAGACTCCGCTTAGTTTGGGGAATTGAACCCTATTTGATGGAATTTTCAGAAAACCCTGAAACCACCATTCAAGAAGCAATCAAAAGATTGAAATCAGAAGACCGGGTTTCAATCGGAGATCAAATTGTGATGGTAACCAATGTACTCGCCGATGGTAAAGTGGTCGAAAGTATTCAATTACGCGAAGTAAACGAATAAAATTCAGTTCATTACTTTTGCAATCTTGCAAATAAAATTGCCCAGAAAAACAGGGTTATAAAAGGCAAGCTTGCAGAAGTTACCGGAGAAAGAATCCCTTGCTCAGCTAGAGATATGCAAAGCGAACGCAGTAAATAAAAAATTAAAGCACCAACCAAGGATACCCCTGCCAATTTGGCTGGAGTGGATGACCGGATCGAACTTCCCATCGATAGGCCAATCAATAAAGCAAGTAAGCAAGCAGGTCCATTCCACCAAAGTTGAGCCTTTCTAATTTGATAAGGTAACAATTCATGACCCAGTGAGTTAGGCATTTGATCAAGTAAATATACCAACTCGGCCGATGTCATCTCCTTGGCCTTTTTATGTAACCAAAGATAAGGAATAGGATCGTCCATGAGGTTTAAACCTGAAAGCTTCTCAAACCTAGAATGAATCCCAGGGCTTTTGGTATGATAGGATGTATTCTCTTCGGTTGGATTGTAAGATTCCCATAGAAGAGAAGTTCCTTCGCTATTAAGTGTGGGTAATCCCTTACTCGAATAAAACCCGAGGAATCTGCCCTCAAAAAATATCCAACCACTCGAAGGGTTCCAGGTTGCCCGTTTCGCACTTACACGAAAAAGATCCTCTCCTCCATCACCATAAGAAAAAAGTTGAAGATCATTTCCGGTCAGAGTCTTCGGATTGAATGATTGAAAAAACCAGAGCCGCTTGGTTCCAACCTTCATTTGCAAACTGCGGACCTTTTCGAAATTTTCCCCGATCGCCCGAATGCCAGATGAATGCAACAACCAATCGCTCATCCACCCGATCGAGATTCCAAGAACAATAATTAAAAGAAATGACTGAATTGGAGAGATACCGCTAGTAATCATGGCGGCCCATTCCCCTCTTTTACGGGCAAAAGAAATGGAAAACAAACTTGCCCCCAAACAGCAAATGGGGAGTAACCAAGGAAGATAATCAATCAACCAAAACCATAAATCTTCCCTCCATTGGTTCATTCCTCGTGGAAATACTTGGCTGGCATCTTCTACCACAGAAAACATAAAAATCGTACCCACCAAAAAAAACAACCAACCAAGAAACCAAACGGTCCACTCACGAGCCATATAAAAAATGATTATCTTTGCCATCTTTCTTACTTAGCTACCTTAACCCTTGCACTGATGGAAGGGAATTCTCAATCTGTTCCAATATGAACCTTCTGAGTAATTTGAAGATTTGGTGGATTCCCTTCGTTCTGCTCTATGTACCGAAACTGTCTCATGCTTCGAATGCACAGAACCGCCCCACTTGGGAAGACAGCGTGGATGTATTTTTTGGGCAATATGTGGTTGGCCCATTAGCCGAGTTGCTCTTCTGGCCGATTCCCGGGATTGAAATGCCACTCGTCGTAGCATGGCTCTTGGGCGGAGCCCTTTACTTTACGCTTAAGATGCGCTTCGTAAATGTGCGACTTTTTAAACATGCTATTGATTTAGTTCGTGGAAAATATGACGATCCCAAACAAGTGGGTGAAGTCAGCCACTTTCAAGCCCTTACCACTGCTCTTTCTGCAACGGTTGGCTTGGGAAATATTGCTGGTGTTGCCATTGCCATTGGCACAGGAGGCCCAGGGGCCACCTTTTGGATGATCCTCGTTGGCTTTCTTGGCATGTCTTCAAAATTTACGGAGTGTGCCCTTGGGCAAAAATACCGCAAAGTCCGTAAAGATGGTAGAATCATGGGGGGAGCTATGCACTACCTGTCCACAGGACTAAAAGAAAAAAAACTAAAACATCTCGGGGGGTTCCTTGCTGGCCTTTTCTGTTTACTTTGCATCGGTGGATCTCTGGGTGGTGGAAACTCTTTTCAAGTCGTACAATCTTTAGATATGATCAAGACAGTGATGCCTTGGTTGGTAGAAAACTCATGGGTTTATGGGTTGTTCATGGCTACCTTGGTTGGTCTTGTTATTCTAGGAGGTATTCAGAGCATTGCCCGCGTGGCTTCTGTCATTGTCCCCGTCATGTGTGGAATCTACCTTCTGGCATGCATTTTTATTTTGGGTTGTCATTTCGAAAAAATCCCCCTCGCATTTACGACCATTATTAACGAAGCATTCTCCCCGAGTGCCGACTTTGGTGGCTTTCTTGGGGTTTTGATTATAGGAGTTAAGCGTGCCGTTTTTTCAAATGAAGCTGGCATCGGTTCGGCCGCGATAGCACACTCAGCGGCAAAAGTTAAAAACCACATAGAGGAGGGAGTGGTTGCCCTCTTGGAACCTTTTATCGATACGATTGTTGTGTGCACAATGACTGCACTGGTGATCATTATTACTGGGGCCTACCTTGACCCTTCTAATGCCGAACTAATCGCCAATAATCAAGGAGGTGCCCTTACCTCCGCGGCCATGAGTTCCGTAATCCCTTGGTTTCCCTATGTCTTAGCTATGGCCGTGTTTGTTTTTTGTTTTTTTTCGATTATTTAATAGTGTGTTTATTTTTAAAAATGTTTTGGGGATATTTTTTGATAACCAAATTAAA
>JAYQBP010000026.1:8358-11983 GCA_038137385.1 Opitutales bacterium | reverse complement strand
AGTGGCTGTTTTCCTTTTTGCTTTTTCTACGATGATTTCCTGGTCTTATTATGGAGAAAGATGTTGGGTCTATCTTTTCGGAGACCGATCTTCAATTTTTTACAAAATTATTTTTCTGTGCTTTGCATTTTTAGGCTCCGTAATAACGGCATCGAACATTCTCGATTTCTCAGATCTTATGATTTTGGGGATGGCTTTCCCTAATATTCTAGGTTTGCTCATTCTTAGTGGCACTGTGAAGAAGGATTTATTTCTTTACATCAAAAACTTGCCAAAGCCGTAATTTTTGATCAGAAATAATTTATTCTATTAATTTTTGTATTTTCCCTTTTACTTTTTTATAATTAATCATGCCAGACGACGATAATGTAGAAATTTCTGATTCTGAAGAAGCTCGTGCCTGCGTAAGTCGTTTGCTCAAAGCAATCGAAGGTTGGGCGGTTAAGGAAAGTAATAAAGGAGAACTTGAAGTCACAGCTTTCGCTGCCGCTCTGGCCTCGGGTATCATCTCATTTCATGATTTCACTAGTAAAGATTGCCGAAAAAGCCAGCAATTGATCGGTGCCATTTCCCGGGCCAAACAGCACATAGACCGGGAATTCAAAAAGTTTGATGGCGAGATTGATAAAATGCACATCAAGTTCGCTCAGGAAATGGAAGAATTAGATCTGAAAATTATTCGTGACCGAAAAGAATTCAAGCAATACCTAGTTTCTTTGATCTACGCAGAAGAGTATAACAAACTTCGTAAACAAGTTTCGAATATATTCGAAACTTTAGACGCTAAGGCAAGATACGAAGACGCACCTCCTTCTTCATAATTTTAAATATTGGTTACTTGGCCGTAGCCCAAGTTATACCTACCCACAACCATGTGGGTATGCTGACCACACTGATTAACATGGTGGCCATTATGCTTCTGAGGCCCGTTTTTGTGTCTTCTCCATAATTTCTTACTACCACCAATGCAAATACTCCAGCTGGCATGGCTGCTTGAACAACCAATACCTCTCTCATCCAATTGACTTCTTGGGGAATCCAACCATACCTAGCATAAAAAATGAATAACGTTGGAACTAGCAGTACTCGTGTAAGTAATGATCCTAACTCAACTCGAAACTTTACAGATGGACGATAATCTATGAGAAGGTCGTAAAAGCTAGCACCAATAATCATCAAGGCCATTGGAATCGAACAATTTCCTATCATCGATAATACCTCCCAAAGAAATTCAGGAAATAAATCCCTCCCACCCAATTGCTGTAAACATAATGCGATTACAACGGATACGGCAGGTGGGTTGATAATTTTTCGAAATTCCAGTTTCGAAGAGGTTAATATCAAAATACCAACCGTCCAAATAGCCACCTCAACACCTAAGTTAAACAGAATAATCTTTACCACCAATTCACTTCCAAAAAAGAAAGAGGCCACGGGGATTGCAAAAAAGCCATAATTGAAAATTCCTGAACAAAAGCAAAAAGCACGCTTTGCCTTATCTTCAATCTGGCAAACATAACAGACTAATCGGGAAGTAACAAAGCCTGCCACAATGGCAAAGAATCCAAAAACCGAAGCCAACCATACTTCGCTCGAGTTAACTGGTGTACTTGATCCAAGAACATGGTAAACAATGAAGCAGGGGTAAAGGACACAAATGATAAATCGGGATAAGGTTCGGTCTGTCTCTTTTCCCAACCAATCCATTTTCCTCGATAAACTTCCGATAAAAAGAAGTAGAAACGGCGGAATCACCGCTAAGACAACATTAATCCAACTATCCACACTTCTATCCTAACTGGTCCAAAAAATCTTTCGATTTAAAATGTAAATTAAAATAGTTACTCCTGAGCGTTTCCCCATTTGCATCGGATAATTTAAACTTTGACCAATCGTCTTTCCGCCTTATTGGAAAGTAGAAAAGACCGATATACGTCTTTCCGAGGTTTCCTATAACGAAACCCCACAACGCCCCCTCTAGAACTATTAGGATCAGGTAACACATATCCCTTATAGCGAAAAGTTTTGTGCGGGGTGTGATTCTAATGAGAAAATGAGACTGAACTGATTTGGCAGCCCTCCCCCGCCTAAAATCGCCGACACTTTACCGACACTTTTTTCAAAATTATGCCACTTAATGCATTTGTCTTCGATTTAAGAGAATTTGAAACCCATCCAAATATTGGTAATAAAAAATTGTTAAATTCCCTTTGTTTAAAAGGCTTTCCACATAATTTGACACTATGCCTAACTGGCGTCCCCACGAGGAATCGAACCTCGATCTACGGTTTAGGAAACCACTGTTTTATCCGTTAAACTATGGGGACGGAGCTTTTCGTTGTCAGTTCGTTGTCACTCACGACCTCTTGGGCTATAATCTGAATCATGCCTAAAGTAGTGAATAAAAAACAGAACAGCGTAGTTATTGAAGGAGTTCGTACTATCAGACATATTGCCAAAAACGACAAGTGGGAAGTTGATGCTGGATTCAAAAAGCACAGAAAAAGATTAAAAAAAAGCAAGAAGGTTTTTCTTCAGTTCTAGGGAATATCCAACAAAGTTAGAATTCCTTATTTATACCCAATTACCAACTACCCATTTCTTAAAACAGCAAAGCAAAAAAGAATCGAATCCTTGTCCTCTCGCTGGACCACTCCCTCGCTAGGAAGAAAGATATCTGTCGTCATAGCCATTGTCATCTTTGACCTCAATTCAATACTCTCCCTTTGAACGCAAAATTCCTTTAACACTACCATTTTCAATTACAGGTAGTGCAAAACCTTCACTTAGGCCTAAAAGGTGAGCCAAATTAGGAGCCGACTGAGGATAAATATTCGGGTTGAGGTTTGTCCAAAATATGATCTTCAATCCTCGGGTAGTTTAAAAAAACGTACATAATCTACATACATCTTAGATGGGAGTTGGGAATCTTGCACGGGACCCCCAGCCCATTTTGCATTACGCATGGCATAGTTTAAGTTTACTTGGGCATGAAGGTTTTGCGGAACCTTTCGTACCCACTCAAATTCCTGCACCTTTCCATAGGTACGATTTTTTACCTTACCTCCTGCAAAATGAAAGTACGGTTCCGACCGCCATGCAGGCCCATCTTGAGCGAGGTACCAAGTAAATTCATCTCTGGTAACCCGTAATCCAAATGTAAAAAATTCGTAAAAATCGACTTGATTACCTTTAATTCTACCCCCATGGCCCCAATGAGCTTTATAGACCTGTTGATTGATAAAAAAATGATCATCCGAGCGTTTAACTAAACAATCTGAAGGTATGCCTTCATAGATTTCATTTGCTTTAAAATCGTGCCACCACAAGCCACTCCATAAGCGGGTTTTTTCTGGTGCAGCGATAAACTCAAACATATCAATTTCAAGAAGGTCTTCAGGCACCCAATCACCCGCTTTTCTGGACATAGTCCAAAATGCCCCATATCCCGCATTATTTTGGGGTAACTTACAACGCAGTTCAACATACATATTATTGCGTAACTCATATCCTTTTCGGGTATGAAGTCCGCCAGAAGAATAACTAAATGTTTTTTCTGCTAACCAGGTACGCCCAAGTACCGGAACCGGCTCCTTTTTTGGGGTAAAAATAAGCAGGCCATCTT
>JAYQBP010000026.1:0-8348 GCA_038137385.1 Opitutales bacterium | reverse complement strand
TTTCAAAGTTGATTTCCTGGCCATCAAATTCATCCCCAAAAACATATTTAGAACCTGGAGGTCCTTCGTAACGATAAGTTTCTGCATAGAATAAAGTTCTCGTCGTTACCGACCAAAAACTAAATAAGCCGAACAAAATTCTTAATATCATATAATATTTCGATTTGAGTCCAAAATCCTTCGTAATATTAGGTTAAGGTTCGATATTAATTCATTGAAATTTGATTACAGATCGGATCGATATAAGTACATCGATTATAAAAGCGAATGGATCGTTGATATCCCCACCCATGCAAAGATGTGTCCAGCAGGGAAAGGAAAAATTGTAATTTTTCAGATCAATAAGATTTCCCCATCAACCTACTCTCTCGAAGATCTTTAAAAACACTTAAAATAATTAGTTGATGCTCCAATTATTGCTTATCTTAGGTCTTAACTAAGGAACTTGCGGGATTTGAGATAAGCTTTTGAAAATAGCATTTTGGGGGTTTTCCAAGTCCGCTGCAGAAGGTTTATCTGAGGCGTCATCAGTCCGCGTACCAAAGATATTTTCCCAATAGTCGCTTACTCCATCTCCATCATAATCTTTTTGTAAACTAGATAAAAAGGGGTTTGCTTGCCCAAAAGTGGTACGATTTGTATCATAAAGGTCAGTAAAGGCAGATCCATCCTTGGTGTACAGCGGAGTCGCATAAAAAGCACTATTGGCATATTGCTTACTGATATAAATATATACTCGTCTTTCTTTAATATCTGAAAGGTTATCCCAAGCATCTTTTACCCTATATTGGATGGTTACCTCATGAACATCGATGATATCATTTGAACCATCATTATCAAAATCTGGAATAACGGTGGCATTGGGTTCAGTTGGCCCTGGGTCATTCGCAGGAAAACCATCTTCAATGCTCCTTTGATAACCAGCTAAAGTATTCGTATTAAGATAACTGTAGGCGTAAATAACTCCAGATTCGGAGGGGTTCTGCATATCACTCTCGTTTGTAACTCGTTTGATTGCATAGCTTTCACCCTGTCCATCATTATCAAGATCAGGGTAGATAGTGGAATCAAAACTTTCATCTTCTGCCCACACTCCAGGATCGGTGAAATTGTAATCCGATAAGATTAAACGATGGGCACCACTGGAAAATTCTCCGGTTGAATCGTACACTTGGCTGTCATCTTGATCAGCAAAAGCAAGTTGATCTGGAGAAGATCCGGTGATGGAACCATAGCGCAGGAAGTCGTGGATTTCTTCAGCACCAATATAAGTGATCACCGGGGCATTATAATCTCCCACCTTCAATTCAAAAGTTATCGGGGATAAATTATAGTTACCGACATTATCTTTTACACGGACGGTAACCGTGTAACCGGGAGCGGTTCTATCAAGTGGATAAATCTCGCCCGTTTGAAAATCAGGCGAAAAGGAAACTTCCCAGTTTCCAGAGCCATGGCTTAGATCAGCATCTGGTGTAACTCCGTTTGGATCCGTAGCAGAAAAATTAAGTGATTGTAGAATATGGTTCTTGGTTGAATTTTCATCATTGATCAAAGAATTGGATGAATTAATCTCGAAAGAAGAGACATTATCCCAAGAGATGGTGGGTCCCTTCGTATCCTGTACAATGAGCCATCGGTACACAGGGTCCGCCTCATTCCCCTCACTATCTTGTGCATCATATTTAACTTTATAAATCTCACCTAAATTAGTTTCAAAAGATCCAAGGGTCACACTCGCATTATCATCGTCAAAATAAGACCTTTGAACATTGATATTAATATTATTCTGATCATCAACAATGTCATTAACGGTGACGGTTCGACTGGCAAGGTTACCCTTGGCTCCGTTTTCCCAAAAATAGTAGGTTCCATTGGTGTCTGAATAGGTTTCACCTGCTTCCACCAAAATGTAAGGGCCCGCTAAATCGGTATCTGGAGTCAGAGTGATGGTTGGTTTCAAATCGTCCAGAAAGGTGTAGGTTCTTTCGCCTGAAATTGTACTTAATCCATTTTGTTGAGTTACTCTAACAGATACTTTCAGAGTACGGATCTGCTGATTAGACGGATCATAGTAGTCAGCGACAATAATGGAGCTAAATGTTAAGTCTTCGTTGGATGGTTCATAAACCAAGACACCGGGATCTTGAATTTCAGTACCATCCGATAAAAGAATTTTACACGGGCTATACCAGGCATAAGAGCGATTAAAATTATCCGATAAAGTAATTTTTTCGACCTCATTTTCATCAAAAGAGACAAATTCAGATGCATACAGATTTATATCTGTATCCGAATCTTCCTTTTGAGCAATGTAGGGAGAACTGGAATCATAGCTTAAACCAATCAATTTATCTCTGATCCCTGTATCACCGGGGGTACCCTGAAAGATAGTGTATGGATCCACCCCGCTAGGGATAGTGCCTGAGAAGTTGACATTTGAAACGGAAAAGACGCTGTTACTACTTAATGCAGAAAGTAATCCATGACTCACTAAGGCGACATGGGGTGGAGTTGTATCGATTACATCGAATGTAACCTGCTGCTCATAGGCTTCATTATCAAATTCGTCTTCAGCCGAGTAGGTAATCGAAAAGGTACCCGTTCCCCAAAAACCTCGAAGTCCAAGTTCTTCAAAGGTTGAATTCACCTCGTTACCTATGTTGATTTCATGCTCAACAACAACAAGAGAATCAGCTGAATCATTGACTGAAATATCAGGGAAGTTTTCGGGGTCATCAAAGGGTGCCCCCACTTCCACATCATCTATTGTACTATTGGTCAAAGAAATTACAGGTCTTGTAGTATCCTGCAATCGGACCTCAAGATCTCGAACCGATTTATTGCCAAAGCCATTTTCTACAGATGTGTAGCGAATGACTACCCTTCGCCACTCCGAGGATAAACCTTTCTCATGAACATCGTATGACTCACTCTGTTCATCAAAAAGAACATAGTGTGGTTTGCTCTGGTTATCACTCCAGTAGTTAACTTTAGATAAATAGAAAGAAAGGTCGTTGGCAAGGGTGGGTTTGGTTAATGAAGAGTTGGATTCATCAAGAAATAATATTTCGGTACTGTACTGCACATCTTCTTTCACTCCACTTGCAAGAAGGTCGTAAACATCAGCATCGGGAACTGTGCTGAATTGATTTACGCCAACTTCAACTACCCAAGGAGTTGCTTCATCAAGGTAGGCAATTTGCCCAATAATATTGGAACTGCTAGGAACACCATTCTCATCAAAAGAAAAGTTAATGTGCGGGAATTTATTAGGCGAGCCACGCAATTCAATGGTTCGATTGGCTTCTCCAACATTGCCAGATTGATCAGTCAGGGAGTAGTTAACTCGGTAACGAATTACCTCTAGTGGAACGGAGGATGGATCATCAATAAAACTTTGGATAGTTTGAGCGATTTGATCTTCACTAGAAACAACCCTAGGATCGTAGGTATCATTTTCTAAATCATTGCATAATTCGTAAGAAACGGACCAAGCAAGTTCCTCATCTTCGGTATCCCAATCAAAAAGGCCCTTCCCTGAGACGAATAAATTCTCAATCGCATATGCTCCAGGATCAGAGTAACGACTTTCTTCATTTAGGATCGACTCGATATCAACATACAAAGGGTTGGACCCATATAACTTCACCACAGGTTCACGGGTATCTTCAACGGTAACCTGACGAGTCAATGTTGAAGAAGATGGGTCATGATAATTTCTTGAAAGATTTCCCGAAGGATCATTAAAAAGGTAAGAAATTTCGTAATTGCCTGCCTTGGAAATATCTAAGGAACGGGAAGGAAACTCCCAAACCTCATTATATTCAACCGTATCCGCGTCATAGAAATAATCGAATATGTACTGGTTAATTATGCTGATATCGTTGTGGTCAATAATTTCATCTGCCGTGTAGTAGTTATCAAAAATTTCCAATCCTGCATCAGGAAAGTAAAATTGAGAATCCGAATTTCCTGTAACTTGTTTAGCAAGGGATCCACTCAAAAGCGTGATTTCAGGCATAATTCCCTCAACCGGATCGTCTTGGTCAACTAATTGAAGAAGCGGGGATAGGACATCAACAATCTTGACCTTCGTGGAAAGCGAAGAAATAGCACCTTGAGAAAGTCCACGAATCGATTTATCATCCACGGAAATATAAAGGGTTGTATCTTCATTGAGAACTTCATCATCGATTAACTCAAGGTTATCCACCTCAACAAACTCCGTAATCTCAGCCCCAAATCCATCATAAGCAAAGGCTGAGTAATAAATTTTTCCATCTTCTCTTTGCTCTTCACCGGGGTCGGGACTTATGGAGAAGGGGCCATCATCAGGAAATAATTCCTCATTGTATTGAGATCGTACTAGGTAGCTGAGTTCATCAAAATCTGGAGTTATTTCAAGCCCAGGTCTAGCGTTATGGAAAGTCAATTCAATCTTGGGAGGCGTCGCAATCACCCGAATACCAAATGATTTCGAATATTGAGTAAGTTCATCCTTTAAATTTGGGTCAGATCCAGTTTGTTCCCAACGCGGATCTATCACCTCGAAAACTACGGAGTATTCAGCTGATTCACCAGGCCAAATATTAACGATCTCAGATGGGATGATGTCAATACTACCAAGTATTTTTGGGGTAACCGTTAATCGATTACCTAGGGCATCGACCGCCGTTGCACTTTCGAGCCAATTCTCAAACTCTCCCAATGGATCTCCATATTCGATGACCCCTTCTTCTGCACCAAGAGGTTCAAAACTCGAAAAGAAAGCAGAGACAGATAATGAGGGTAAGTCATTGGGTGTGGAAATAGTAAAAGAAAAAGCCTCTGACTCAGATTCGACCCCCCGCCAATCAGTCGCAACGATGTGCAAATCATGATAAACGCCAACTTTAGAAAAATCATAAAATCCTGACAAAGAATAAGTTCCGGGAACCTGATCAATAGAGTAAGGTAGTTGGTTCCCAGCTATATCCACAACATTCACACTTTGATCGAGCCATTGATAGAAGGAATCATAAGGTAAGCCATCGTTATCCAAATCAACCTCATTCCAAGGAAAAGATGGGGAAAGGTCCGAAATTTCAATTATGGGAGGCGTTGCAAGGACATCCACTTGCCGAAAAACAAGGGCACTAAGACCCCGTAAATCTTTAACGGAATAGGAAACTTCATAACTTCCCGCATTTCCATTCTTAACATTAATCTTGGGTGCTCCTGAAATTTGCACACCGTTAGTAATGCTTTGTCCGAGGAAATCTTTGGCTTCCACCCATGGATCAAGCTTTCTCCAAGTGAGTCCTTCTGAGGGGTCTCTCATTTCAACCTCAATTCTAGCCCCATTTTCGTACACTTTAAAAAGGGGATCCGTCGTAGAATTTTCTCCAAGAAGTGCAATCTCAGGATAACCTCCTTGAAAAAACTCTAAATCGCCTCCGGCCAGAGTTTCCCCGGTAACCGATGCTGGAGCTGTGGGTGCTTCGGATTCCGGAGTTGGAATTTCAACCGTTGGGGCGATCGCCATCGACTCGAATGAGAATTCAGAAGAACTACTTTCGGCTTGTTCGATCTCAAAAAATATTTCCGTAGCCATCTGGTGTATAAAATCGAAATTAGAACCAGAAGAAGCAACCCCACCCTGATCCGAGGATTCGGAGAATTCATCCTCGGACTCTGAATCTTCGTCTGAGGAACTGGATTCAGATAAACTGGGGAAAATCGATTCTGGGGTCGGAGGTGCAAACCCGTCCGTTAATGCAGGACCATAAGTAGAACTCAAATCAACCAATTCCCCAGTCTTGCTTGCAACAGGCTCACCTAGCTTGCTCGTGGCAAGTTGAATGGATTGACCAGATAGAAGGGTGACCATATTGCCCCCGGTATCCGTAAAATCAATATCACCCGAAATCAGATTCACACCTCCCATGATATCCCCAGTGACTGAATTTCTGACTGCCATAAGTTGAAACATGGTTCCCCGGATACCAGCTACCCCAAGCGGACTGGTTAACTTCATCGAAGAGCCTTTTTTGAGCTTGGGGGCTTTACAAACTAAATCTCCGTAATCCAGGTGACCGGACAACTCAGATTGAGTGGGTTCTTCTTCCAGTTTACCTGGATCCACAGCACCCGTAACAATTCCCTCAAGTTGTTTGAAAGTTCTTAAGTAAAACCGGCTGCCAGGCTTGATCGTAATTAGAGTACCATTGGAAAATAAAAGGGCGACTTTTCCTGTTTTACCCGTACTAAGAATGGTTTTGGGATTTACTTTTTTCCCAACACTTGATGGACCCATCGTTACCTTAAAGTCATCCACCATATTGAGCGAAGTTACTTCTCCTTCAATCGAGGCAACAATAACGCTGGGAGAAATCTTTTTGGCCGAGAGAAAATGGGGGGCAAGAAAATAGAGGATAGAACAAAAAAATGCAACAAACCAAGATGGAAGTTTAAAACCTCCAAAAAGTTTAAAACAGGGAACAGGGCAGGACATCAAATAAAAGATTACCCGAATACAACCTCTTTTCGCAAGAGGTTTTTGTACTTAATTTAAAGGGAGATCAGTCGCTTATTTCTTTGGCGTAAGCATGAGAATCCAAAAGCGACATTATAGATGCAGAAGAGTCCGGTCGTACTTTAATCATCCAACCTTCTCCATAGGGATCAGAATTCACTTTTTCCGGAGCATCATTGAGTTCATCATTGATCTCAATGACCTCCCCAGACACGGGCATATAAAGGTCGGATGCAGCCTTGACGGATTCAACCACACCAAAAACTGCCTTTTCTTCAAAATGAGTGCCTACCTCAGGTAATTCAACAAAGGTCACATCACCCAGACTGTCTTGTGCATGATCGGTTATACCAATCAAACATTCATCGCCCGAAGAACTGACCCACTCGTGATCTGAAGTATATCTTAAATTTTCTGGGATACTCATAACAGGGGTTTGATTAGTCGAATCAACCCCAGATACTCAAGGCAAAACGAATTTCATTAAGAATTACCAATTTTAACTCCGTCGGCAACTACCCCATTTTTGGTAACAATTACGATTCCATCACGGATATAAACATTTTCGCCTTTATCCGCCCATCCTTCTTCCATTCCTTTGGGGCTAAGAAATACATTTTTTCCAATTCTTGCATTTTTGTCAATGATCGCATCCTGTATTTGGGCACCATCCCCTACCCCAATCGATGGAAGATTAGATTTTTCATGATCATCGTAGTAATCTGCACCCATCATGACCACACTTTCCAAATGGCACCCCTGACCAATAATCGATCTCTCAGCTAATACACAACGATTTAAGGCCGACTCACCGATCATGCTCCCAGAAGCAATCGTCGTGCGAGTCACCGAGCACTTTCCCAATTTTGCAGTAGGGAGAATATCTGGGCGATTGTAAATCGGTCTTTCCCCCTCATAAAAGTCGAAATCGGGGACTTCATCGGTTAATTGCAAATTAGCATCAAAAAATGCTTTTACGGTTCCGATATCTTCCCAATAATCATCGAAAATATGGCAGCGGATATCCTTTTTATCCACCAAAGAAGGTATAATCTCTTTTCCAAAATCAGTTGCATCTCCACTCAATGCCTCCTCCATTGCTGGAGCGTTAAATACATAGATGCCCATCGAAGCAAGGCACCGATCCCCTTCATTACCCTTTGCTTTTAACTCAGGGGGAACCAGACGGGCAATGATGTCAGGATCCGTTGGTTTCTCCACAAAATCAACTATCTTGGAATCTTCTCCTACCCGTAACAAGCCTAGGCCAGAAGCCTCCCTAGTCGGCA
The DNA here is from genome assembly GCA_038137385.1 of Opitutales bacterium. Lineage (GTDB taxonomy): Bacteria > Verrucomicrobiota > Verrucomicrobiia > Opitutales > Seribacteraceae > Chordibacter. Next base: position 542 of record JAYQBP010000026.1, on the reverse strand, counting down.
CAGGCTTGGCCGCAACTGTAACATCGGCTCCTCTTTGCAAATGTTCCTCCACCATTTTCGAGAAGTCCATACGATAGAGTTGATCTCCAGAAAGAATCACGAATATATCCTGTGGTTTGGCATGAAAATGGATCATATTTCTACGCACTGCATCAGCAGTTCCTTGGTACCAATTATCCCCGTACTCAGTCTGCTCGGCCGATAAAATTTCCACATATCCCCGACCGAAACGATCAAACCTGTAGGCATCGGTAACATGGCGATGCAAGGACTCCGTGTTGAATTGGCTAAGCAAGTATATCTGGTTATACCCGGAATTTATGCAATTACTTATCGGAATATCAACCAAGCGATATTTCCCCCCGAGAGGAACAGCTGGCTTACAACGTAGTTTGGTAAGGGGATAAAGACGGGTGCCCCGACCTCCTCCCATAATGACGCAATGTACGGAACTTGGGGCGGGACTGTAGTTGGATTTTTTCATAGGGCATAAACAATAATATTACATGCTCGCATTTGCGGGCAGTTGGTTTACATCTCTC
>JAYQBP010000025.1:0-19398 GCA_038137385.1 Opitutales bacterium | reverse complement strand
TCAGGTTGGCATTTCCGTTTCTTTCCCCATAGCCATTCATGGTGCCTTGAATCATCACGGCCCCAGCTTCCACTCCAGTTAGGCTCACGGCAACACCCACCCCGGTATCGTTATGACAATGGACCCCAATTTTGGATTCAGGGAAGCGTTCCACCACGGTTTTGGTGGCCGCGTGGAAAGGGGTAACTAATTTCCCACCATTGGTTTCACAAAGTGTTAAGAAGTCAGCCCCTCCCCGAGCTGCTGCGGCCAAGGAGGATAGAGCATACTCTTGGTTATCCTCAAATCCATCAAAAAAATGTTCCGCATCATAGACCACTTCCTTACCCATTTCTTTGAGATAACGAACGGTGTCCTCAATCATTTGCAGATTTTCTTCCGGAGTTGTCCTGAGCACATCTGTCACATGCAAGAGCCAAGATTTTCCAAAAATGGTTACCACAGGAGTGTTCGCATCGAGGAGTAACTTAACCTGTGCATCTTCCTCCACATGTGTGAGGGCCCGTCGTGTTGAACCAAAGGCTGCGATTTTTGCATGGGAAAGGTTAAGGTCAACTGCTTGTTCAAAAAAGGCCATATCCCGAGGGTTGCTCCCGGGCCATCCTCCCTCAATGTAATCGACTCCGAACTGATCGAGCTTTTGGGCTACCCTAAGTTTGGATGCAACGGTGAATGATACGCCTTCGGCCTGTGAGCCATCTCGCAGCGTCGTATCATAAATCAAAACATTATTGTTAGCCATATCTGTAAAATTTTGAGCCTTAGTTAGGAATAATACTAAGGACGAAAGAGAGCAAGGTAGTTAACTTTCTCTTATTAGAACTAAATAAAATAGGTTCTCCTCTACAGGGTTGGCAACGGCAAATCATTTGGTTTAAACTCCTAGAATGCATCTTTCTCGAAAGAGTCATTTGGGAACTGAAATATTTAATTCTCTCCGATCTGCACCCTTTAGGGAATTTATCTGTGATTATGGACTGACTAAGAAGAAGAAATTTTCCCGAGGTCTTACCTTGTCACTCGCTTTACTATTTACGGATGAATTACGAAGAAGAACCCCGAAGGAAAAAAGAATTGGGGTTGTACTCCCTGCAAGCTTTGCCGGAATATTAGCCAATATATCGATATTTCTCAGCGGTCGCATACCGGTGAACCTTAATTTTACTCTAGGCAGTGATATAAATGAAGAAATAATCCAACGGGCGAATATAAAAACGATTATAACCGCCTCTCGAATGGTTGAAAAATTTTCCTCTTTCCCGTGGGGTTTAAACCGTATTTTGATTGATGATTCATTAAGGGAAATTTCAGCTAGAACCCCAAAAATCTTGGTCACTTATTTAATGATCTTGATTCGTCCCCAATGGGTATGGGCAAAACACAAAGTTGCACTCCAAGGAGGAGAAGAAACCGCCGTATTGTTATTTACTAGTGGAAGTTCAGGTAACCCAAAGGGAGTGCCTTTAAGTCACTCAAACATTCTTGCCAATTGCCGACAAATATTAGCATTAGATTTATTCAAACCAAAACATAAGGTTCTTTTAAATTTACCTCTGTTTCATAGCTTTGGTCTTTCTATAGGAATGCTTTTTTCGACTCTACGAGGTATGACTCTTGTGTGTACGCCCAGTCCTTTGGATAGTAAATTAAGTATCAAGGCAATTAAAGGTGAAGGCGTGGATATTATCTTAGGCACACCTACTTTTCTCCGAGGATATTTAAAATATGCCAATCAGGATGAGTTATCGAGTATCCAATATGTCGTTGCGGGTGCGGAGAGAAGTCCCAGGCACTTGATTGAGAAGTGGGAAACCGAAGTAGGTTGTGAATACCTTGAGGGGTATGGGTTGACTGAGACTTCTCCTGCAATCTCTTTTAACCTTGTTGGTAGTCATAAAAAGTATGGTTCGGTCGGTCGGATCCTTGCGGGCATAGAATGCCGGACTATCGATCCACATACGGGCAAAAAAACCAGTTTGGATACAGGAGGCATACTCTGTTTTAAAGGACCTAACATTTTTAGTGGGTATTGGAATGATCCAGATCGATCGATGGGGGTATTAAGTTCAGATGGTTGGTTTCGTACCGGTGATTTAGGCCGAGTCGATCGAGATGGATTTCTCTGGATCGAGGGTAGGGAGTCAAGGTTTTCAAAAATCGGAGGCGAGATGGTTCCTCACGGTAGGATTGAAGAAGAACTGATGGATGTTCTGAATCTACAGGTGGGTGATGAGCCCCAATTGGTGGTAGTTGCTACTCTGGATGAACAGAAAGGAGAAAAACTCTTGGTTTTGAGCTCCCTTGATTTAACGATCGAACAAATAAAATCAGGCTTACAGAAAAAAGGAATACCCAATCTTTGGATTCCAAGGGAGTGTATTAAAGTCAAATCGATCCCTTTGCTTGGGACTGGAAAAGTTGATTGGAGGTCGATAGAATCGATGGTATTGAATCGTACATCCAATTACTGATTTGCTTGGGGGTGCGGATGAATCCGCTTGGTAGGCCGGCCGGGACTCGAACCCGGAACCAATGGCTTAAAAGGCCACTGCTCTACCGATTGAGCTACCGACCCGCAAGCAAGGGGAATATTTATATTATAGTGAATAAATAGCGTCAATTACGATATATGGTATATCAGGTAAGAGGCTAAATTAGGGTTAATGAATGAACTGATTTTCTAATTTCTTTGCACCTCTTCAAGCGGTAACTTCAAAGTATACCAGCGATTTGCCCATTTGTTGAATTCTTCAAACCTTACCAACTCAATTCTTCGATTCATATCGATGACAATCGATTCAATCGATTCGAGAGATGAGGGTGCTGAATTGCTATGAGCGGACTCTTTGAAAGAAGTGGAATGCGCATCGATTTGAAATTGTGGGGAATTAAATGATTTATCATGCACCCGTACGAATTCCTTGGTGATTAGAAATTCACGCTTCTCATAAAATTTACGGTTGAATAGTAATTTCACCATAGTGTGGGCAAACATGGTAAGGGCATCACGGGCATTGAACGCCATAAAATGTCTGCTGGAAATTGTAACCCGTTCATCTAATTTAAATGAAATTCTGTATTCTGATAGTACGGGTGAAGCCTCTTTTGTTTTTTGGAGCATAGGGGTATTCAAAAGGATAGAAATTTACTCTTCAATGCAATCGCATTTGCGAAAAAAATAGATATTAAACTCATATTTTTTTATTGGGGTACTTTATTTTCCCACTATTTCAAAATTAATTAGATACTCCACCGATCATGGAACAACATCCTTCACGAAAATCTAAAATGATTTTCTAGGCATTGGCATAAGTTCAGAGAATAAATTACGATTGCTAGATCATTAACAATAAAGATCATAGTAGGCCGATATGAATCGTGCTGTAGAAATAATCAACTCATTGCGTACGGGAATGGGTGCTATTTTGAACTCTCATAATCATCAAAAAGTGAACACTCTGAGGATGTTTAATTTTGAAAAAAACCGGGTGTCTTTAAGGATGGAACTCATCGACAAGGAAAATAAGAGTCACCCAATTGGAATTATCGATGTCGTAGAATATCCTACTGGAAAGGGAGATAAGGCCAGTTGTAACTGTTTTATGACTGAACTAGAAACTGGTAAGAGTGAAAAACTGATCCTTAAACTCAATCACCCAAACGACCAAAAGACTGAATGTGATAAAGTTTTCAATTTTTTTAAAAAAGTTCTTAAAATTCCGGAAGCAGAAAAAACCTGCACATCTGAACAATCGACCGATACAAGCGTGGACAAACTTAATGAAACATTAGGGAGTGCATCTGATTTATATCCCCCTTCAGACGGGAAAATACCCGACGCCCCAAGGGGGGCACAGTAGTATCAATGCTATCTTCGGAACAAATCTTTAGCTTTGACTCGTGTGAGGTCACCCAGTTTTTCGAGGGCATTTAAATCAATCTTTTCGGAATCCCCGACAATCGAAAAGAGAATTGGGCGTGACTGGATTTTCTCGATGTAGAAATTTTCAAAGTCTTTTGGTTGCGAATTCTTTAATCGTTGAAAACGAGACTCTCTAGGATCCATGTTTAAGCCCAAAATATCCACATCGTAAACAAACCTGGGTATAGCACGGGATGAAATCGGGTTGGTTCGGTAAGTACTTAGCAAAGAGGTGTGTGCGGAGGACCAACGATTTTCGCTGATCGGCATGTCCTTGAGGAGTTCAAGAAATGCATTCACTGCGTCGAGTGTTTTATCTGCTTGGCAACCTATGGATCCTACTAGGACATTTTCTTCACCTTGCCTGCTGGGGGTAAAGAACCGTGCCCACGCAGAGTAGGCCAGTGCCCGAGCTTCGCGAAGTTCTTGAAAAACAAGACCTGCCATGCCTCCACCAAAATATTCATTAAACATTTGAACAGACGGAGTGATGGACTCATCTAATAATCCAGATGAAAACTCGAGCCTAACTTGCGCCTGTGCCATTTCTTTATTTAGGAAATAAACTTGGTTAGTGGGTGGGTTGATCGAACGATCTGGCTTACTTGCTGAAGGATGATGTGCGGGTGCTTCACCTAAAAAAGTGTCCTTGATTAGAGAAATAACATGGGCAGGGGGTTTTGGACCAAAGTATAAAACAGAACGGGGGGAACTTACGACTTGTTTAAGAATGTCAGAAAGATCAGATACTGAGGTTTGATTCAATTCGCTATCCGACGATCTTCTCAAATAACGAGAATTCTCCCCGTACCGGTGGAAGTGTGCGAGAGCGTAAGTGAGGGAATTAGGATCTTTTTGTTCATCATCCCTTTCAGAAAGAATAATGCCTTTGGTAAGATTCCAAATATCATCGGTGGAGTTTGGAAGAAGTAAGTGGTCTTGGGTAAGTTTCAGAGAGGCTTCAAAGTTCTCGTCTAAACCATTGATAGAAAAATTTGAAAAATGTTCCTGAACCCCAAAAGCGAAATCCGTACCGAGTCGATACCATTCAACCTTTAATTTTTCGGAATCTAGGGTGCCTGCACCTGCCCGGTCTAGCATTCTCTTGGCTGCGGAAAGGAGGGGTTGATGGTCGAAACCCATTTCCATCCTTACTTCCAAATTAAACAAATCATTGAGAGGGTTAAAAGAATGAATGAGTCGAATGCCAGGTGAAATCGAGTGTACTGAAAAATCCCTGCCTTCCTTCAAGAACTTGGGTTGCAAAGGATTTAAAGGCAATTTTTTGACTTCTTTCATGAAGGAGGATTCTTTATCCGGGTCGATTGAGAGGGGGTCAATAGGTGGCTTTTCGATAGAGGGTAAGTCGTGTTGTGCGTCGACTCGAAAACCGACCACATAATCCATGCCATAATATTTTTGAGCAGTACGGATAATGTCCTCTTTGGAAAGTTTCTCCAAATCAGCGATCTCGTTGAGAGTGGTCTCCCAATCGGTAAAGGCTAAAAAGGTATCTCTCATAAGCTCTACCCTCTTGTCATTTCTTTCATAATTCTCTTTTTGGCGTTTTTTAAAGTCGTTAATCACAGCACCGAGAATCCAGAGATCAAAGTCTCCTTGTTTGATGCGTTCAATTTGTTGAAGGAGTAACTGCTCTACCTCCTCGAGTGTTTGATCTTTTTTGGGTATTCCATAAAGAAAATGAGCCCCATAGTCGTTCATATTTTGAGGGTAACAACCAGCAGATCTAACTTTTTGTTTGTCGACCAAATCAAGATTAATGAGACCGGCAACGGAGTTATCTAGTATCATATCAATTAACCGTAGGGCTGGGTAATCCTCGTGGTGGCGGGGTGCGGTTCGAAAAGCGAGTACCACCTGTTCTTCGCCCAGATATTCTACTTGAACAAACTCACGACCCTTTAATGGTTTTTCTTCCCACTTAGGCTCGGGTCGAAGAGGGGAGGGGCTTTTCCAGGATGAGAAATATTTTTCAATGAGTTGGAATGTTTTTTCTGGGTCTAAGTCACCGGATAAACAAATCGCCATATTTTCGGGGACATATTGCTTGGCATAAAACTCTTCAATGGCCCGAATAGATGGGTTCTTTAAATGTTCAACGGTTCCTAAAGTCGACTGTTGACCGTATGGATGGACTTTAAATAGAAGATTATTTACTGCTCGGTAGATCAGTCGATGTTTATTGTCGATCGCTCTATTCTTTTCTTCGTAAACCGTTTCCAATTCTGTGTGAAAGAGACGGAATACGGGTTGATCGAAGCGTTCGCTTTCGATTTTTGCCCAGTGCTCCAATCGGTTACAAGGTAAGTCTACTTTGTAAACCGTTTCTTCATGCCAAGTATGGGCATTAAGTCCTTTGGCTCCCATGTCGCTATATGCACGGTCCATTTCGTTAGGAATAGCGAACTTAGAGGCTTGGGCGGAAAGAGTATTTATTTGTCGATAAATCTCTGATCGCTTGGATTCATTTTTCTCGTGAGCCCTTTTTTCGTAAAGCGAAGCGATTTGTTGGAGTAGGGGTTCTTCATCGATGAAACTTTCAGTGCCAAATGAGCGTGTTCCTTTGAAGAGCAAGTGCTCTAGGTAATGCGCGAGGCCAGTATTGGACGCGGGGTCGTGTTTGCTCCCTGCTCGGGTAACTATCTCTGCGTAGAATCTTGGTTCTTCGGCGTTTGGACTAAGGTAAACGGTCAAGCCGTTATCAAGAGTTTTTTGCAAAACTTGCATCGATGGTTGGTGGGTTGTGGAGATTTCTTCCGAAGGAGATTGTTCCGGTATACATGAAGAAAAAGCAAGCAGGGTGACAAGTTGCCAGATAGTTCGTCGAGGTTTGGACATTGTAGAATTGAAGCAAAGGAAAATTTTGATAGAAAATACAAATACCTATAATGCTATCATCATTTATCCAATGAAATTCAAATTTTACGAATACGAAAAGTGCTCAACCTGCACAAATGCCCGAAAATGGTTGGATGCAAAAGGTTACACTTATGAGAGGCTTCCTATTCGGGAACAACCGCCTTCTCGTAAAGAGCTGAAACAATTGCTTGGTTTTCATGAAGGAAACTTGAAAAAATTATTTAATACTTCCAGTAAGGACTATCGTGACCCTTCAGTAAAAGAATTATTGCCTAATTTGTCGACGGATCAAGCACTGGGTCTTTTAACGACAAGAGGGAATTTGAACAAACGTCCCATCCTTGTTGGAAAAGATTTGATTTTGCAGGGTTTCAAAAAGGATGTTTGGGAAAAGCATCTAACATAAAAATTTAAAATCATATTTTCTCCCTAATGAAGTTGAGTGCACTCCAGCCTTACTTTTAAATTACATTTTACGCTTCATGAAACACCTAACAGAGATTTGGAATGATTTTGTTAACGCCGGTAAAGTGGATGAGATTTGTGCTTTATACTCAGAGAATGCTCGCTTGCTGGCGACTTTTGCTGCCATCCCAGTGGATAACTCTACTGGTATTCGTGCTTACTTTGAAGGCTTTACCTCGCGTCCTGGATCGGGAGTTTCTTTTGATACAGAGGGTGCACGCTGTGATAAGCTTAGTAACGAACTCTACCTTTACACAGGAACCTACACCTTCTTTCACAGCGATGGAGGAAATCGCCAAGAATTTCCGGCAAGATATTCATTTTTGGCAGATGAAACTAGCAACCCCAAGATTCTTCACCATCACTCTTCATTGATTCCTTCCGCTTAGAATTTTATAGTTCTGGTCTGTTCCAATACCCTCCCATACCATGCTAACACCCAAGCAAACACTCGATACCTACTATTTGGAAGCACGCCGCGATCTGCTCGAGGTTGCTGCTCTCCTTGACCGATACGACGAAGCGGTCAAGCGAGCGGGAAAAAGTGCAGAAGACGAGAGTCGATTGCATGTTCTCAAAACTGCTATGCAATTGCTTGCAAAAGACGATCATACTGAGTCCAATCGGGCGGCTCAATTGCTCGAACATTTTTCCAAAATCAACTAATTGCTTTTAAACTGATGCAAATAATTCAACCTCATTATCATGCCATTGCCCGGACCGCCCAAGACTATGAGCGTATGGCCATGTCAGGAGTTGTTGCGGTGTGTGAGCCTGCTTTCTGGGCCGGGTTTGATCGTAGGCATCCCGAGACTTTTATCGATTACTTTGCCCAGATTTCCGAATTTGAACCCACCCGTGCTGCCGATTTTGGCATCAGGCATTTTTGCTGGGTGGCGGTCAATCCTAAGGAAGCCGAGAATGTGGAACTCACCAACGAAGTGCTCCGCCAAATGCCTGAGTTCCTCGACAAACCAAATTGTCTCGGAATAGGTGAGACGGGTTTGCACAAGTCAACCCCCAATGAGATTGCTGGATTAGAAGCCCATGTGGAATTGGCAATAAAGCACGATCAACTCGTTTTGATTCACACTCCACATCTTTCAGATAAAGCTCATGGTACAAAGACGGTTCTTGAGGTTCTCGCTGGGATGGATGTAAATCCAGATAGGATTTGGATTGATCATGTGGAAGAGCAGACGATTGAATGGGTTTTGGATGCTGGATATTGGGCGGGAATGACCCTATACCCTGTCACCAAATGCAGCCCCAGAAGAGCCGTCGATATTCTGGAAAAATATTCGACGGAGAGATTGTTGGTCAACTCATCCGCGGATTGGGGACCCAGTGATCCTTTTACCTTGCAGGAGTGTATCGTAGACTTTCGCAAAAGAGGTCACAGCTTACAGGAAGCCGTAGAAATCTTTCATAACAACCCTTGTCGATTCCTTGGACAAAACCCCAAGTGGGACATTAAGCCTATACAGATTTCGGAGTTCTCTAATCAATAAACTGGTTGAAGAAATTATGGTTTTAAAACTTTACGACACCCTTAGCCGGGAGGTTCAGGATGTTTTTCCAATGGATGGTAAGATCGTTCGTTTCTATTGCTGTGGCCCAACGGTTTATGGGCCAGCTCATGTCGGCAACTTCCGTACTTTTGTTTTGCAGGATGTTTTTAGGCGGGCTCTCGAAACATGTGGGCAAAAAACATATCATGCCCGAAACCTTACCGATGTGGACGATAAGACGATTCGTCAGTCGCAGGAGGAGGGGGTAAGCCTTGGTGATTTCACCGATCGCTGGACCAAGCGTTTTAATCAGGATTGTCACTTATTAAATCTCCTCCCTCCTCATGTACAACCTTCTGCGGTTGCACATGTTCCTGAGCAGATCGCCCTGATCCAGCGACTGATCGATGGCGGCAAAGCTTATCAAGGCCCCGATGGATCGGTTTATTTCAAAGTCGATTCTTTTGAAAAGTACGGAGCACTTTCTCGTTTGGCCGATCGCGAAATCACCACTTCTTCCAGGGATCGTGAGACTTCAGATGAATATCAACGAGATTCGGCGGCTGATTTTGCCTTGTGGAAGGCTAGGCGTCCAGAGGATGGGGAAAACTATTGGAATTCTCCCTGGGGTGAAGGTCGGCCGGGTTGGCACATTGAGTGTAGTGCGATTTGCCTTAAGCACTTAGGAGAAAGTTTTGATGTACACTCTGGAGGAGTAGACCTTGTTTTTCCTCACCATGAAAATGAGATCGCCCAAGTGGAAGCGGTTACCCACAAAACTTTTGCCCGCCATTGGTTTCATATCACCCATCTCATGGTCGAGGGTACCAAGATGAGTAAGTCACTTGGTAATTTGTATACTTTATCTGATTTGCAGGAAAAGGGATACGATGCTCAAACGGTGCGTTATGTTCTCCTGTCGGGGAGTTACCGCCAGCCACTTAATTTTACCTTTGACTCCCTAAAGGCGGCTCAAAAGGCATTGAAGAAGTTGCAGGATTTTTCCCAGAAAATTGAGCTTCCGAAACAACCGAGCCATCCATTGGGGTCTGAAAATTTCGGTCCATTTAGTGAGGTCCAAAAAGCGATGCTTACTGATTTAAACACGGCGGACGCTTTGGGGAAATTATTTGGTCAGGTCAAAGAAATTTCTGAATCTATCTCACAAGGTAAGATTCCATTAGACCGCGAAGAAATGAAGGAAATCCAAGATGGGTTTGCCTCGGTTTTAAATTTATTTGGTTTTCACTTCACCCAACCCGAAGCGGAGGTTGCTCCCGCAGGGGTGATCTCCTTAGCAAATCTTAGGTGGGTAGCAAAGTCTTCCAAAGATTGGGCGGAAGCGGATCGTCTTCGGGAAGAAATAATTAAAGCAGGGTGGGTGGTTAAAGACACCAAAGATTCTTACGAATTAGAAAAGAAAGTATAATTCTTCTGCGGGAATTAAATTTTCTTACAATTCGCAATTCTTGATCAATTTTGGTTTCAATAAGTCTTGGTTATGTACCGAATTTAGGTTCAATCCAAAGACAATAATTGGTATACAATGGTCAAGTGCGGGTCTTCCTATCGGGTGTGATAGCTATTATATTGAATATAACTAATTTATGTTATCTCCGTATGATTTACTATGTTCTTTTTTCAGTCCGTTTTTTGAAAGATGCTGACAAAGAAGGACTCAAACTTTTGAGTGATACAAAGTACGCTTAAAATTTATGACAAATATTTCGATTTATACCATAGGAAGTCGCATTTCAAAGTGGGGTGAAGGCCCGATATACTGGGAAGATCATTTATACTATGTCGATATTGAAGGACATGCATTGGTTAAGCTTAATCCAGTAAGTGGAGAAGAGTCTTTTTGGGATATGGGGGAAAGAATCGGGACGGTTGTGCCTTCTGAATCGGGCGATTTGCTCTGTGCGGGGGATTCTGGGATTTATCGTTTTAATCCGGACACAGGGCAGAAACAGAACCTCGCCGATCCAGAAGCGGATAAAAGACCGGATAATCGATTTAATGATGGGAAGTGCGATCCTGCAGGCAGATTTTGGGCAGGGACGATAAGTACGGTCAAGAAACCAGGCGATGCGAATTTATATCAACTGGATGAATACGGGAAGGTTCATCTGAAAATAACTGATGTTACCAATTCCAATGGTATCTGCTGGAATGATTCCCTCCAAGCGATGTACTACATTGATACTCCCAGCCAAAAGGTCATGGTTTATCAGTATGACCGTTCGAGTGGAGATATCTCTAATGCTAGAATTGCTGTTGATTTCAAAGACATAGATGTGGATGGCTCACCGGATGGAATGACGATCGATTCCGATGGTTTACTCTGGGTGGCTATGTGCCATGGAGGAGCAGTCGTTTGCGTAAATCCAAAAGATGGGAAATTGGTCAACAAGATTGACTTTCCTTGTGTAGAAACCACTGCATGTGCTTTTGGCGGAGATCGTATGGACAGGCTCTTCGTCACCACGGGCATTCACAAAACTATAGAAGAGCCCAATGCAGGCTCTGTTTTTGTCGTCGATGGCTTGGGTGCTCAAGGCTTACCCGCTTATCCATACCGAAGTGATCAATAAACATTTTTGATACCTGAAATCCGTTTGAAATATCAAATCATACAGCCTAATAAAATTGAACCATGTCATATTCATTAAAAGATAAGGTTTCTTTAATTACTGGAAGCACCCGGGGTCTCGGTTTGGGGATCGCTCAGAGTTTGGCGGATGGTGGCTCAAAAATTGCCCTAAATTATTATGGTAATCGGGAAGTGGCAGAGAAAGCCCGTGAACATCTACAATCCAAAGGTGCTCATGTAATGCTGATTCGAGCCGATGTGACCGACCAGTCCCAGGTTGCCGCTATGGTTGAGGCCGTGGAAGAGAAATTTGGCTCTGTCGATATTTTGGTACCCAACGCAACGGGTCCCCAGCCACAAAAGCCCATAGAAGAATACGACGCTGATTTTTACAGGGAAATGTATGATTTTTTTGTGCTCAGTCCCTTCCTGTTGGCTCAGGCTACCTTACCAGGGATGAAAAGGCGCAATTGGGGTCGCATTGTGAATATAACCAGTGAAGTTTTTCATGCTTCTGTGCCCCAATTTACCGCTTATGTCGCCGCCAAGGGAGGCCAGATTGGATGGAGTCGTAGTTTAGCGGTTGAATTGGCATCCACAGGAATCACTGTAAATACGGTTGCCCCGGGATGGATTCCGACCGATCGTCATATCAACGATCCCCAAGAGGATAAGGATGCTTATTTAAATGCCATTCCTATGGGTAGATGGGGTACCCCAAGTGATGTTGGAAATGCGGTCAGGTATTTTGCTTCGGAGGAAGCCTCTTTCGTAACTGGACAAACCCTCTGCGTGAATGGGGGACGCACCCCCTGGTAATCCTGGGCCGTTAATACGCTCACCCACATAAATTAATACTATGAATATTCAAAAAGTCTTCACATTCCTTTCTCTAGGTACTTCACTTCTCTTTCTTTCCAGTTGTGGTCAAGGGGATACGGATACGGTCTCAGGGCAGTCGAGCTCACCGACTTTCGCCTATGTGACGAATGGGATCGACCCATTTTGGGATTTGTGTGCCGCTGGTGTGCGAATTGCAGAAAAAGAGTTTGAAGTGAATTGCGAAGTGTTGATGCCCCCCAAAGGGGTGGTTGACCAGAAGAGGATGATGGAAGCCTTACTTGCTAAGGGGGTGGATGGTATAGCGGTCAGTCCGATCGATGCAGATAATCAAACACCCTTTCTTAACGAGGTGGGTCAGAATACCATTCTGATTACGCAGGATGCAGATGCTCCCAAAAGTGACCGATTGGTCTACATAGGAACCAATAACTACAAAGCAGGAAGGTCCCTTGGCAAACTGGTCAAGTCAGCCATACCTGAGGGTGGAGAAGTGGTGATTTTTGTCGGCCGCTTGGAGCAACTAAATGCCCGGCAACGTCGGCAGGGGGTGATTGATGAATTACTTAACCGTCCTTCTCAAGAACTTGCCGATGTAAAGTTTGATCCAGTTGACCGAACCAATCTTTCCGCAGAAGGATCTAAATATGTTATTCTTGATACACGCACCGACAATTTTGATAAAGCCAAGGCTAAGAGTAATGCGGAGGATTCAATGACCAAGTATAAAAACTTGAAGTGTATGGTTGGGCTGTTTGCTTACAACCCTCCTGCCTGTATCGATGCGATTAAGGAGGCGAATAAGCTTGGTCAGATCAAGGTTTGTGGATTTGACGAGCAGGACGCTTTACTCAAGGCAATTTCCGAAGGTCATGCGCACGGTACCATCAGTCAACAGCCATGGAAATATGGTTATGAGTCGATCAAAATGCTCAAGGCAATATATGAGGGCAAACGCCCCGACGATCAATACTTTGAACTTCCTTTTCTTGTGGTCGATCAATCCAATATCGAAGAGTTCTGGACAAAAAAGAAAGAAATGACGCAATTAGGGAAACAACATTGAGTGAAGCCAATTCCATCCCGTTGCTTAAAGTATCAGGTTTAAGAAAGAGTTTTCCAGGGGTTCTAGCCCTTAGGGGAGTTTCTCTTTCCCTTGAAAAAGGGGAAGTTCTTGCCCTAATTGGTGAAAATGGAGCCGGTAAAAGCACGCTGATGAAGATTCTTGCCGGTGTGCAACCGGCCGACGAAGGGCACTACCAAGTTGATGGGAAAAATGTCCAGTTCAGGAATGTCAATGAAGCGATGGAGCAGGGGATTGCCCTCATTCATCAGGAGCTTAATTTGTGTGGAAATCTGGATCTTGCAGCCAATATTTTTCTGGGTAGAGAACCTACGCGAAGAGGACTGATTGACGATGTGGAGATGAGAAGCCAGACCGAAAAGTTTCTGTCTAAGGTGGGGCTGAATTTACCCGTCGAGACCTTGGCAGGTTCCTTACCAATAGGAAAGCAACAGTTGATAGAAATTGCCAAAGCTCTTTCTTGTAATGCCCGTGTTTTAATTATGGACGAGCCGACGAGTAGCCTTTCGCAAAAGGAAACAGAGACCCTTTTCGGTGTAGTTAAAAACCTCCGGTCTAAGGGGATCAGTGTTATTTATATATCACATCGTCTTGGTGAAGTGAAAGAACTGGCGGATCGGGTGACTGTTTTTCGGGATGGAGAAAATGCTGGGGAGTTAAAAAAAGACCAGATTAATCACCCCAATATGGTTAGTTTGATGGTTGGGCGGGAATTGAGTGAGTTCTACGATCGTAAAAGGCACCAACCACAAAAGAATATTCTTTCGGTCAAGGGGCTATGTTGTCCATCTTTCCCCGATTATCCTCTTTCATTAGAGGTTCATGCGGGTGAGATTGTTGGCATTGCTGGGTTGGTTGGGGCGGGCAGAACTGAGTTATTGCAAACAATCTTTGGAGTGACTCCCGCCCTAAGCGGCACCATTGAAATTGATGGGGAGGTAAAAAATATTCGATCCCCGCAGGCAGCCATTAGATCAGGAATTGCCCTTGCCCCAGAAAACAGAAAAGAGCATGGGCTTGTGCTGCCGTTGTCCGTGCGGGAAAATTGTAGTTTACCCTGTTTGCAAAGAGATGCTTCGGTGGGTTGGCTTAATCATAAAATGGAAGATCGGGTGACTAAGCAGTCGGTTGAATCCATGAAGATTAAAACACCTAATAATGAGCAGAAAGCCCGGTTTTTATCGGGCGGAAATCAACAGAAAATTGTTTTAGGGAAATGGTTGGCGATGAAACCAAAGTTGTTGCTACTGGATGAACCAACCCGTGGAATCGATATCGGTGCCAAAAGAGAAATTTATAAACTCATGGAGAAACTTGCGGGTGAGGGGATGGCCATCCTTTTCGTTTCCAGTGAAATGGAGGAAGTTTTGGGTATGTCGGATCGTACTTATGTTATGCACGAGGGCAAAATTTCTGGGGAACTTAAGCAAAAAGAATTAAGCGATAAGGCGATCATGAATCTAGCTACCGGCACTTTGCAGGTAGCATAAAACCTATATCAAGGATGAAAAAAAACATACTGGGC
Source organism: Opitutales bacterium (assembly GCA_038137385.1). Classification (GTDB taxonomy): domain Bacteria; phylum Verrucomicrobiota; class Verrucomicrobiia; order Opitutales; family Seribacteraceae; genus Chordibacter. The sequence continues at coordinate 4,578 of JAYQBP010000025.1, read as the reverse complement.
ATTTTTATTCTCTTGGTGGCTATCTTCGTAGTCACTGCTATGATAAACCCTAAATTCCTCAATGCATACAATATGCAAAACCTCATCAAGTGGTCGAGCTTGTATGCCATAATGAGTTTGGGGGTAGCTTTTGTGATCATTACTGGGGGGATTGATCTTTCGATCGGGTCGGTGGTCGGATTGGTCTCCGTTGTTCTTTCCATTTGTTTGAAGTTGGAAGGAATGGATCCCTGGAGTGCTATCGGCATTACCCTCATACTTTCATTGGGGATTGGTTTGGTCCACGGGCTTTTAATTACCAAAGCCAAGGTGCAACCCTTTGTGGTCACTCTTTGTGGATTGTTGGTTTACCGCAGTCTGGGCAGGTGGTTAACTGATAATCAGTCGATTGGACCCATACCTCTTGAGGGGGATCCAGGGTATGTAAATATTGAGCAGATCTATGGCCTTGATTTTATCTTCAGCGGGAAAATTGCAATCGGTTCCTTTAATTTACCTACTCCAGCACTTTTTTTATTAGTTCTCGCTTTAGCGGCAGCTGTTTTCTTAAGGCGGACCATCTGGGGGCGTTATCTTTTTGCCTTGGGAAATAATGAAGAGGGTACCCGTTACAGTGGAATTGATACCGATCGAATGAAGATCATTGCCTATGTGTTGTGCTCTCTTTTCGCTGGGATTGCCGGTATACTTTTTGCTTTTGAATTGGATTCGGTACAACCCGCACAGACCGGTGAATTTTATGAACTTTATGCGATTGCAGCGGCCGTCCTCGGTGGTTGTAGTTTGCGAGGTGGTGAGGGATCGGTTCTCGGAGTAGTGATTGCAGCGGCCGTCATTCGACTCATTTACAATTCGATCAATATGGTTGGTATATCCACCCACCTGGAATTTGGAATCCTTGGGTTAGTTATTCTACTGGGGGTTATTGGGGATGAGTATTTGAAAAAGAGGGTTAGCCAAAAACAATCCTTATCCAAGACCTAAGCCTTTTTATCTGAATGGCCGAGCCTGCGGTCTGGGCAAATCAAATCGCGGATTCTTTGCTTTAACTCCTTGGGTTGGGGAAACCCTTGGTCTTGTTTTCTGCACCAAACCCTGTTTTGGTTCACCCATATTTCAAAAAGGCCAGCTTCTTCCCTGGCAGGAACCAAGGATACCGAACTTACTTCATTATTAAAGGTGGAAAGTATTTCTTGGGCTAGCCAACTCGCCCGCAACATCCATCCACAAGCTGGACAGTAATGAATGCGTAGATCATTAGAGGGTGCCTTTTTAGAATTTGGAATGGTCTGCATGATAAGACTGATATTTTATCCACTCTCGTTAAGGCAAGTGTGGATTGATTCTTAGATAACTTTCATTGCGGTTGCCAAGTGCAGATAGGTACTTTTGATAGTGAAGTTATGAGTTTTATTGGCATCGATGTTGGCACTTCTTCAATTAAGGCATTACTGGTGGATATGGATGGCAAGGTTCTTGCCTCCAGTAATCCGGAATATTCATTTCAAACACCGGCTCCACTTCAGGCAGAGACTGACCCTAGGGTATGGTGGGACGCCACTTGCCAAGCATTAAAAGAATTATTGGCGACAGAAGAGCCTCAATCGATTACAGGGATTGGGCTAACGGGGCAAATGCATGGATTGGTCTTACTGGACGCCAAGGGGAATCCTCTTCGCCCATGTATAATGTGGAACGACCAGCGTTCATTTCGTGAGTGTGAGGAAATGACCGAAGTGATTGGCGAGTCCGAGGTTTTACGAATCACAGGAAATCCGATTTTAGCTGGGTTCACCGCCCCCAAGTTAAAATGGATCGAGAAAAATGAGCCCGAAGTTTTTGCTAAAATTGCCAAGGTGCTCCTTCCTAAGGATTACATCAGGTATAAGCTAACTGGTGAATTTTTCTCGGATATGTCTGATGCTTCCGGCACATCTTTGCTCAATGTTGGTCAGAGAAAATGGTCCGATGAAATTCTTTCCGCAATGAACTGGTCAATGGAATGGTTGCCCGACTTAACCGAATCGACTGTTGCATCCACTCGAATATCTTCCGAAGCCAGCAGCCTAACCGGTTTGCCCGCAGGTACACCTGTGATTGCGGGTGGGGGGGATCAGGCTGCCCAAGCAGTTGGTTGTGGTATCGTTGAGGAGGGGATGGTTTCCGCAACTCTAGGGACCAGTGGGGTCGTGTTTGCTCAAAGTGATGAATACCGGATTGAACCAGAGGGGAAACTACACGCTTTTTGTCATGCGGTTCCCGGGAAGTGGCACTTAATGGGAGTGATGCTTTCTGCCGCTGGGTCTTTCCAATGGTATAAAAATCGATTAGGCAGTGAGGAACAGAAAAGGGAGGAAGCTGGCGAAGGGAATGCTTATGACCTGCTAACCCAAGAAGCGGCGAAAGTTGAACCGGGATGTGAGGGTTTGGTTTTTCTTCCCTATCTTTCAGGAGAACGCACTCCCTATCCTGATCCGCATGCCCGTGGTGCATTTATTGGCCTTACCCTAAGGCATGGAAAGTCTCATCTTTCCAGGTCGGTTCTGGAAGGTGTGAGCTACGGGCTTAAAGACTCACTTTCTCTGATGCAAACACTGGGTGTTCTGCCAGAAAAAGTAATTCTCTCAGGAGGCGGAGCTAGGTCTGCCCTTTGGAAGCAAATGTTATCCGACATATTTGAAACCCCCTGCTGCATGGTCAACGCGACCGAGGGAGCGGCTTACGGTGCTGCCCTTTTAGCTTCCGTGGGTTGTGAAAGAATGGCTACGGTTGAGGAGGCATCCAGGAGTTGGGTTCAGGAAACAGAACAAATCCCAGTGGGCGTAAACTGTGAGAAATACCAAAAAAATTATCAGGTATACCGAAACCTCTACCCAAGTCTGAAGTCATCTTTTAATAGTTTATCTTTGGGATGACCCCAATTGATTCGTTGGGAGAAGTAAGTCAGGTTTATGAATCAGACCGCTTACTTGGAGAATATTTACTGTTCCATTATGGGGATGCGAAGGAGCAGTTTCCTTGGACGGATGGACCCAAGGAGGCCCTGGGGTTTCCTTCCCGTAGTGTGTTGGAGTTGGTAGATACCAACGCTCCAGTTCATTCAGCCTTAGATCTTGGATGTGCGGTGGGCAAAAGCAGTTTTGTCTTAGCCGAGCTTGCCAACCGCGTGATCGGAATCGATTATTCGGAATCGTTCATTCGTGCGGCGAGGACTATTCTTAAAGGTGGCAAGCTCAACTATCAGTATCTTGAGGAAGGTTGTCACTTAAAAGAGGGAATAGTTGAGATCTCTAATCCCCCAGAGAATTTAACTTTTGAGCGGGGAGATGCGTGTGATTTAAGAACGGATCTTGAGTCTTTTGACTTGGTGCACGCTGCGAATTTGCTCTGTCGGTTGCCTGATCCAAAAATTTTATTGAATCGACTTCCTCAATTAGTCAAACCGGGAGGGCAATTGCTTCTCACAACCCCTTTTACTTGGCTCGAGGAATTTACCCCCCAAAGTAACTGGTTGGATCAAGGGGGGTCGGATAATGCACTTAAAAATTTCCTCAGCCCTGAATTTGAACTTGAGCAGGAAAAAAACCTACCTTTTCTAATCCGTGAACATCGTAGAAAATTTCAGTATACGGTCGCACTAGGTATGCGGTGGAGAAGAAAGGGGAGTGTATGAACAAAGATCTCTTTTTGGACTCAGTTCAATTGCAGGATAAACCTCCGCCTGCAATAAGAACTGAACTTCAGGCATTGTGGTGGATCAAAAAAGGAAATTGGGATGCGGCCCATGACCTTGCTCAAGATGCGAACTCATTAGAGGGAGATTGGGTACATGCATATTTGCACCGATTGGAGGGAGATTCAGGGAATGCTGCTTATTGGTATGCTCGTGCTCAGAAACCCTATTTCCATGGGGATCCCATCGAGGAGTGGGAGCGTTTGCTAGATCAGTTTCTTGCCGAATGAGTACCCGGACCAATTCCCTAGAGAAAGATTCCCTCATTCCAAACGAATTTTCTTGGGACTGGCTCACTCCTGTGTGTCTACTTGTTTTGAGCGTTATGAGTGTTCTTTTTATTCATTCGGCTCAGGCATATGGTGGGGGAAATTATTGGAAAATGCAGATCTTATGGTGTGTGATCGGTTTCACAATTTATATGGTTGTTTCGCTTATCCATTATCAAATATGGATGAGGTATGCTCACTTGATTTATTTTTCGGTTTTAATTGGCCTTCTCTTAGTCTTTGGAGGCCCGATGATATACGGAGCCCGCAGATGGATCGACTTTGGTTTATTTAAGGTTCAGCCATCAGAGGTAGCCAAATGGTCCACAATGATTTTTGGTGCGAGTCTACTCGCACGCTCCAAGGTTGGGGATATGCAGGACTCATTGCGCGGAATCTTAAAAGTAGCTGGCTGCTTTTCCTTGCCAATGTTCTTGATTTTTTTACAGCCAGATTTAGGGTCGACCTTGGTATTCCCACCCATTGCTTTTTCACTTTTATACGTAGCCCGCATGCCAACCAAATTTTTTGTTTCCACGTTTGTCGTATTCGTGGTTTTGCTTGGCTTGTTGAGCT